>VFZY01000008.1 GCA_016870915.1 Acidobacteriota bacterium | reverse complement strand
GCGTCCCCAATCGGTCCCGCTCACGCTGGGTCATCAGTAGCTGGTCCTCTTGCATCCTCCAAGCCTGAGGCTGTCAAGGGGACATTTCTACTTTGCTCTAAGGGGACATTATCACTTTGCTGTGACATTTCGGCACGGCTTGGCGCCGTACCAGTACTTCAGGCCCTTCCGGTGCCGTGCCACGATGCGGAATTCTTGATGTAGAATGGACGAACGGCCACCCGAGCCGTCGTCCGCCCTCTTCGTGTGGACAGAAGGGAGTGTCATCGAACGAGAATGGAAAAGCCGCCGACTCAACAACAACAGAACATTCAAGAAGCTTTCCTCAACAACGCACGGAAGGAAAAGACGTACCTCACCATCTACCTGATGAGTGGCGTCAAGCTGTCCGGGCGGATTCGCAGCTTCGACAAGTACTCAGTGATCCTCGAGGCCAACAATCAGGAACAGTTGATCTTCAAACACGCCATTTCCACGGTTGTGGTGGCCAAGCCGCACTCCTCCCACGCCACGGCGGGCGCGTACGCGGGCGGCCCGGCGCCGCTGCCTTCGCATCCGGAGTAGACCGGCCGGACCCGGGGAGACGTGCCGGAAAAAGCGATTCTGGTTGGCATCGCGGTTCAGAAGGGAGACGCCCGTGGGCGTGCGCCTGACCACGCGGGAGACAACCCCGAAGAATCGCTCATGGAACTGGCCGTGCTGGTGGAAAGCGCCGGCGCGGAGGTGCTGGAGTGTCTGCTCCAGAACCGCGATCAGGCGCTGGCCTCCACGCTGATCGGCTCGGGCAAGGTGGAAGAGGTGGCCGGACTGGTGGCGGCGTACGGCGCCCATCTGGTGGTCTTCGACAGCGAACTCACGCCCACCCAGCAGCGCAACCTGGAAAACGCCCTCGACTGCCGGGTGCTTGATCGCACCCAGCTCATCCTCGACATCTTCGCCCGGCGCGCGCGAACACGCGAAGGCCAGTTGCAGGTGGAACTGGCCCAGTTGAACTACATGCTGCCTCGTCTGGCGGGCCAGGGCACCAAGCTCTCCCGGCTGGGCGGCGGAATCGGAACGCGCGGCCCGGGCGAAACCAAGCTGGAGACGGACCGCCGCCGGATCTTCCGGCGGATCCGGAAGATCGAGGCCGACATTGAGAATGTCCGGGCGGGCCGCGGCGTGCAACGCAAGCAGCGCCAGGAAGTGCCGCTGGCCACGGTGGCCCTGGTGGGCTACACGAACGCCGGCAAGTCGTCCCTCTTCAACCGGTTGACCGGCGCGGGTGTGATGGCCGATGCGCGCATGTTCGCCACGCTCGACCCCACTGTGAGGCACACTCTGCTCCCTTCGCGCCGCAAGGTGCTGCTGAGCGACACCGTGGGATTCATCCGGCGCCTGCCCACCACTCTGGTGCAGGCGTTCCGCGCCACGCTGGAAGAAGTGGTGGAAGCCTCCCTGCTTCTCCACGTGCTGGATGTCTCTTCCCCGCAGGCCACCGAACACACCGCGCAGGTGCTGCGCGTGCTCACCGAGTTGGGTGTGGAATCGACGCCGCAGATTCTGGTTCTGAACAAGGTGGACCTTCTGGATGGAGCCGGCGAAGATCCGATGAGCGTGGCGCGGCGCGTGTTGGGCGACGCAACCGAGGGCCCCGTGCTGGCGGCGGCTGTTTCGGCGCGAACCGGGGAGGGTGTCGAGGCGCTGCTCCGCATGGTGGATGAGCAGTTGGTTCTGGACCCGGTGGAGCCGGTCTTCCTTCGCGTCCCGGTGGGTGAAGGCGGCGTGCTGCACCTGCTGCATGAGCATGGGCGCGTGCTCCGCTCTGAATATGGAGCCACGCACTGCGAAGTGGAGGCCGAAGTGCCCCGGTCCCTGGTGCGGCGCCTGAAGCCGTTCCTCGCCCTACACCCGAGCGCGGATACCGCGCCCGTCGCCTAGCGGCGAGCGTTTCTCATCGAATGATGAGTCTGAAGGTCCGGCTGCTATAGTGAGGATGACCGGATGAACTTTCCGAACCTACTCACCCTGCTGCGGATCTTCTTCGTTCCGCTGCTGGTGGCGGTGTTGGTTCAAGGCGGGTCATCATTGAACCTGCTGGGAACCGACGTATCCAGCCACCTGCTGGCGCTGGCCATTTTCCTGGCGGCGGCCGCCACGGATCTGCTGGATGGCTATCTCGCGCGCCGTTGGGGACAGGTGACTACCGTCGGCACGCTGCTCGATCCGATTGCCGACAAGCTGCTGATCTCAGCGGCGCTCATCTCCCTGGTGCAGGTGCATGCGGTGCCGGGCTGGATGGCCATTCTGCTCATCGGCCGCGAGTTCGCCATCTCCGGTTTGCGAGCGATCGCGGCGGCTGAAGGCTATACCATTCAGGCCAGTGATCTCGGCAAGACGAAGATGGTGTCGCAGGTGGCCGCCATCTCCCTGGTCCTGCTCGCCATGCGCTGGCCGGAACTGGGGCGCTGGGCTCGCGCCGGCATGGACGTGGTGGTCTTCTTCTCGCTGATCTCGGCCGCACAGTACTTCCGCAAGTTCTGGCGGCGCGTCGATGACAGTGTCAAGCTGCGCCGCCGGAGCGAGTTGCTCGCCATTGAGCGCGAGCAGAGGTCCACTACCGCCGCCAGTTCGTGACGGCCTGCCGGCATTCCGGCAGCACGTTGGCATTCACGGCATGGAAGCCGCCGTCATGGCGCCTGTCTGCGCGCAGACGGGTGCTGAATTGGTTCACTGAGTGAAAAACATTCCTAAGCCGTTTTTCGGGGCAGTTCCCAGCGCACTGTGCGCATTTCGTAGAAGTAGCCTTGGGAGACGCGTGTGTAGTAGACGGTGACCGCCTCGTTGCCCAGCACAACGCTGGCCGGGTAGCCGCAATCGGAGAAGGGCGTGTTGGCGATGCGGAACGGCGCGCCCCAGGTTCCGCCCGCGTCCGCGCTGAGGCGGGCATCGACGCCGAAGTTGCCGGTGTTGCGGTTGCCATAGGTGAGCAGAACGCGGCCATCGGGGAGCGCCGTGAGATGCCCGGTGATCTGGCCGGGCAGGGTCAGCGGACCGCGGCGTCGCCACGTTTTGGCATCGTCTTCGGAGGCAAACAGCTCGATGTGGTGGGCGTCGCCGGGGCGTTCGAACATGCGGCTGGCCGCCAGCCACCGGCCGCCGCCCAGGTGCAGAATGGCGGTCTCATTGCCGATGGGATTCAGTTCCACGATCTGGCCCCAGGTGCGGCCGTCGTCACGGCTGCGCAGCAGGCAGCAGTTGCGCGTGTGATCCTTGCGTGTATAGGCGGAGACACACAGGGAGCCGTCGGCGGCGGTCTCGATGTTGCCGAATGGCACGAACTGGTTGTCGATGCCGGGGCCTACGGGAGGCGGATCGGGAAAGCGGCCGGCGTGTGCCCAGGTGCGGGCTCCGTCGGAGGAGCGGCAGATCCATGGGCGAAGAATCTGGCCGGTGAGGGGGGATGAAGGCTGACCCTTGGGATTGCGGTTGGTCCAGCCGCTGACCAGCACGACGAGGTCACCGTTGCGGGCCGGTCCCACGGCGCAGTTCATGCGGTTGGTGGCTGGCTCATGGGGCGCGGGGCGGCCGCGGAATCGCCAGGTTTTTCCCTGGTCTGTGCTGGCCCAGCAGTCCAGGTCGCCTTCCCACTCGCCGTGGCAGGGCTGGTTGAAGATGGTGGCGACGAGAGTGCCATCGGCGAGTTTCTGAAGATTGGGCCAGGCGCAGACGCCCTGGATGGCGGTGAAGGATTCGGGTGGGGCGGCCGGCAGGGTGGCGGCGAGGGGAAGGCTGAGGAAGGATCGGCGGCGCATGGGCGTGTCTATTATCATTCAAGACAATAGATGATTGCTAGAGTTCAGCTCTCACAGGAGTTCATTGCAGGCCATGTTGATCGTTCAAGTGCATATTCGAGTGAAGCCGGAGTTTGTGGAGGCATTCCAGGCGGCCACCATCGACAACGCGTCTAACAGTGTCCAGGAGCCCGGGGTGGCGCGGTTCGATTTTCTGTCGCACCTGGATGACCCGGCGCGCTTCACTCTGATTGAGGTCTACCGGAACGAGGCGGCCGTGGCTGCGCACAAGGAAACCGCGCATTACGCGCGGTGGCGCGATGCGGTGGGGGAGATGATGGCTGAGCCCCGATGGAGCGTGAAGCTGCGGAACGTGTTCCCCGAGGATCATGGCTGGTAGCCGGTTTGAGTTCGCCACCGCGGGCCAGGTGATCTTCGGCGCGGGCGTGGCGGCTGAGACCGGCGAGATCGCGCGGCGCCTGGGGTTGCGATGCCTGATCGTGACTGGCCGCACGCCGGAGCGTGCGCAAGGGCTGGTGGAAGGCGTCCTCTTCCCGGTGGCGGGCGAACCCACCATCGAGGTGGTGGAACGGGGTGTCGAGACCGCGCGCAGGGAACGGTGCGACGTGGTGGCGGCCATTGGCGGCGGCAGCGCGATCGATGCCGGCAAGGCGATCGCCGCCATGATCACCAACCCGGGCCCCGTGCTCGACTATCTGGAAGTGGTGGGCGCGGGCAAGACCATCCAGCATGCGCCAGCGCCGTTCCTCGCCGTGCCAACCACGGCGGGCACCGGCGCCGAGGCGACACGCAACGCGGTGCTGAGCTCGCCGGCGCATGGTGTGAAGGCGAGTCTCCGCAGCCCGAAGATGCTGCCCGTGGCGGCATTAGTCGACCCGTTGTTGTCACGAGACCTTCCGGCGAGCGTTCGAGCGTCCACCGGCATGGACGCTCTGACGCAGTTGATTGAGCCGTTTGTCTCGCCGCGCGCCAACCCGATGACGGATGCGTTGTGCCGGGCAGGGATGGGGTTGGCCGGATCCGCCTTGCGGCGGGCGCACCAGGATGAGGCGGCGCGGGAAGACATGGCTCTGGCGGCGCTGTGGAGCGGCATGGCGCTGGCCAATGCGGGATTGGGCGCGGTGCACGGTTTCGCCGCGCCTATCGGCGGAATGTTCCAGGCGCCGCACGGGGCGGTGTGCGCGGCGCTGCTGGCCCCGGTGACGGAGATGAATCTGGCGCGATGCGGGGAAGCGGCGCGCGAACGGTACGGCGAGGTGGCGCGGATCCTGACGGGTTCACCGGACACAGCCGGCCTGGTGGCGCATCTGCGCGGGCTGCAGAGCGGCCTTGGCATTGGGCGTCTGGGCGGTTTTGGGGTCCGGGAAGAACACGTGCCGGAGATTGCTCGGCGGGCCGGTGTGGCAAGCAGTATGCGGGGCAACGCGGCGGAGCTTTCGCTGGAGGACCTGGAGGCGATTCTGCGGGACGCGCTTTAGCGCCCGTGCGAGGGAACGATTTCCGCGGCGGGCTCAAGAACGGTTTCGCCGTGGCCGGCGCGAGGTTGGTCCTGCTGCACCGCCTGAGCCGGATTCCAGACCGTCACCCGGTTGCGCCCGGCGCGCTTGGACTCATAGAGCGCCTCGTCGGCGCAATGGAGCAGGGCCTGGGGTGTGGTGTAGGTGCGGCCGCCCACCGAAGCGACACCGAAGCTGGCGGTGACTTGAATGGACCCGCCGACGGTTTCACCAAGATCCATCGGTTCGGCTTCGAGGGCTGCCCGAAGGCGTTCGGCGTGTCCGGCGGCGGCTTCGGCGTCGCAGCCGGGCAGAACCACGATGAACTCCTCGCCGCCGTAGCGGCCCACGGAGTCATAGGTGCGGATGTTGGTCTGCATGCGGCGGGCGGCCTGTTTGAGAACGGCGTCGCCGGCCAGATGACCAAAACGGTCGTTGACGGACTTGAACTTGTCCAGGTCGCAGATCACCATCGACATGGGCGATTCCTCGCGTTCGGCGCGGCCGAGTTCGCGGGTGAGCACCTCAAGAACGGAAGCGCGGTTGAGAAGGTGCGTGAGCGCGTCGTGCGTGGCCTGTTCGCGCAGGGCCTCGCGGGCGGCTACAAGTTCGGTTTGAAGGTCGATCACGCGGCGCCCGGCGCGAAGGCGCACCTGGAGTTCGGTGGGGTCGAAGGGCTTTGTGAGATAGTCGTCGGCGCCGGCGTTCATGCCCTGGATGAGGTCGTCTTTGAGGCTCTTCGAGGTGAGCAGGATGATGTAGACATACCGGTCACGGCTGACTTGCCGGACGTTCTGGCAGACTTCGGGGCCGGTGAAACCGGGCATCACCCAGTCCAGAATGGCCAGTTGCGGGGTATCGTCGCGTTTGAGGACGTCCCAGGCCTGAGTGCCGTCGGACGCGGAGACGGTTTCGTAGCCCCACTTCTTGAGCGTGACCTCCAGGAGGCGGCGTGAAACTACACTATCATCGGCAACCAGGATTCTCATTGAGTCCAACATTCGGGACCTTGGCAGATCTCCAAACCGGCTCCCTTCCTTGAATGGTATCGGCTATACCCTCATGTCCTTTAGACAATACCCTGATCATGCCAATAGTTTCCGAACCACCTCGCCGTGAACATCGGTTAGACGGAAGTCGCGGCCCTGGAATCGATAGGTGAGCCGGGTATGATCCAACCCGAGCTGGTGGAGCATGGTGGCGTGCAGATCATGGACGGAAACCGGGTCCTCGGCGATGTTGTAGCCGAGATCGTCGGTGGCGCCCACGGTGACGCCGCCCTTGAACCCTCCACCGGCCATCCACATGGTGAAGGCGCGCGGGTGATGATCGCGTCCCAGGAACCTGGAGCCGCTGCGGGCCTCGTTCATCGGGGTGCGGCCGAATTCGCCGCCCCAGACGATGATGGTGGAATCGAGCAGGCCGCGCTGTTTCAGATCCTTGACCAGCGCGGCGGAGGCGCGGTCGACTTCGCGGCACAGGAAGTGGAGCTTGTTGACGATGTCCTCGTCGCTGGATGACCCGTGGGTATCCCAGCCGCGATGGAAAAGCTCCACGCAGCGGACGCCGCGCTCCACCATCCGGCGGGCGAGCAGGCAATTGTTTGCAAATGAGTTCTTGCCGGGCTCGGTGCCGTAGAGCTGGTGGATGTGCTCGGGCTCTTCGGAGATGTCAGTCAAACCGGGCACGCTCGATTGCATGCGGTAGGCCATTTCGTAGGCGGCGATGCGGGAGTCGATTTCGGGGTCGCCGATGTCCTCCTTGTGCATGCCGTTCAGGTCGCGCACCAGATCGAGCGAACGGCGGCGGGTTTCCTGGCTCATGCCGTCGGGATTGGAAAGAAACAGGACCGGTTCGCCGCTGCGGCGGAACTCGACGCCCTGATAGGTGCTGGGCAGGAAGCCCGATCCCCAGCAGCTCTTGCCGCCATCGGGCGCGTTCTTGCCTGAGAGCAGAACGACGAAGCCGGGAAGGTCCTTGTTCTGGCTGCCCAGGCCATAGCTTAACCAGGCGCCCAGGCTGGGGCGTCCGGCCACCTGATGGCCGGTGTTGAGGAACAACTGAGCCGGGGCGTGGTTGAACTGCGGGGTGTGCATCGACTTGACGAACGCGACGTCGTCGGCGATGCCGCCCAGGTGCGGCAGAAGGTTCGAAAGATGGGCGCCGCTCTGGCCGTGCCGGACGAAATCGTGCGGCGTGCCGAGCAGCTTGGGAACGCCCTTGATGAACGCGAAGCGCTCACCCTTGATGAGATCTTCCGGGCAGGGCTGGCCATCGTGCTGGCGGAGCTTCGGCTTGAAGTCGAACAGGTCCAGTTGGGAGGGGGCTCCCGCCATGAACAGGAAGATCACGTTCCTGGCACGGGCCGGATGGTGGAGGGTTTGCGCGTGGCCCTCATTGAGCAGGCCGTGCAGGCCCACCGCTCCCAGTCCGAAGCAGGCCGAGCGTCCAAAGAAGTGGCGGCGCGTGAGGAGGTGCAGTTCGTTGGACATGGCTATTCCTTGGTGAGCGCCTCGTCAAGGTTGAGCAGTGCGTTGGCGAAAACGGTCCAGGCGGCCATCTCGGCTCCGCCGGCGAGCCTGGTGGCTTCAGCGACGTGGGTTTCGAAGTAGCGGCGCTCCTGGGCGAGCCAACTGAGAAGGCGGTCCATTTCACGGGCGGAAGGAGCGCGGCTGGCCACCAGACGGAAGCCGTGGGTGGCGCGAGCGCGGTCCTCGGTTCCGCCTTCCCGCGCGATGCGGGCCGCCAGGGCGCGGGCGGCTTCGAAGAACGCCTGATCGTTGAGCGTGGTGAGAGCCTGAAGCGGGGTGTTGGTGCGGACGCGGCGCACGGTGCAGACTTCGTGCGAGGTGGCGTCGAAGTTCATCATGGCCGGGTAAAGCGCGCTGCGGCGCAGGAACGTATAGAGCGCGCGGCGATAGCGGTCCTCGCCCTTGCTCTCAATCCAGCGCTCATCGGAGTAGGGCACGTCCCAGACTCCTTCCGGCTGCGGCGGGAAGACGCTGGGGCCACCAATTCTGGCGCTCAGCAGACCGCTGGCAGCCAGGGCGGCATCGCGAACCATCTCCGCTTCCAGGCGGAAGCGCGGGCCGCGCGAGATGAGGCGGTTGTAGGGGTCCGCTTCGAGCAGCGGCGGAGTGACCGCCGAGCTTTGTCGATACGCCGCGGAGGTGACGATGAGGCGGTGCATCGCTTTCTGGCTCCAGTTGCGGTCCATGAACTCCGTGGCCAGCCAATCGAGCAGTTCGGGATGGAGGGGCCGCTCACCCATGGTGCCGAAATCCTCGCTGGTTTCGACGATGCCTCGGCCGAAGAACTGTTCCCACATGCGGTTCACGGCAACGCGGGCGGTGAGCGGATTTTCGCGGCTCACGAGCCATCGGGCCAGGCCCAAACGGTTGGGCAGGCTATCGGGCGGCAGGGCGCCCAGCACCGCCGGCACGTCGGCATACACCTTGCCGGCTTTTGCGGAAAAGAGGCCGCGGGTGCGAATGAAATCGGACGGCCGCTCAAAGCCCGGCGGCTCTTCCATCACCAGGGCGCTGGCGATGCCCATGCGGTCAAGATCGTTGCGCAGTTCCTTGATGAGATCGCGCACGGGTTCCAGGGACGGGGCGATGCCGCGGAAGAACTCGGCCAGTTCGGTCTTCTGGCCTTCGGTGCGGGTGGCGCTTTCGAAGGCCGGCCGCAGTTTGGCGCGGACTCGAACCGGGCGCTCAGGGCCGGCGGAGGCGGTGGTGGCGATGGCGAAATGCCCCAGGCTTTGGCCGACGAAGTCGGAGTTCTGCACCAGCGTGAGGCGGAGTTGGGCGCCTTCGGGGATCTCCGTTTCGGGCAGCACGAGAACCAACTGCCGGGCGAGGCGCTTTTCCTCGCGCGAGGCGTCGATGGTCCAGAGCTGGCGCTTGTTGCGATCCTCGACCCGGCCGTCATCGGAGACGACGCGGCGCGGCTCCAGGCGCTTCCATCCGCCGGGGCCACCAATCTCCACGGCGACGGAGGTGAGGATGAAGTTGCCGTAGATATCGCGGCCGGGGCCGTTGCGGGGCAGGCTGGCATGGGGTTTGGCTTCGATGCGGAGGGCGGTGAGCGGGCCCTTGGGAAGGGGCCCCGTGAGGGTGTAGGTTTCGCGTTGGGCGTTCTCGCCCGTGGCCAGGATGAAGCCGTTCGCAAAGGCAAGTTGGGCGCCCGCGGCGGACTGAAGGCCGGACGGCTCAAAGGTACGCCAGGCGCGGGCGGCTTCGAGAGCGCCGGTCTCCCACTCCTGCTGCTCGCGTTCGAGTTCCGGCGTGGAGGTCTTGAGTTTGGCTTCGAGTGAGGCGATGCGGCCGGTGATCTGCTTGCGGCGCGTCTCCTGTTCCGCGGTGGCCAGATCGATCTGTTTTTCGCGCCATTTCGCGATGGCGTCGCTGGCGTTCTGACTGGCCCTGGTGGTCTGGCTGAAGAAGGCCATCAACTGGTAGTACTCTTTCTGGGTGAACGGATCGTACTTATGGTTGTGGCACTGGGAGCACATCAGTGTGGCGCCCAGCCAGGTGCTGGCGGTGGTGTTGACGCGGTCCACCAGAACTTCAAAGTGCGCCTCTTCCCTGTCGACGCCGCCCTCTTCGTTGAACATGGTGTTGCGATGGAAGCCGGTGGCGATCTTCTGCGCCACGGTGGGGTTCGGCAGCATGTCACCGGCCAGTTGCTCGATGGTGAACTGGTCGAAAGGCATGTCGGCGTTGAGGGCGTCAATCACCCAGTCGCGATACCGCCACATGGTCCGGCGGCGATCCGCTTCAAAGCCGTTGGTGTCGGCGTAGCGGGCGAGATCGAGCCAGGGGCGCGCCCAGCGTTCCCCGTAGCGGGGCGATTTGAGGAGCTCATCAACCAGATGTTCGTACGCGTCGGGCCGGGTGTCGGATGAGAAGGCGGCCACTTGCTGAGGGGTGGGCGGAAGTCCGGTGAGGTCGAGGGACAGGCGCCGGATGAGAGTCTCGCGCGGCGCTTCGCGATTGAACGAGAGGCCCTGTTTTTCGAGGCGCGCCAGCAGGAAGCGGTCGACGGGGTTCCGCACCTGGGAGCCGCCGCGAACGGCCGGGGGCGCGGGTTTGACGGGCTTACGATAGGCCCAGTGCCTGGGCGCCGTGGAGGCGATGGACGCGGTGGCGGGCACCTGGGCTCCGCCGTCGATCCACTCGCGAACGGCCGCAATCTCGGCCGGTTTCAATGGCGCGGCGCCCATGGGCATACGTTCCTTGGGATTGGCGGAGGTGAGCCGGGCAAGCAACCGGCTGCCTGTGGAGCGGCCGGGCGTGAAGAGGGGTCCGGCAGCGCCGCCGCGAGCGATGGCTTCGGGGCTGTCGAGGCGCAGTCCGCCAAGGGAGTTGGCGGCCCCGTGGCAGGAGACACAGGAGGCAGCGAAAATGGACCTTACCTGGTCGAAGGACGGCGCAGCCAGGAGCGCCGGGGCAAGCAGGGCGAATCCAACCCGGTACAGGAACATGATTCTTCCGTGTACTTGATTATAGTGGACCCCACGCGCGCGTGGGTTTTCCATGCCGGTTCTCCCATGCCACAACCGGCAAGACGGACATGGGGCGGCGGCGTTGCCTGGGTGTCATGAAGCCGCCCCGGCCTTTGCCGGCTGTTAGTCCTGACCGTCCAACGCGCGGCCCAGCCGGCCACTGAGTTCGGCGGATTTGGCCTCAATGCGTGCGCGCAGGGCATCCAGTTCACGGCGGGCGCGCCTGAGTTCGTCCGCCATGTGGAGACCGGCGAGAACGGCCAGTCTGGCGGTTTCGACATTGCCAGCGCGGCGGGCGATGGACATCATGAGTTCGTCCATCTCACGGGCGATCTCATGCACCTCCGCCTCGTCGCCGGAAGCGAGGATGGTGTAGTTCTGGTGAAAGATGGTGACCCGGACCGGCTTGCGTTCGGGCGCCGCCATGGTCCGGACCTAACCCTGGGCCAGCAGGTCCATCTGGCCGAGCAGTTTTTCGACGCGCGACTTCACCTGTTTGCGTTCGGCGCGCAGGGAATCCATTTCACGCATCAGACGGGCCACCTCGGCACGGGCCGCATCGCGGTCGGCTTCGGCGGCTTTGCGGCCGGCTTCGGCGGCCGTCCGGGCGGAGTCCGCGCTATCCCGTTCGCGTTTGAGCGAACTGATGACGTCCACGGTCCGGGCGATCCGTTCTTCGAGAACGGCTAAGGGATCTTGGGCAACCTCGTCGATCATATCCATTGGAAGCACCGGCAAAGCCGCGGGCCGAACACAGGCCAAGCCGAGGGCTAGCCGAGGGCGGCCTTCGCCTTCGCCACCAGTTCATTGAACGCGGCGGCGTCGGTGGCGGCGAGATCGGCGAGGATCTTGCGGTTCAGTTCAATCCCGGCCTTCTTGAGGCCATCCATGAACCGGCTGTACGACATCTCAGCCTGGCGGCAGGCCGCGTTGATGCGCTGAATCCAGAGGGCGCGGAAGTCGCGCTTCTTGCGGCGGCGGCCGATGAAGGCGTACCGTCCGGCTTTCTCGACGGCTTCCTGGGCGGAGCGGTGCAGCTTGCTCTTGGTCAGGAAATAACCGGACGCTTTTTCAAGGGTCTTTTTGCGGGACGCTGCCCGCTTTGGACCACGTTTTACTCTTGGCACGTTTTTCTCCTTTCAATCAGATGGGGCCGGCGGGCACGTGCCACGCGCACCGCCTTGCACCCGGGGCTCCGCTAGTAGGGGAGCATCACCTTGAGCGCCGCTTCGTTGGCCGAATCGGCCACCACACTCTGCGCCAGACGCCGCTTACGGCCGGGCGCCTTGGAGGTGAGAATGTGGCGGGCGAAAGCGTGCCGGCGGGCAATCTTTCCAGTGCCCGTTTTCTTGAAACGCTTCGACGCACCCTTATGGGTTTTCAGTTTCGGCATGATCCGGAATCCTTAGCTTTGTTCGATTAGGCCAAGCATCTGGACAAAGGTCCAGCGCATGCCCCAAAGGGATGGACGTCTCAAGTATAGCACGCGTCCGGCGCCGGTTCGCTCTTTCGGGACTCACAGGCACCGAAACCGGCATTCCGCAAGCCCGCCGTGGTACCCTACACACGACCCCCATGAGCACGACCCGTGAAAAATCACAGATCATGAGTGCGTCGGAAATCGACCGCACGCTGGTCCGTCTGGCCCACGAAATCCTTGAAAAGACCGAGAATCTGGACCGTCTGGCGTTCATCGGCATCCGCCGCCGCGGCATTCCCCTGGCCGAGCGGCTGGCGGCCAAGATTCAGGCGCTTGAGAACCGTACGGTGCCGGTGGGCATTCTCGACATCAACCTGTACCGCGATGACCTGTCCACGGTGGGCCACAAGCCCGTGGTGAACGGCACGGCGATCGATTTTCCGGTGGAAGGCAAGGACATCGTACTGATGGACGACGTGCTCTACACCGGGCGGACGGTGCGGGCCGCCCTGGATGCGCTGTTCGACAAGGGCCGCGCGGCGCGCGTGCAACTGCTGTGCCTGATCGACCGCGGCCATCGCGAACTGCCCATCGAAGCCCGCTATGTGGGACGCATGGTGCAGACCGCCGCCAACGAGATCATCGAAGTGAAGTTCAAGGAGATCGACGGCGTTGAGAAGGTGCTGCTGGTGGAGAAAGCCGATTAGATGGGCCGGGGACTTCTGGGCATTGAGGATCTGACGCGCGCCGAAATCGAGGTCATTCTCGAAAAAGCCAGAAGCTTTCAGCCGGTGCAACGGCAGGCGAACAAGCGGCTGGATCTGCTGCGGGGCCGGCTGATGGTGAATCTCTTTTTTGAGGCTTCGACGCGCACGCGCACCAGCTTCGAGATCGCGGCCAAGCGCCTGAGCGCCGACGCGGTGTCCATCACCGCTTCCGGCTCAAGCGTATCGAAGGGCGAATCCCTGGTGGACACGCTGAACACGCTGGCGGCGATGCAGCCCGACGTGATTGTGATGCGCCATGCGGCCTCCGGCGCGCCACACTTTCTGGCCCGATTCCTGCCCACGCCCATCATCAACGCGGGCGACGGCACGCATGAACACCCCACGCAGGCGCTGCTGGATGCCCGGACCATTCTGGATAACCGGGACCGGATCGATGGCATGCGCGTGGCCATCATCGGCGACATCGCGCATAGCCGCGTCGCCCGGTCGAACATTCACCTGCTCTCGAAGTTCGGCGTCGACATTGTGTTGTGCGGCCCGGCGCCGCTGGTGCCCCGCGAACTGGCGGAGCTGGCTCCGGGTGTTTCGATCAGCTACAACATCAGTGAAGCGATCCGCGAGGCGGACGTGATCATGATGCTGCGCGTGCAACTGGAGCGGCAGCACGAGACATCGTATCCGGCAGGAGAATACTTCCGGTACTATGGGCTGCGCCCCGAGCATCTGCGCCTGGCCAAGCCCGATGTGCTGGTGATGCACCCGGGTCCCATCAACCGCGGGCGCGAGATCTCAAGCGAAGTGGCGGATTCGCAGCGCAGCGTGATCCTCAATCAGGTGGAAAACGGTATCGCCGTGCGCATGGCGGTTCTGGAAAGGGTTTTGACCAATTAGCGGCATGGCGGAAAAGCTTGTCCTTCGAAACGGGCGTGTGATTGACCCGGCCTCGCGGCACGACGCGACGGCCGACGTCCTGATGGTGGATGGCAGGATTGCGGCGGTGGGCCGTGCGCTGGATGCAACGGGCGCCGCCGAATTCGACGCCACGGGGCTGATTGTGGCGCCCGGATTCATCGACATGCATGTGCATCTGCGCGAGCCGGGGTTCGAGCATGCCGAGACGATCGAAACCGGGTCGCGGGCGGCGGCCGCGGGCGGGTTCACGACGGTCTGCTGCATGCCGAACACGAAACCGGTGAACGACAGCGTGCACGTCACAAGCTACATTGTGGAGCGGGCGCGCAACCATGCCGTGGTGAATGTCTACCCCATTGGCGCCATCACCAAGGGCAGCGAGGGCGAGGAGCTGGCCGCGATCGGATCGATGAAGGCGGCGGGCGCGGTGGCCATCTCAGACGACGGCAAGCCGGTGATGAACGCACGGGTGATGCGGCGCGCGATGGAGATGGCGAGATCCTATGGCGTCCCCGTGATCAACCATTGCGAGGACCTGCACCTGAGCGCGGGCGGCGACATGCACGAGGGGCTCCCCTCCGTGCGGCTGGGGCTGCGCGGCATCCCCGCGGCTTCCGAGGATGTGATGGTGGCGCGGGACCTGCTGCTGGCCGAACTGACCGGCGCCCGTTATCACGTGGCGCATCTTTCAACCGCGCGCGCGGTGGCGATGGTGGCGTTCGCCAAGTCGAAAGGACTTTCGGTGAGCTGCGAGGTTTCACCGCATCACTTCGCCCTGAGCGACGGGAACATCAAACCCTACGACAGCAACTATAAGATGAAGCCGCCGCTGCGGAGCGCCGCCGACGTAGACGCGTGCGTGGCGGGAATCGCGGGCGGCGCCGTTGACGCGCTGGCCACCGACCATGCGCCCCACGCCGGCAGCGAGAAGATGCAGGAGTTCGAAAAGTGCCCGTTCGGCATTCTGGGCCTGGAGACGGCCATCGGGCTGACGTTCGAGCGCCTGGTGCATCCGGGCCTGATTTCACTCACCCGGATGATCGAACTCTACACCACCGGCCCGGCGCGAATTCTCGATCTGCCGCACGGCACGCTGGCGCCCGGCGCGCAGGGCGACGTGACGGTGATTGACCCGGCGCGCAAGTGGACGTACGATGTGAACCAGTCGGCTTCGAAGAGCCGCAACTCGCCGTTTGACGGGCACGCGTTCACCGGCGGGCCGGTGGCTTCCATTGTCCGGGGACGGATGGTCTGGCAGGCAACGTAAAGAACAGGAGACCGGCATGATATTGGGCGCGGTGACGTACAACGTTCTGAAGGATTGGGATGTGGAGACCATCATCCGCAACCTTGAAGCATCCGGGTTTGAAGCCGTGGAACTGCGAACGCAGCACAAGCACGGCGTGGAGCCCACCATCGACAAGGCGCAGCGCGAACGGGTGGCGGAACGGTTCAAGCGCAGCAAGGTGCGGCTGCTGAGCTATGGCTCGACGTGCGAGTTCCATTCGCCCGATGCCAAGGTGCGGGCGCAGAATGTGGAGACCGCGAAGCAGTTCATCGATCTGGCGCACGACACGGGAGCCTGGGGCGTCAAGGTGCGGCCCAACGGACTGCCCGCCGAGGTGCCCCGCGAGACCACGATCAACAACATCGGCGCCGCGTTGCGCGAACTGGGCGAATACGGCTCCAAGATGGGCGTTGAGGTGTGGATGGAGGTGCACGGCCGGGACACTCAGAATCCACCGGTTTCGGCGGCCATCATGAAGGCGGCGCGGCATCCCGGCGTGGGCGTGTGCTGGAATTCGAACCCCACCGACATCGTGGACGGCAGCGTGAAACAGAGCTTCGACCTGCTGCGCCCGTGGATCAAGAACGTCCATATCAACGAACTGGCGGGGCCGTACCCGTACCGGGAACTGTTCAGCCTGCTCAAGAAATCGGGCTATGACCGGTACACCCTGTGCGAGGCGCAGGAGAGCAAGGAGCCGGAACGGTTTCTGCGCTGGTACCGGGCCCTGTGGACCGAGCTCACTCGTTAGACTGGACCGGTAACAATGTATTCGCGGAAAGTTCCCTGGGCGGGGGTTATCCTTGCCTGCACTCATTGGGCGTGCGCCGAGACACGGCCCCTCACAATCGAGCAGGCGGTGCGGGCAGCGGCTGAGCGTTATCCGGCGGCCAAGAGCGCCTCGGAGCGGGTGGCCTCGGCGGCCGCGGCGATCAGGCTGGCGCGCACGGCGTTTCTACCCCAGGCCGACGCCATCGCGCAGTTGAACCGGGCCACGCACAACAACGTTTACGGAATGATCCTGCCCCAATCGATTCTGCCTTCCATCCCCGGCCCGGCGTTCCACACGAACTCCGGCTCAAACGTCTGGGGCAGCGCGGCCGGGTTCACCGTATCGTGGGAACCCTTCGATTTCGGGCTGCGCCAGTCGCAGGTGGACGCCGCTGAAGCGGCCCGGAAGCGCGAAGAGGCCGCCCTCGACCGCACCCGGCTGGACGTGGCGGCAACGGCCGCGGACGCGTTCCTCACGGTTCTGGCCGCGGAACAGACGCTGAAGGGCGTGGCGGCGGCGCTGGCCCGCGCCCGGGTGGTGGAAGAGACGGTGGCCACGCTGGTGAAGGCGGATCTGCGGCCCGGCATCGACCTGACGCGGGCGCGCGCCGAACGGATCAACGCGGAGACGCAATTGGAGCACGCCCGGCAGGCTGTCCAGGTGGCCGGCGCCGCGCTGGCTCAGTTTGCGGGTCCCGATGCCGCGGTGTCGCCCGGGAAGCTGCTGGGACCCGCGCCCGGGCTGGATCAGGAGCGGGCCAGCGCGCAGCACCCGGCGGCGGTGGAACAGGACGCAAGCATTGAGGAGTCCAAGGCGCGCCTCAAAGTGCTGGACCGTACGTTCTATCCACGGTTCAACTACCAGACTTCGGTGTTTGGCCGGGGTTCCGGCGCGTTTCCGGATGGACGGTCCGGCGGCCCGGCCAGCGGGTTGGGACCGAACTTCTACAACTGGGGCACGGGCCTGACGGTGACGTTCCCTTTTCTCTCTCAACCCGGGCTGCGGGCGCGGAAGGAGATGGAAACACATCGCACGCTGGCCGAACAGCGGCGGTATGAGCAGGTTCTCACCGATCTGGATGCGCAGAAGGCGCGCGCGGCGGCCATGCTGGAGGGCGCCCGCCGCGTGGCCCGCAACACACCGCTGCAACTGGAGAATGCACGCGCCGTGGAGATGCAGGCCATGGCCCGGTACAAGGCCGGTATCGGCACCGTGATTGAAATCGCCGATGCCCAGCGATTGATCGCGCAGGCGGAGATTGACGACGCGCTCGCGCGGCTGGCCATCTGGCGCGCCATGCTGGCCGTGGCGGTGTCCCAGGGCGATCTGGACTCCTACCTGGCGGCGGCGTCCAAGGAGTAAGGCAGCGATGAAACTGGTTTACTTCGCGATGCGGCGGCCGGTCACCGTGATGGTGATGGCGGTGGCTCTGGCCCTGGCGGCGTGGCTGGCGGTGAAGCGGATGCCCGCCGACATCTTTCCCAACGTCGGATCGCCCACCATCTACGTGGCGCAGCCCTATGGCGGCATGGACCCTGCCCAGATGGAAGGGTTCCTCACCTACTACTACGAGTATCACTTCCTCTACATCACGGGCATCGAACACGTCGAATCCAGGAACATTCAGGGCGTTGCGCTGATGAAGCTGGTGTTTCATGAGGGCACCAACATGGATCAGGCCATGTCGCAGGTGGTGGGATACGTGAACCGGTCGCGTGCGTTCATGCCGCCGGGCGCCGTGCCGCCGTTCATCACGCGATTCGATCCCGGTAGCGTTCCGGTGGGCCAGCTCATTTTCTCGAGCCCCACCCGGAGCCCGGGTGAGATGCAGGACATCGCTCTCAACCGGGTGCGGCCGCTGTTCGCCACGCTGCCCGGCGTGTCGGCGCCGCCGCCCTTTGGGGGCAATCAGCGGACGATCCTGGTGCGCCTGAATCCGGACCGGCTGCGGTCTTACCGTGTGTCTCCGGAAGAGGCGATCATCGCGGTGAACAAGGCATCCACGGTGATTCCTTCAGGCATTGTTCGCACCGGCGACCTGGCCCGGTTTGCCACCTCAAACGGTGTGATCGGCGGGAATCTGGCGGAGCTGGCCGATGCTCCGGTGCGGGTGGGGAACGGCCCCACTGTCTATCTGCGCGACATCGCCACCGTGGAAAACGGCACCGACGTGGTCACCGCGTTCGCCCACGTGAACGGCAAGCGCACGGTCTACATCCCGGTGACCAAGCGCAGCGACGCCTCGACGCTGGCGGTGGTTTCGCGCGTGCGCGACGCCCTGCCGGCGATGCGGAAGCTGGCGCCCGAGGATGTCGATATCCGCCTTGAGTTCGACCAGTCGAAGTACGTCTCCGACGCGATTCGCAATCTGGTGAACGAAGGGCTGCTCGGCGCGCTGCTGACAGGCCTGGTGGTCCTGGTGTTCCTTCGCGATTGGCGCAGTTCCCTGATCGTGATTGTCAGCATTCCCTTCTCGCTGTTCGGCGCCATCCTCTGGCTGTGGGCCACCGGGCAGACGCTGAACATCATGACGCTGGCCGGGCTGGCTCTGGCGGTGGGCGTGCTGGTGGACGAAGCGACGGTGGAGATCGAGAACATCCACACCCACATGGCACGCGGCGCCTCACGCGCGCGGGCAGTGCTTGAGGCATGCAGCCGCACGGCGATTCCACGCCTGCTCGCGATGCTCACCATCCTCGCCGTGTTCGTTCCCTCGTTCTTCATGACGGGGACGGCGCGGCAGTTGTTTGTGCCCTTGTCGATGGCCGTGGGGTACGCGATGATCTCGTCGTACGTGTTGTCCAGCACGCTGGTGCCCGTGCTTGCCACCTGGATCATGCGGAAGGCCGCCGCGGAGACCGAGGGCTGGTTCCGCCGGACCTATCGCGGCTATGTGGACTCCGCGCTGCGCCTGCGGTGGCCGCTGGCGGGCCTTTATGCGGCCGGCGCCGCGGCGATCCTCTATCTGGTGACGCCGACGCTGGGCACGGAGATGTTTCCACCGGCCAACGTGCCGGTGTTCCAGATTCGCCTGCGCGCCCCCACCGGCACTCGCATTGAGCGCACGGAACTGGTGGCGCTCAAGGCGCTGGATGTGGTGAAGACGGAGGTGGGCGCGGAGAACGTGGAAATCACCACCGGATTCATTGGCGTGCAGCCGCCCAGTTATCCCATCAACACGATCTACCTGTGGACCAGCGGGCCCCATGAAGCCGTGCTTCTGGTGGCGCTGAAACCCACCGCCCCGATGCGCGGCGAAGCGCTGCGCGAACGGCTGCGCGCCCGTTTCAAGGAAGCGATGCCTGGTGTGACCGCGTCGTTCGAAGCCGGCGACATCATCGGGCAGGTGATGAGTTTCGGCGCGGCGGCGCCCATTGAAGTGGCGGTGCAGGGCCCCGCGCTGCCGGCCAATCGCGCCCATGCCGACAAGATCCGCGCGGAGCTGGCCAGGCTGACCGTTCTGCGCGACCTGCAATACTCGCAGCCAAACGACTACCCCACCATGGAAGTGAACGTGGACCGCCAGCGCGCCGGGCAGTTCGGGCTCACCGCGGCCAACGTCCTGCGCTCCCTGGTGACCGCCACCGCGTCCAGCCGTTTCATCGACCCGAACTACTGGCGCGACCCCGTCAGCGGCAATGCCTTCCAGATTCAAGTGGAGATCCCGCAGAGCCGCATCGGATCGGCCGACGACATTCGCGATCTGCCGGTGATGGAAAACGGCGAATCGCGCCCCGCACTGGGCGACCTGGCCACCATCCGCCAAGGCACGACGATGGGCGAAATCGACCGCTACAACATGCAGCGCATGGTGAGCCTGACAGCCAACCTGCACGGGGTTCCCCTGGGTGAAGTAGCGCCGCTGGTGCGGGAGGCGGTGCGGCGGGCGGGCGAGCCGCCGCGCGGCGCCACGGTGAACGTGCGCGGACAGATTCCGCCGCTCGAAGAAACGTTGAACGGCCTGAGCACTGGCTTGAAAGCCGCCATTGCCGCGGTGTTCCTGTTGTTGGCCGCGAACTTTCAGTCGGTCCGGCTGGCGCTGGCGGTGCTCTCCACCGTGCCCGCCGTGCTGTGCGGCGTGGTGCTGGCCCTGCGATTGACGGAAACCACCGTCAACGTGCAGTCCTACATGGGCGCCATCATGGCCACGGGCATTGCGGTGGCGAACGCGATCCTGCTGGTGACGTTCGCCGAGCGCAGCCGGCGGGCGGGAGAGGATCCGGTGGCGGCCGCTTCGCACGGCGCCGTGGAACGGTTGCGCGCCATCCTGATGACCGCTTTCGCCATGATCGCCGGCATGGTGCCGGTGGCAATCGGGCTGGGAGAGGGCGGCGAGCAGACCGCGCCCCTGGGCCGCGCGGTCATCGGCGGCCTGGTGGTGGCTGCCCTGGCGACGCTCACCGTGTTGCCGGCGGTCTACGCGATTCTCATGCGCGGCGCCGGCCGTCAGGCGGCGTCCTTGGATCCGAACGATCCGGAGAGTAAATATCATGAAGCTGCTTAGGATGCTGGCCGCGGCATGGGCCTGCGTGGCTGCCGTGGAGGCGCAGGATTTGACGAAAGTGGAGTCCCGGATGGTGGACCGCGTGGTGCGGCTGCCCGGCGAGTTTGAGCCCTTTCAACAGGTGGACCTGCATGCCCGCGTGGCCGGGTTCATCGAGAAGATCGACGTGGACCGCGCCACGCGTGTCACCGCCGGGCAGACAGTGGCGGTTCTGGCGGCGCCGGAGATGGCGGCTCGAATCGCTGAGGCGGAGGCTCGCGCCGCGGCCGTTGAAGCGCAGCGCGCGGAGGCGGAAGCCCGGCTGGGCGCGGCGCAGGCCACCTATGACCGGTTGAAGGCGGCTTCAGCCACCCCCGGCGTGATCACACAGCATGAAGTGGTGTTGGCGGAAAAAGCGGTGGAAGGCGCCAAGGCTGTGATTCGCGGCATCGAATCGCAGGTTGCCGCCATGCGGGCCGCCATCGCGCCGCTGCGCGAGATGGAGAAGTATCTCAAGGTGACTGCTCCGTTTGCCGGCACGGTCACCGAACGCATGGCGCATACCGGCGCTCTGGTGGGCCCGGAGCGGCAGGCTCCCCTGGTAAGGATCGAACAGTTGGACCGTCTGCGATTGACCGTCGCCGTGCCGGAGTACGACGCCGCCGCCATTCCTCGCGGCGGCCGCGTGGCCTTCACCGTACCGGCCCACGCAGGCGAGACCTTCCATGGCACGGTGGCCCGCATCGCCGGCGCCATGGACCCCAAGACGCGCACCATGGCTGTGGAACTGGATGTGGCCAACCCGCGCGGAGCCCTGGCGCCCGGCATGTTCGCCGACGTGCAGTGGCCGGTGCGGAAACCGCGGCCGTCCCTGCTGGTTCCTCCCACCGCCATCGTGACGACCACCGAACGCGTGTTCGTCATCCGGGCGGAGCAGGGCAAGGCCGTTTGGGTAAACGTGCGCCGGGCAGGACCGGTGGGCGATCTGGTGGAAGTGCTAGGCCCCCTGACCGCCGGCGACATGATCGTGAAGCGGGCCAGCGATGAGATTCGGGAAGGCACCGCGCTCGGCGGCGGAAAATGAGCCTGCTGGCGCTTCTGGCGCTGTCCGCCGCGCCGGACCTGATCTTTTCCAGGGGGCGTGTGTGGACCGGCGGCGCCCGGTTCGCCGAAGCCGTGGCCGTGGAGGGCACAAAGATCGCTTCCGTGGGCTCCGCCGCGGACGTATTGAAACTCGCCGGACCCGGCACGCGGCGCGTTGACCTGCGGGGACGCCTGCTGATTCCGGGTTTCAACGACGCGCATATTCACCTGCTGGGCGGCGCGATGGGTCTGGCCGAGATCGATCTTACCGGCGCCTGCACGCTGGAGGAGATGACGCGGCGCATTGCCGCCTGGGCCAAGGCGAATCCGGACAAGCCCTGGGTGCGCGGGCGGGGCTGGGAGTACACCTGCTTCCCCGGCAAGACGCTGCCGCACAGGAGCCAACTGGATGCCGTGGTGCCAGACCGGCCGGCGTTCCTCGCCGCCTACGACGGCCACACGGCATGGGTGAACTCGAAGGCGCTGCGCATCGCCGAGATCACGCGCGACACGAAGTTCAATGGCTTCGGTGAAGTGGTGAAGGACCCGGACGGCACACCGAGCGGCGCGCTGCTGGAAGGGGCGCAGGGACTGGTGCGGCGTCATCTTCCGCCGTCGACGCGGGAAGAACGGCTGGCCAGTCTGGAGCGCGGCCTTCGGCTCATGCGCGGCCTTGGCATCACCAGCATTCAGAACGCGAACGGCGATGCCGGTGAGATGTCGCTGTACGAGGATCTGGAGCGCGCGGGCAAGCTCACCCTGCGCGTCACCATGGCCAGTTCGATTGGCCCGAACACGAAGCTGGAGACAGCGGCGGCCTTGTCGCGGCGCTATCGCGGGACCCTGCTGCGAATGCCCGCGGTGAAGATCGCCGTCGACGGCGTCATCGAGAGCCATACCGCGGCCATGCTGGAGCCGTACGCCGATGCGCCGGAGACGCGAGGCACGCCGGCCTGGACCGGGGAGCAACTGAATGGCACGGTGGCCGAGGCCGACCGGCTGGGGCTGCAGGTCTACACCCACGCGATCGGCGATCGCGGCGTTCGCATGACACTGGATGCTTACGAGGCGGCGGCCCGGGCCAATGGCCCGCGGGACCGGCGGCATCGCGTGGAACACATCGAATCGCTGCACCCGCAAGACCTGATCCGCTTCGGCAAGTTGAACGTTATCGCTTCCATGATGCCGATTCACGCCTACCCAAGCACCATTGAGGTATGGAGCCGCGCCGTAGGCCCGGCCCGGCTGCCGCTGTCGTTCGCCTGGGCCGCGATTGCCGGAGCGGGCGGGCGCCTGGCGTTCTCAAGCGACTGGCCGGCCTCCATCACGGCGGACCCGGTCCGGGGCCTGCACTGCGCGGTCAATCGCCGGACGCTGGAAGGCGAGCCCCCCACCGGCTGGCTTCCGGAGCAGCGTGTCACCGTAACCCAGGCCCTGGAAGCGTACACTTCCGGCGCGGCCTATGCCGCCTTTGAAGAGAACGTAAAAGGAACCATCGCCCCGGGTATGCTGGCCGACCTGGTGGTTCTGTCGAAGGACGTTTTCGCGATCGATCCGATGAAGATCCACGAAGCCCGGGTGGACCTGACGATCTTCAACGGCCGGGTGGTCCACGAGGCCACTCGTTAGCTGATTTGGACCAGGGGACCGGGCGCCAGCACTTCGTCGTGGAAGCGGTCGCAGCCGATGCACAGGTTGGCGTACTCGCGGCCGGAGGGAAGACGCGTGACGGACTTCCGCAGGAACTCCTCTTCGGTCCAGCCGTGCGTCAGGCCCATGCGCTGGGGCTGCCCCGCCGAGATCGCTTCATACACCGGGTTACCGCGCAGACCGTCGAGAATGCGGTCGAGCTTGGCGTTGAGCATGTTGCCCACGGGGTGGCGGGTCTTGAGGCAACAGGGAAAGACGTCGCCCGCCGGGTCGATGGAGACCTCGCTGCCGTTGTAGCGATGGTCCAGGAAGTTCCGCCCGCCCGACCAGCGGTCGCAGAAATTGTCGGCTATCGTGGCCGTGGACAGTTCGTTCGACTGCGCCCGGCCGCGCGGCCATAGCCGCCCGATCCACTCATCCGGCGTGGCACCGAAGAAGTTGTAGCGGCAGCCGTCGCTGTCGGCGCGCGGTTCACCGGCCTTGTGGTGAACCGGCTGAACGCCGCAGGCTTCAAACATGGCGCTCAGCCGGGCGCGGAACGCCGCCTGCGCCGCTTCACCCTGCATGCCTTCGTGAAAGTCGTCCACGCCGGAAACCGAGATCTGCGCGACCCCGAGGTCACGCAGTTCGCCAGCGATGCGCGGCGTGAGGATATCGCCGGTGGTCTGCACAATCACCTGGATGCCGCCTTGCCCGGCATACCTGGCGCGCAGTTGCCGGATGGCGGGGTAGAGAACCGGCTCACGCACTTCCTTGAGCAGGATTTCGCCACCCGCCAGAATCACGGTGCCTGTGCGTTCCACCGGAGCGCCGTTGGCATCCGGTTGGGCGCGGTCCAGATAGGTGAAGCGGTCCGGCAGGTTGTCGATGATCCGGGGCGCGTTCGCGCGGGCCTGTTCCACCACGCTGCGCAGTTCGTCGCCGTGGTAGGGACGGAAGCGGTCCTCGTAGCAGTGCCGGCAGGTGCGATGGCACAGCCAGCTCATCACATAGTAAACGGACTCCATCAACCCGCCAATCGCGCGATCAGGTCGCCCACCCGCGCTTCCACATCGTCGCGCGTGGCCGCGTAGGATTCGGGACCGCTCCCGTAGGGGTCAGCCACCACCCAGTCCTCGCTTGCAATGTCGCGGCAAAACCGAGGGAGGGGCATTCCGCTCATGTTGATGATCAGGTCGACGCCCCGCGTGAAGTGCGGAATGAGTTGTTTGGGAATCTGGCCCGTGGTGTCGACGCCGCGCTGCCCCATGGCTTCATGGGTGAGGTACGGGATCTCCGTGCCGGCGTAGACACCGGCGCTCGAAGCAGCCACAACGTCCGCGCCCCGCGCCCGCGCGAATCCTTCGGCCATCTGGCTGCGGCACAGATTGCCGATGCAGACGAACAGGACGCGCTTGGGGGTCATAGCCGCTCCAGGAACAGCCGGTGGGCGTCTGAAACCGGGCTCAACTCGGGGTGAAACGTGGCGGCCATGTGCAGCCCTTCTTCCACCCACACGGGATCGCCCTGGTAACGGGCGAGCACGCGCACACCGTCACCGGCGCGGCGAATGATGGGGGCCCGGATGAAGACCGCCTCCTGGCCGTCCTCAAGCCGGGTGACGCGGCTATCCACCTGGCGGCCATACGCATTGCGCTCGACGTCGATATCCATCAACCCGAGGGAAGCCTGCACCGGGTTTGACACGGCGCGGGCCAGCAGGATGGCCCCCGCGCAGGTGCCGAAGATGGGCTTCCGCAACCCGAACTCACGGAGGGGCTCGAAGAGTTGCTCCAGGTTCAACAGGCGGAGCATGGTGGTGCTCTCACCACCCGGAAGGATCAGGCCATCCACCCGCTCCAGCCCCGCCCGGCCACGGATCTCAACCGCCCGCCCGCCGGCCCGCTCCACTGCCTTGCGATGGGCTTCAAAGTCCCCCTGCAAGGCAAGCACGCCGGCAGTTTTCACCAACCCCTCGTCTGCAGCAGTTCGTGCTCTTCCAGTTTGCTGATGTCGAGCCCCGGCATGCCCAGGCCCAGTTCTTCACTGGCTTCCAGCAACTTCGCCGGATCCTTGTAGAAAGTGGCCGCCTTGACAATCGCCTTGGCGAACCGCTCGGGGTCCGACGATTTGAAAATGCCGGAGCCCACGAACACAGCCTCAGCCCCCAACTGCATGGCCAGAGCGGCGTCGGCCGGGGTGGCAATGCCGCCCGCCGAAAAGTTCGGCACCGGCAGCTTGCCGTTCTCGTGGACAAACTCCACCAGTTCCAGTGGAGCTTGCAGGTTCTTCGCCGTGTGCACCAGTTCCTCGCGGCCCAGCACCGTGATCTGTTTCATCTCACGGACGATGGTGCGCATGTGGCGCACCGCTTCCACGATGTTGCCGCTGCCCGCCTCACCCTTGGTGCGGATCATGGCCGCGCCCTCGGCGATGCGCCGCAGGGCCTCGCCCAGGTTGCGCGCGCCGCAGACGAACGGCACGGTGAAGCCGCGCTTATCGATGTGGTGCTCTTCATCGGCGGGCGTCAGCACTTCGCTCTCGTCGATGTAGTCCACTTTGAGAGCCTCGAGGATGCGCGCCTCCATGAAGTGCCCGATGCGCGCCTTGGCCATCACGGGAATCGAAACCTGCTCCTGAATCTCGCGGATCTTACTGATGGGCGCCATGCGAGCCACGCCACCCTCCTTCCGGATATCGGAAGGCACGCGTTCCAGGGCCATCACGGCGCAGGCGCCCGCCTTTTCGGCGATCACGGCCTGCTCGGCATTGGTGACGTCCATGATGACGCCGCCCTTCAGCATCTCAGCCAGGCCCACCTTCACCCGGAAGTCGGCGTCGAGAAAATTCGGCATTGTGTCAGATCTCCTTCTTCTAAAAACTCGTTGTCAAACCAGAGCCAGAGCAGGCTCACGCACGGCCGCGCGCTCCGCGGCGCGGCGGAAGATGCCGCCCAGGATCGCGATGCCCGAACGAATCTGGTCCACGGGCGCGCCCGCGAAGCTGATGCGCAGCGACGATGAGGCGTCCCGCGCCACCGCGAACACCGGTCCGGGCAGATAGGAAACTCCCGCCCGCTCCGCCTCATGAGCCAATTCCGTGGTGTTCGTCCCGGCGGGCAAGGTCACCCAGACGTTCATACCGCCTTCGGGCCGCGTCCATCGCGTCCCCTGCGGCATGTGTTGTTCCAGCGCGCCGAGCGTGGCATCCAGCCCCCGGGCGCCCGCTTCCAGCATGCGCGCCAGGTGCCGCTCCAACCGCCCGGACCCGGCAAATCGCAACAGGATCGCCTGCGAAAGATGATCGGTGTGCAGATCGCACCACTGCTTGGCTTCGGTGAGCCGCGCGATCAGCGGCCGCGGGCCAATCACCCAGCCCACGCGCAGTCCCGGAAAGGCGATCTTCGAAAAGCTGCCCAGCAGCACTGTGCTCCCGGTGTCATCCAGCGCTTTCAAGGCCAGTTGCGCCTGGCCGCGATACCGCAAGCGGGCGTACATGCCGTTCTCAATCACCACAGTGCCCGATTCCCGCGCCAGCCGCAGCAGTTCCCGCCGGCTGTCCAGCCCCATGGAAACCCCGGTGGGGTTCTGAAAGTCCGGACTCACCACCAGAGCCGCCGGCCGCTCCCGCGGCAACATCCGCGCCAGTTCGGCCAGGTCCAGACCGCCCTCGTCCACCGGCACCGCCGCCAACCGGGCGCCGCCGCGAAGGAAGGCGTTCTTGAGCCCCGTGTAGACAGGGTCCTCCACGGCCACCGTCTGCCCGCCGCCCGCCAGTTCCCGCTGCAAAAGGTCGAGCGCCTGCTGGCACCCGCTGGTGATGAGGATGTCGTCGCCCGGTCCCGCCAGGCCATCGCGCCGGGCCTCGTCCATCAGATACTGCCGAAGCGGAGCGTAGCCGCCGGGCGACCCAAGCTGCAGGATGGCCGGCGTGCGCGGATCGGCGATGACCTCAGAAGCAGTCTCCCGGAACTCGTCCAGCGGGAACAGATCCGCCAGCGGGCGCGAGGTGGCAAAGCTGATCAGGCGATCCTCACGCGCCGGCGCCGCGCCGGGGACACCGGCCTGAACGAAGCTGCCGCGGCCCACCTGGCCGTTGATCAGACCCTCACCCTCAAGCAACTCATACGCCGCCGAAACCGTGGCCCGGTTCAAGCCAAGCTGGCCAGCCAATTCTCGCGTGGGAGGTAAGCGCTCACCCCGGCGGATGTCGCCACGCTGGATCGCATCTCTTAGACAAGAATGGAGTTGACGATACAACGGAACCGGGGAAGCCGAGTTTAATTGGATGGCTTGGATCACCGTATGACCTGCACCGAGTGTACCAAATTGGCTGGCCATTCGCCAGGACGATCAGAATCGGCGCAAACCGGCCCATCACTCGCGCTAAACTGTACGCTGATGAAGCTCTCTCTTCCATCGTTCACCGCGGTGTCCGCCGTTCTGGCGACTGCGATTTACGCCCAAACCCCGAAGACAGACGCGCCGAAGCCGAGCACGGCCAAACCCCCCGCGGCCAAACCTGCCGCCGCCAAACCCGCCGCAGCCAAGCCTGCCGTTCCAAAGACTGCCGCCCCAAAGCCCGCCGCGCCGAAGCCGGCTGCCGCGGTTCCAGCCGAACCGTCCAAGCCGTCGCGGCCCCCGGGTCTGTACAGCACGATCGTCACCAGCCTGGGCAATGTCACGCTGCAGATGTACGAGAAGGAGTCGCCTGTTACGGTGAAGAATTTCGCCGATCTGGCCCTGGGCCGCAAGGCGTACAAGGACCCCAGAACCGGCCAGACCGTTCGCAAGCCGCTCTACCCGGGCACCGGCTTCCACCGCGTGATTCCCGGCTTCATGATTCAGGGTGGCGACCCTCTGGACAACGGCACGGGCGGCACCGAGCCCATCATCGACGAGAGCGACCCCAGCCTGACCTTCGACAAACCCGGCCTGCTGGCCATGGCGAACGCCGGCCCGGGCACGGGAAGCTGCCAGTTCTTCATCACCGAGGCGGCCACTCCGTGGCTGAACGGACGCCACACCATCTTCGGCATTGTCGTGGAAGGCCAGGACGTGGTGGAGCGCATTGCCCGGGTTCCCCGCGACGGGCGTGACAAGCCGCGCGAGCCCGTCACCATCAAGACCGTCACCTTCAACCGCGTGGGCCCGCCGCCGGGAGCCGCCAAGCCGGCGAGGGCGGCCACCAAGGGAACCACGAAAAAGGGCGGCGCCCCGGTGAAGAAGGCCGCGCCCGCCAAGCCCGCGACGGAGAAGAAATAGCGCGCCGAATGTTCGACGATCTTGCCCGGAAGTACGAACAGGAGCTGTTCGAGCGCGTCATTCCGTTCTGGATGCGCCACTCCGTGGACCCGGAGCACGGCGGCTTTTTCACCTGCCTGGACCGGGAGGGGCGCCTCTACGATGACCGCAAGTACATGTGGCTCAACGGCCGCCAGGTGTGGATGCTCAGCAAGCTCTACAACGAGGTGGAGCCCCGCGCCGAGTGGCTGGATGCCGCCGGACGGGCCGTCGCCTTTCTGCGCCGCCATGGCCGTGACGCCCAGGGGCGCTGTTACTTCAGCCTGACCCGCGAAGGCCTGCCGGTTTTCTATCAACGCAAGCCCTACGGCGCCGTCTTCCTGATGATCGGACTGCTTGAGTACGCCCATGCCACCGGCGACGCGGCGCTTAAGGCAGAGGCTATCGCCCTTTTCCAGGACATCCGCCGCTGGATCGCGGACCCGATTCTGATGGGCCGCCCGGCGCTTCGAGGCGGTGTGCCGGTGAGCCAACTGGCCGACGTCATGGTGATCTCATCCATGGCGCTGGAACTGGCCGCCAAGACACCGGACCCCCAATGGCAGGGCGTCATGCGCTGGGCAATCGGCCAGGCTTTCCGCCACTTCGAACCCGGCCACGGCATCCTGATTGAGAACGTGGCCCCGGACGGAGCGCTGCTCAAGCATCTGCCGGAAGGGCGGCTTTGTTCTCCCGGCCACGTCACGGAGGTCTGCTGGTTCCTGCTCGACATGCTGGAGCACCTGCCGAACCCTCAACTCACCGCACGGACTCTGGCCATCCTGGAGAACACCCTGGAGTACGGCTGGGACCGGGAGTACGGCGGGCTGCACTACTTCCTCGACATCGAGGACCGCCCGCTCTTCCAGTTGGAGTGGAACATGAAGCTCTGGTGGGTGCACGTGGAGGCCATTTACGCCGTGATCCGGGCGTGGAAACTGACCGGCGAAGCCAAATGGTCCGCCTGGCTCGAACGGCTGGACGACTACACGTTCAGCCACTTTCCCGACCCTGAATTCGGCGAATGGTTCGGCTATCTGAACCGCGACGGCTCCGTCTCACACTCTTTGAAAGGCAACCATTACAAGGGCTGTTTCCATATCCCGCGTGCCCTGCTGCTTTCCTCGAAGGCGCTCCGGAAGCCGATACCCACAATTTAACGACTTTACTTTCAACTACATATAGTGATACCCTGAAACCTCACAATGCGTACTGTGGACCTCATTCAACGAAAGAGGGATGGCGAGGAACTGTCCGTCGAGGAAATCGCCCTTCTTGTCAACGGATATACCGATGGCAGCATCCCCGACTATCAGGTTGCCGCCTTCCTGATGGCAGTCTACAACAACGGCATGACCGACCGTGAAGTCAGCGCCATGACCGATGCCATGATCGCTTCGGGCGAAAGCGTTGACCTGAGCGAGATCCCGGGCCTGAAGGTGGATAAGCACTCCACCGGAGGCGTTGGCGACAAGACCAGTCTCATTGCCGCCCCGATCGCGGCCGCCGCCGGTGTTGTGGTCCCGATGATCTCCGGCCGGGCGCTGGGCCACACCGGGGGCACACTCGATAAGCTGGAAGCCATTCCGGGGTTCCGCACGAATCTCACCATCGAAGAGTTCCGGGCGCAACTGGCCACGCACAAACTGGCGTTCATCGGGCAGACCGATGAAGTAGCCCCCGCCGATGGAAAATTCTACGCCCTGCGCGATGCCACGGCGACGGTGGAATCCATTCCGCTCATCGCCTCCTCCATCATGTCGAAGAAGATGGCCGTGGGCCTCGATGCCATTGTGCTGGATGTGAAAGTGGGTAGCGGCGCCTTCATGAAGCGGCAGGTGGAGGCCCGTAAGCTGGCGCAGATGATGGTGGGCATTGGCCGCCGTCTCGACCGCCGCGTTCAGGCGCTGATCACCGACATGAATCAGCCGCTGGGCTACGCCGTGGGCAACGCGCTGGAAGTGATGGAAGTTTCGCAGACGCTGCAGAACGCCGGCCCCACCGATCTCACCCGGATCTCGGTGGAACTGGCCGCGCGGATGATCTTCCTGGGCAAGATGGCGGCATCGCTTGACGATGCCCGCAAGCTGGCCGAGCAGAAGATCGTGGACGGTTCCGGCTACCGCAAACTGAAGGAAGTGATTCAGGCTCAGGGCGGCAACCCGCAGGTTCTGGACCGTTTCGAACTGCTGCCCAACGCCACCGGCGTGCGCGAAATCACGGCGCCCCGCGGCGGCTACGTCAGCGCCATCGACGCCGAGGAAGTGGGCCGCGCCGCCATGATGATGGGCGCCGGCCGCACTACCAAGGAAGACGGCATTGATCCCGCGGTCGGCATCATCCTTGAAGTGAAGGTGGGCCAGCGGGTGGACGCCGGCAGCATTCTCTGCCGTCTGTACTACACGAGCGAAGAGCACGTGGAGGAAGCGGCCGAGACCGTGGAGGACGCCTTCCGCATGGCGGCCACGCCGCCTGATCCGCGTGAGTTGATCCTCGAAGTCGTCAGCTAGAAACAAACACTCTTCAGGAGGGCCCCGCGATGGATCGTTTCACCGGGCTCATCGGCCTCGTCTCCATTTTGGGCCTGGCATATCTTCTCTCCTCGAATCGCCGGGCCATCCAGCCGCGGCTTCTCCTCTGGGGGCTCGGGATGCAGTTCACCTTTGCATTCCTGGTGCTCAAGACCAACGCCGGTGAACTGTTCCAGGTGGCCAGCATCGCGGTGAACGCGCTTCTGGAGTACGCCGAAGCCGGGTCGCGATTTCTCTTCGGCCCCCTGGGCGAAAAGGCCGGCCCGCATGGCGTCATCTTTGCGTTTCAGGTGCTGCCCATCGTGATCTTCATCGCTTCGCTGTTCGCCATTCTCTATTACCTGGGCGTGATGCAGGTGGTGATCAAGGCCATGGCCCTGGTGATGCGGCGGGTGATGGGCGCCAGCGGCGCGGAGTCCACCTGCGTGGCCGCCAGCATCTTCATGGGCCAAACTGAAGCTCCTCTCACCATCCGGCCGTTCCTGGCCGGCCTCACCCGCTCCGAACTGTTCACCATCATGACCAGCGGCATGGCCCATGTCTCAGGCGCCGTCATGGCAGCCTATGTCAAGATCGCGGGTGTCGAGATCAAGCACCTTCTCACCGCCGTCATCATGACCGCGCCCGCCACCATCATGCTGGCCAAGATGCTCATTCCGGAGACCGAGGAACCCGCCACGGCAGGCACGGTCAAGCTTGAGATCGAGCGGCCCGGCGTCAACATCATTGATGCCGCGGCGCGCGGCGCGGGGGAAGGGCTTCAACTGGCGCTCAACATTGGCGGCATGCTCATCGCGTTTCTCGCTCTGATCTCCCTGGTGAACGGCGGCCTCGGCTGGGTCCACACGCTGCCCGGCCTGGCGTGGTTTCCGGAGTCGCTGGAGAAGCTCTTCGGCTATCTGCTGTCGCCGGTCGCATGGCTGATGGGTGTGAGCTGGAAGGATGCCCAGACGGTCGGCAACCTGCTGGGCACGCGCTTCGTGCTGAACGAGTTCGTGGCCTTTCTGCAGCTTGGCCCGGTCAAGGCGCAGCTCGATCCGCGATCCTTCGTTATCGCCACCTACGCCTTGTGCGGCTTCGCGAACCTGAGTTCCATCGCCATCCAGATCGGCGGTATTGGCGCGCTTGCTCCCAGCCGCAAATCCGATCTGGCGCGGCTGGGCCTGCGCGCCGTGCTGGCCGGTTCCCTGGCCAACTTCATGTCAGCCTGCATCGCGGGCATGCTTCTCTAAGAGGACCGATGCAAGCGGCACTTGACCACATCCGGCGCCATGCCTCGAACGCCCCGCGCGTTGGCGTCGTACTGGGCAGCGGGCTCGGCGGTTTCGCCCAGGAACTGGAGGAAGCCCACGCCATCCCGTACGCCTCCATCCCGGACTGGCCTCAATCCACGGCCGTGGGACACGAGGGCAAGCTGGTGTTCGGCACCCTGAGCGGCGTGCCTCTGGTGGTGATGGCGGGCCGTTTCCATCTCTATGAAGGCTACACGCCGCAACAGGCCGTGGCCGGCGTGCGCGCCATGCATGCGTTGGGCGTGCGCACGGCGATCTTCACCAACGCCGCGGGCGGCATCAATGCCGGCTTCGCCCGTGGAGCTCTGGTGGCTATCTCGGACCACATCAATCTGCAAGGCGCAAACCCGCTGGCGGGCCCCAATGACGATCGACTGGGGCCGCGCTTCCCCGACATGACCGATGCCTACACCGCCGAACTGCGCGCCATCGCCCTGGACACCGCCCGCGAACTCGGCATCACGCTGCATGAGGGCATTTACGCGGCCATGCTGGGGCCAAGCTACGAAACCCCCGCCGAGATCCGCTTTCTCCGCACCATCGGCGCCGATCTGGTTGGGATGTCCACGGTCCCTGAAGTCATCCAGGCCAATCACCTGGGCCTGCGCGTGCTCGCCATCTCCTGCGTCACCAACATGGCGGCCGGCCTGTCGGGCGAGAAGATCAACCACGAAGAAGTGCTCGAAACCGGCCGCATGGTGCGCCAGACCTTTGTGCGCCTGCTCAAGACCGTCATCCCGCGGCTTGACCGTTGACCCCATGGCCACGCTCGACGCCCTCATCGCCGCCGCTCTTGAAGCCCGCCGCCGCGCGCACGCCCCGTTCTCGCGATTTCTGGTGGGCGCGGCGCTCGAAGACACCGAAGGCCGCATCCACACGGGCTGCAACATCGAGAACGCAACCTACGGCCTGACCGTCTGTGCCGAACGCGTGGCGCTCTTCAAGGCGGTAAGTGACGGGATTGCGGGGTTCCGCCGCGTTGTGGTCGCCACGGACACTCCCTGGCTTACGCCACCGTGCGGGGCGTGCCGTCAGGTTCTGTGGGAGTTCTGCGGCGATATCGAGGTGATCCTGGTGAACCCCGCCGGCAAGCAGGAGACCCATCGCATGAAAGATCTTTTTCCGAGGGCATTCGATGCATCCACTCTGGGTTAGCCTCGCCCTGCTGGCCCCGTGGGCGCAGGCACAACCGGTGGATACTCTCTGGACCGCGCGCTACGTTGTCACCATGGACAGCCAGCGCCGTCTGATCGAACAGGGCGCCATCGCGGTGAAAGACGGAGCCATCGTCGCCGCCGGCCCCGCCACCGAGCTCCGCGGGCGATACACGCCCAAGCAGCGTCTCGACCGGCCTGACGCCATCCTCATCCCCGGGCTGATCAACGCCCACACCCACGCCGCCATGTCCCTTCTGCGCGGCGTCGCCGACGATCTCGCTCTTCAGGAGTGGCTTGAGAAATTCATCTTCCCCGCCGAAGCCCGCAACCTCAACGCGGAGTTTGTCCGCTGGGGCACGCGCCTCGCCGCGCTCGAGATGATGCTGGGCGGCGTCACCACCTTCGCCGACATGTACTACTTCGAAGACGCGGTGGCCGAAGAGACCAAAGCCGCCGGCATGCGCGGAGTGCTCGGCCAGACCGTCATCCAGTTCCCCGTGGCCGACCACAAGACGCCGGAGAGCGCGCTGGCCGCCACCGAACGCTTCATGGCGCGCTTTGCCAACGATCCGCTCATTGTGCCAGCCGTCGCGCCGCACGCCGTCTACACCAACTCCGACGCCACGCTGCGCAAAGCCCGCCAACTCGCCAACCGGTTCAAGATGCCGCTCCTCATCCATCTCTCCGAAACCAGGCGCGAGAACGACGACCTCAAGGCCAAGCGCGGCATGACCCCCACCCATCTCCTCGATCTGCTGGGGGTGCTCGAAGGCCGCACACTCGGCGCCCATGGCGTCTGGCTCGACGATGCCGACATAGCCATCCTCAAGCAGCGCGGCACGGGGCTGGCGCACTGCCCCTCAAGCAACATGAAGCTGGCCAGCGGCGCCGCCCCCCTGGCCAAGATCCTGGGAGCGGGCATCGCCATGGGCCTGGGCACCGACGGCCCCGCGGGCAGCAACAACGACTTCAACCTGTTCGAGGAGATGGATTTGGCCGCCAAGCTCCAGAAGGTCACCCGCAACGACCCTCGCGCTCTTCCGGCCGAAGAAGCCCTCGCCATGGCCACCATCCACGGAGCCCGCGCGCTCGGCCTGGAAAACCGCATCGGTTCGCTTGAGGCCGGCAAGCGCGCCGACATCGCCGCCGTTTCCCTGCGAGGCGCCCACGCCGCACCGCTCTTCAACGTCTATTCGCAGCTTGTCTACGCCCTGAAGGCCTCCGACGTCACCGACGTGATGGTGGAAGGCCGCCTCATCGTCCGCAGCGGCGCCAGCCTGGCGCTCGACGCCGCCGCCATCCAGCGCAAAGCGGCCGAATACGGCAACACCGTCCGCAACTCCCTGCGGTAAGGATCAGAAAAGCGGACCGCGATCCTCCCTCAACAGGATCCGCCGGATCAGCGGAATCGGTATCGACCCCTCGCGAATGAACGCATCGTGGAATCCACGCAGCGAATACGACGTGCCCTGCTGCTTAGCGTAATCCGCCCGCAGCTTGTAGATCATCAGCTTCCCCAGCGTGTAGTAGAGATACGTCGGATCATACGCTCCCCGCCGGGCCTCCTCGAACCCGTTTGCCGGCTCCTGAAACCCGCGCTCAACGAAGATCTTCGCCGCTTCCGCCACCGTCATCCCCGCCGTGTGCAGTTTGATCCCCGCAATGTAGCGGCAATCCCGCAGCAGCGCCTCGTGCAACTGCGCCAGCCCGAGCTTCGGGTCGCCGCCGCCAAACCCCTCATCCAGCATCATCTGCTCGGCATAGTGCGCCCACCCCTCGGCGTTGCTCGCCGCATACAGCACCTTGCGCGTCATCGAAGGAAACTTCGGCGAATAGAGGAACTGCACGTAGTGGCCGGGGTATGCCTCATGCACCGTGATCACCTCCATCGCCGGCCGGTTGTAGGCCCGCAGGTGCTCCTCTTTGTGCCTGGCGTCCCATTCGGCCTCCACCGGCGTCACATAGTAGAACGCCTCGGTGGCCTTCGTTTCGTACGGTCCCGGATTGTCCATCGAGGCAAAGGATCCACTGCGCGCGTACGGAGGCGTCTCGGCGACCGTCGGCCGCACCTCCGACGGAATCGGGATGATGTTCTTCTCGATCAAGAACCGCCGCGCTCCGTCGAGGGTCGCGCGCGTTGAATCCAGCAACTCCTTCTCGCCCGGATGCTCCGCCGAGAGCGATCGCATCACTTCGAGCGGAGTGGCCCGGGGATTGATCTTCCTCGCCGTCTCGATGAACGCCTGCCGGTCACGCTCCAGGTTCGCCTCGCCCGTGGCCAGCACCTCCGCCAGCGGCGCGTCCACCATCTCATCCAACAGCAGCTTCCGGCGGAAGTTCGCCTCGCCGATCGCATACGCTCCCTTCGACCTGGGCAGCAAATCCGTCTTCAACCACGCCGTTGCGGTCTCCACGGCCTCAATCGCCGCCTTGTTCGCCTGCTCGAACTCCGCCAGCGCCGCCGCATCCCCACCGGCCGCACCCTTGGCCCAGCCCGCCACCGTGGCCTTGAAGAAACCCACGGACCCGCCCGCCATCCGGATGGCGAGATCGGTGAACTCCTTCGGCGGATTCTCCACATTGGCCCGCATCGCCGCCATCAGCGCCGGCACGCCCCGCACACGCGACGTCACCGAACGCAGCCTGTCAAGCGGTGGAGCGAAATTGCGCTTCATCAATCCGTCAATTGCGCCGCCCGCCACGCTCACATACGCCATCGGGTTCCGCCGCCAGATCTCGAGCGTCTCCAGATCCAGCAACTCGGACTGAATGCGATTCGCAAGAAAATCGGCGTCGATCGTCTCCGCCTTCGTCAGCCCGCCCTTGGCACGAATCGCCTGCAGCGCCCCCGCCTGCTGCTTCAACGCCGCAATTCTCCGCCCGATGGCCGGCCGTGAAAGATCGTCCAGCCTGGCATCGTACTCATGCAGACCGGAAGCCGTGCCGTACGCCGGGCTGGCCTCAAACAAGGCCTTGAAATAGGCGGCCTCGAAGGCACGAAACCCGGAGTCAACCTTCTTGGGAACGCAGGATATCAGCGCCAGGCATCCAAGGGAAGCGATCCGTTTCATCACCGCTTCAGGATAGCGAAAGCGCCCGCAGAGCTTCGTCCAAACATTCGTCGGGAGCCGCCGCCGTGCCGATCACCCGGTGCCCGCCCTCAATCCCTTCCCAGGCCCCCCGGACACGCCAGTACAGCGCCGCATCGCGGTCGCGCGCCGGATGGTCCGTCTGCGCCGCAAGGCGCGCCAGGGCCACCTCTTCCGGGCACTCACACAACAGAACATCCACACGCACCCCGGCCGCCCCGGCGAACTCCCGCACCCGCGCCAGCTGATACCGGCGCGAAAACGTCCGCCCATCCAGAATCACGACCGCGCCCGGATCCCGCCCCCGCACGCCGGCAGCGGTCTGAAGCATCACCTCAACGCAGAAGTCGTCCTGCTCCCGCGAATACTCAATCCGCCCCGCAAACAGCGCCTCGCGAATGGCGTCTTTCGACAGCACCCTCGCGCCCGTCCGGTCTCCAAGCCCCCGCGCCAGCGTGCTCTTGCCCGTGCCCGGCAGCCCGGCCAGCACGATCAGTCTGCCTTCAGCCGCCATAGCCACTCAAATGCCGCGGCCACGTCCGCCGCGCCGAACACAAGCGATCCGGGCACAATCCAATCCGCGCCCGCCGCCCGCAGCGCCGGCACGGTCTGCTCGCGGATTCCGCCGTCGGCAAACACCGGCAACCCGTACCTTTTCAAACCCCGAATCCGGCCCGGTGCGGAAGCATCCAGATCACACCCCTTCACACCCGGCGGCGTGCCCATCGCAACCATCCACTCCGCCATTTCCACAAACGGAGCCACGCACCCGAGCGGAGTCTCGAGGTTCACCGCGATACCGCAGCCGCGGCCCCGCGCGCGAACCCTCTCCATGGCCTGGGCCGCACCCTCCGCCTCCACATGCACCGTGATCCGGTCGATGCCCGCGTCCACAAACGCATCCACCCACCGCGCCGGTTCCCGGGTGATCAGGTGCGCGTGCAAAGGCTTCGCGGTTACCTCGCGCACGGACTCGACCAGAGCCGGAAAGAACAGCAGTGAAGGAGCCATCGTGCCATCGGAGACATCCAGATGGAACGCATCCGCAAACGGCTCCATGCGCGCCATCTCGCTTTCCAGACTGGCCAGCCGCGCCGACCACAACGAGACGTCGGTCTTCAGCCGTTCAGAGCCCATCCGGCACCACGGTCACCGGCGCCGCTCCAATCGACATCGCCTTGCCCGTGCCCAGGGAATCCACCCGCAGGTAGGCAAATCCAACCGTCACGCCCAGTCCCGGCGACCACGCCGTCCGCGTCACACGCCCCACCACCTGCCCCTCGGACGCAATCTCCGTCCCGGGCGCCACCGCCTCCCGCGTCTCCACTCGAATCGCCGCCAGACCCTTGTGCACCTGGCCCCGTGAACGCACCCGCTCCACAATCTCCTGCCCGATGTAGCAGCCCTTGGTGAAACTCACCGCGTGGTGCAGGCGCGTCTCCTGCACCAGGTTCTTCTCCGTGATATCGGCGCCATAGCGAGGCACTCCCCGCTCCATGCGCACCAGTTCCGCCTCGGCCAGGGACGCCGCCACGGCGCCGCACCGCTCCACCGCCGCGATCAATTCGCCGCGCTGGCCGGCCCCCGCGAACAGCCGCCATCCCAACATGCCCGTCGAACTCAACCGCGCCACCATCACGCCCTCGTGCGTCGAGTGAGAATACGGCTCGGCCGGCGTTGAAAAACCCGCCCGCGATAAACAGTCCTCCGCCATCGGACCCTCAACACCAATCGCCACGCCCGCCTCCGTCTCATCCGAGAGCGCAACGTCGTCGGCAATGATGAACTTGTCCAGATGCTCGAACAGCTTGGCCCGTGTCTCCGGCTCCGTCTCGATCAGAATCTCTTCGGGCAGGCACAGCAGATTGGCGTCCGCCAGAATGCGCCCCTGGGCGCTCAGGAAAAACGTGTAGCAGCCCTGTCCCGGCTGCAACTGCTGCACGTGATTGGTGGTCATGGCATGCAGAAGCCGGGCCCGGTCTTCCCCAGCCGCGCGGATCCGGCCGCGCGAAGAAAGATCGATCCACGCCGCGCCCCCGCGCAGTGCTGAATATCCGGTACTCATCGCCGGCTCACCCAAGGCTTCGCAGCCAGGCTCCCAGGCCCATCACCAGCGCCGCGGAAATCGCGGTGCCCGTCATCCACCGCGCGCGCCTGGCCGCGTCCACATTGGGCCTGGTGTTCAACACCGCGATCGCCAGCACGTGCAGAGCCAGCAGGAACTTCACACCAAACGCCATGTGATAGCCCGCCGGATACGGCGCCCGCTGGAAGAACTGATAAAAACCAGATCCCAACAGGCCCGCCGCCGCGGCCAACACCAGCCCCAGCGGCCACGCCGTCACCGGGCCGGACGACAAAAACCGAGCCCCAATCGCACCGCCGCCCAAGGCAGCCGCGCACAGAATGTGCAGCCATCGCGCCGCCAGGGCCAAAACATCGTGATTCGATGAATCCATAGCTTAAATATACAATCGTGAAGAGATGATTCATGAAATCCTGCCGGTGGGGATGCTGCAATGCAACTGCTCCATCTTCGGCGATGAGACCACGCGCGAAGCCATTGTGATTGACCCCGGCGACAACATTCCCCAGATCACCGCCGTGCTCGAACGCCATGGCCTCAGCGTCAAGGAGATCATCATCACGCACGCGCACATCGATCACATTGGAGGCGCCGCCCGCCTCAAGGCGCTCACGGGAGCCCCGGTGCGCATGAACGCAAACGATCAGCCGCTCTACGATCATCTGGACGTTCAGGCCGGCTGGCTGGGCATGGAGACGCCCGAACGCACGGACATCGACACCCCGGGCCGCGACGGCGACACCGTGAAACTGGGCGAAACGGAGATGCACATCATGCACACTCCCGGACACACTCAAGGCAGTCTTTGCCTTTGGATGCCCGCGCAGGCCACTCTGGTCGCCGGCGACACGCTCTTCCGCGACAGCATCGGCCGCACGGACCTGCCCGGTGGCGATGGCCGCAAGATCCTGGAATCCATCCACACCAAGCTGCTCACGCTGCCCGGCGAAACCCGCGTCATCTGCGGCCACGGCCCGGACACCACCATTGGCCGGGAGCGTGAACGCAACCCGTTCCTTCGCTAAAGGAGACCCCAGTGCCTCGAGATGTCTTCATCGCCGCCGCCGTTCGTACACCCATCGGCCGCGGCAAGCCCGGCGGCGCGCTCAGCGCCATCCACCCGGCGCACCTGCTGGCCGCATCACTCGACGCCGTGATGCGCCGCTCCGGCGCCGCCAAACATCACGTTGAGGACGTCATCGCCGGCTGCGTCTCACCCATCGGCGAACAGGGATTCAACATCGGCCGTACCGCCGCACTCCAGGCCGGCTTTCCCATCGAAGTTCCCGGATTTCAATTGAACCGCTTCTGCGGCTCGGGCCAGCAGGCCATCCACTGCGCGGCCCAGGCCATCGCGGCCGGAGATATGGATCTGGCCATCGGCTGCGGCGTCGAGTCCATGAGCCGCGTGCCCATCGGCAGCGACGCCACCATCACACCGGAGTTCGCCGCCGCCTTCCCGCATCGCATCGTCCACCAGGGCGAATCGGCGGAAATGCTGGCTGAACAGTGGAACCTCACACGCGATGAACTCGACGCCTTCGCCGCCCAAAGCCATCGCCGGGCCGCCCACGCCGCCGCCCAGGGCTGGACCCGCGCCGAGATCGAACCCCTCTCCTGCATTGAAGCCGACGAAGGCATTCGCCCGGACATTGACCCTGCACGCATGGCCGCGCTCAAGCCCGTCTTCCGCCCGAACGGCGTGGTCACCGCCGGCAACGCCAGCCAGATCTCCGACGGCGCCGCCGCCGTTCTGCTGGCCTCCGAAGATGCCGTGCGCCGCCTGGGTCTCAGGAAACGGGCCCGCATCGTCGCCCGCGTGGCCGCCGGCAGTGACCCCGTTCTCATGCTCTCCGGTCCCATTCCCGCCACCCAGGCCATTCTCCGCCGCACCGGCCTCACGCTCGATCAGATGGACGCCATCGAAATCAACGAGGCCTTCGCCAGCGTCGTCCTGGCCTGGGCGCGCGAACTCTCCGCACCCATGGATCGTGTCAACATCCAGGGCGGCGCGATCGCCCACGGCCACCCGCTGGGCGCCACCGGAGCCGTGCTGATGACCAAGCTGCTCCACATTCTTGAACGAACCGGCGGGCGCTACGGCCTCCAGACCATGTGCATTGGCCTGGGGATGGCCACCGCGACGATCATCGAGCGAGTGGAATAGACGCTACTGAACATGCCATCGCAAGAACCGATTCATCCAGCGCCACCCAGCCCGCCCGTGGATCACGATTTCGGATTCGCCACCCGGGCCCTCCACGCCGGGCAACGCCCTGACCCCGCCACCGGAGCCCGGGCCGCGCCCATCTACCAGACAACCTCCTACGTCTTCGAGGACACCGCCCACGCCGCCGCCCTCTTCAACCTCCAGCGTTTCGGCAACATCTACACCCGCATCATGAACCCCACCACCGCGGTCTTCGAGGAACGCATGGCGTCTCTTGAACGCGGCGTCGGGGCATTGGCCGTGGGCAGCGGACAGGCCGCCCAGTTCCTGCTTTTCGCCAGTCTGCTGCAGCCCGGCGATGAGGTGGTGGCCGCGGCAACACTGTACGGCGGCACCTATACCCAACTCGACGTCTCCATGCGCCGTCTCGGCATCGGGACCGTCTTCGTCGAGCCGGACGATCCCGAAAACTTCCGCCGCGCCATCACCCCGCGCACACGGCTTCTCTACGGCGAGACCATCGCCAACCCGCGCATGAATGTGCTTGATATCGAAGCCGTCGCGGCCATCGCCCATCAGGCGCGCCTTCCCCTCGCCATCGACAACACGTTCGCTTCCCCGTACCTCTGCCGGCCCATCGAGCACGGCGCCGATCTTGTCGTGCACTCCGCCACCAAGTTCATCGGCGGCCACGGCACCTCCATCGGCGGCGTCCTCGTCGATTCCGGCCGTTTCGACTGGACCTCAGGCCTCTTCCCCCAACTCACCGAACCAAGCAAGGGCTACCATGGCATCCGCTTCGCCGAAACTTTTGGCGATTTCGCCTTCATCATGAAAGCCCGCGTCGAGGGCCTGCGGGACTTCGGCCCCGCGCTCAGCCCGTTCAACTCATTCCTCTTCCTGCAAGGGCTGGAGACTCTAAAGTTCCGCATGCTGGCGCACTGCGCCAACGCGCAGGCTGTCGCCAGCCATCTGGCCAGCCATCCCGGCGTCGCCTGGGTGCGGTACCCGGGCCTTGATTCGAACCCCTATCACGCCCTGGGCCGGAAGTACCTGCGGCCCGGCGCCGGAGCCGTGCTCACATTCGGCATTCGCGGCGGGCTGGAGGCCGGCCGCAGATTCATCGAATCCTGCGAACTGTTCTCCCACCTGGCCAATATCGGCGATGCCAAGAGCCTGGTGATTCATCCCGCTTCGACGACGCATCAACAGCTCACCGCCGAAGAACAGGCGGCCTGCGGCATCACGCCTGATCTCATCCGCCTTTCGGTGGGGCTTGAGGAGATCGAAGACCTTCTCTGGGACCTCGATCAGGCTCTGGCAAAGGCGGCCGCCTGATGCCCGGCGATGGTGTCAGCCGCGCCTCGGCCTTCCGGATGTCCGCGGCAACGCGCCTGCGCATTCTGGAGCGTTACCGGAACATCGCCATGGTGGGCCTTTCCGCCAACCCTTACCGGCCCAGCCATTTCGCCGCTGTTTATCTGATCGCCGAAGGTTACAACGTCATTCCGGTCAACCCGCGCGAACGGGAAGTTCTGGGCCGGAAGAGCTACGCCTGCCTGGCGGATGTTCCGGTGCAGGTCGAGGTGGTGGACATCTTCCGCGACCCGTCAGCGGTGCCCGCCATTGTCAAGGAGGCCATCGCGGTCGAGGCCAAGGTGATCTGGATGCAGCTTGGGGTAGTGCACGAGGAAGCCGCCGGTCGTGCCCGCCAGGCCGGTCTTGAGGTTGTGATGGACCGCTGCATCAAGATCGAACATGCCCGCCTGTCGGGCGGCCTGAACCTCATCGGTCTCAACACCGGCATTGTCACCGCTCGCGCCGTGCCGCGCGGAAGGCGAGGCTGATGCAGGCGGGGGTGATGAAGGTGAAACGCTCAAGTCCCCACCAGCGGCCATCAGCTCCACCAGTTCACCGGAACAACCGCGGCTGATCGTTACCTCTCGCCCAATGAGCAGGTGCTGGCGCTCCCTGGAAACTCAGCCACTACGCGCTCCGTGGGAGGGCGCGCACCTTGGGCCGCATTCGGCGCGCCTTCTGGGCGTGCCACAGGTCCGACTTCGCCTGCAATCGCAGCCAGATTTCCGCGTCCCATCTCGTCAGATCGTGAAGGAGCAGAGCGGTCTCCGCACTGACGGCCCGGCGGCCGTTGACAATGGCGTTGAGGCGCTGAAACGGAATGTCCATCCGGGCCGCGGCGTCAGACTGCGAAACGCTGAGCGGCTCGAGAAACTCTTTGAGCAGCATCTCTCCGGGATGGGTGGGTGGGCGATTGGCCGGTGACATCGTCATCATCCTCAGTGGTAGTCGGCACGTCGCGCGTCTTGCCCTTCGCAACGGAAAATCACGCGATACTGATCATTGACCGCGGATCGTATGTTACCCCGCGAGGTCGCCGGTCAGCGCGTGCAGGCGATTGCCGGGAGGCGTTCGCAAATCTTCGAGTCTGGTCACCGCGTCGATCTGGTCCAGCTTCCGGCGCACCACTTGCCATGGTGCTTGTGGTGCCATAGTGCTTGTGGTGTTCGCCGCGACGCCTTGTTACCACCATTCCAGATGTCCCGCGTGACCCCGTCACCGAACGCGCGAATCATTCGTTCACACGTTAGCACGCCCAGTCTGCTACCAGCGTTTCGCAGCGGCTCAATCTTTGTATACCCGGCCCGATGTGGACCTGCGGGTCCGCATCTTGATTGACGCCACTGTGTAGAAGAAGACCGGTACGGATCACTCCGCATGCCAGAGGACACCCGCCGCGACGCCGAACAGCGTGCAAAGTTCTACGTCAGAACTTGCAAAGTGAAAGGCGGTACAGATGGATCAGCTCACCGCGGTCAACTGCCGGATCTTCAGCATGAAGTCCACTTCGGCCCGGCTGATGCCCAGCGCCGACGCGATCTGATCGGCGGGCTGGCCCAGCGCCGCCAGTTCCGTTACCTCTTCATAGGCGGTCTTCGCCGCGCCGCCCGGAGGGCTCATCGGCGGCTCTTCCCTCGGTCTCTCTGTTCGCAGCTCAAACGACGCCACAGGCGGGGCGGCAGTCGCCGGAGCCGGCGCCTGTTCCCTGTCCGTGTGCTGTTCGAAAAGGCGAGCCAGATCCACAATCGCCGTCTCGATCTCGCCCATCCGCTTGGCGTTCGACCGCTGCTCCCGCCGCAACTCCCGCTTCAGATACACGAAGAGCGCCACGCCCGCCGACAAACCCAGGGTCAGCAGAAGAAAACTCGCGATGGGAAACAAGAACTGTTGCATTTGGCGATTCCTTTCCTAGTACAGCGTTCTCAGCCGCTCCTGCCGGCTGACGATCTCCTGAATGCGGATACCGTAGTTGCCTTCCACCACAACCACTTCTCCTCGCGCGATGACGCAGTTGTTCACAATCATCTCCACCGGTTCGGTGAGCGTCCGGTTCAGCTCAATGATCGAGCCGGATGTCAGCTTGAGAACATCCTTCAACTGCACACTGGCGCGCCCGAAGGAGATGCTCACCGGCAACTCCACATCCATCAGCAGATCCAGTGTTCCGCCGTCGCCCTGTCCGGCCGGCGCCAGCGCGGATACCGGCCTTCCGCCGCCCGCCGCCGCGGCCGCCGCCGGACGGGAAGCCGCCGCCTGCGCCGGTGACGCAGGGACGCTCAAAGCCGCCGGTTCCGGTTCCGTCATGGAGCCGATGAGCCCCGGGCTGAACCCGATCACGATACCGGGCAGTTCACCCGTCGAAAGCTCCACGGTCCCCAGAAACGTGTTCCAGCCGGCCAGATTCGCCGCCTGTTGCTGCCCGCCTTCCGGCAGCACCTGGCAACCCAGCCTCTCGCCAATCGCGACGGCAACCGCTGAAAGGGTCTGAGTGAGAATCTCCTGGTAGGTGCCTCGGATGCTCTCGGCATCCGAGTCGTCGATGCCCGCGGCCAGAAGGGCGCCGTTGCCGATCTTGTACCAGGCGTCCTTGGGCGCTGAGACGGAGATGCGGACATCGTCACCCAGGGAGACCGGCTGGTCCCAGTCGAAACTCTCCTCGCCCGCCGCCTCGCCCGCGGCCGCATCGTTCAGATTGACCTTCGACGGCTCGCCCGTCATCGACTCGATGACCTGCGCCAGTTTCTCCTCAAACTGCCGCGCAAGCCACGCCGCGATCTCCTTGTTTCCCGGCTGGGCCACCCTCGCCTCCCCTTCCTATCTCTTCTGCATCGGCCAGCGCTTCTCGATGTAGCTGCGCAGCCTCAGGATCGCCTGCGATTTCAATTGCGAGATGCGTGATTCGTGCAGGCCCACAATCTTGGCGATCTCCCGCAGCGTCATCTCCTCGTGGAAATACAGGTTCAACACCGTCCGCTCAATCGCCGGCATGCGCTCAATGGCCTCCGCCAGCAGCCGCTCCAGCGCGCCCCGCTCCACCAGCCGCGACGGCCAGTTCTCTTCCTTGTCGGAGATGTAGCGCAGCAGATCGCGCCCCTCATCGTCGGAGGAGTTCCCCTCCAGGCTGCCCAGGTTCACCGCCCGTACATCCACCAGCCACTCGTGGTACTCCGCCATCGGAATTCCCAACTCCGCGGCGATCTCCTCTTCGCTCGGCATCCGCTGCAGGCGCTGCTCGGCGCTCGCAATCGCCGCCTCGATCTGCTTGGCCCGCTTCCGCTGTTGGCGCGGCGCCCAATCCAGACCGCGCAGACTGTCCAGAATCGCCCCGCGGATCTTGTACTCGGCAAACGTTTTCAGCTTGACGTTGTGCGTCGGGTCAAAACGGTCCACGGCCGAAATCAAACCCACCACGCCCGTGGACACAAGGTCTTCCAGGCTCACGCTCTCCGGCAACCGCTCGTGAATCCGCCGTGCGATCAGGCGCACCTGCGGCAAATGCTCCAGAATCAGGCGCTCGCGCTCCTGCTCCCGCGTCTCGACGCTCGATTCATAGGCCTGCATTCAACTCAGTTCCGGGCATGCGCCCCCGGCGCCACCCTAACGGGCTCCGGCTGCGCGGTGTGTCCCGTCCCCCTTCCGGCGGTCAAGCTCGCGCAGGATCTCCTCCAGATCCGAATCGCTCAGACCACCTTTTTTTTCGCTGTCCGCTGGTTCCCCGCCCGCCACGGTCCGCTCTTCCGCCTCCTGCTGGTCGCGGAAAACCAGCACCGGGTCACGGCCCAGAAACCGGTCCGCCAGCAGGTCCGGGGTGGCCGCCTGTCCGTCCTCGGGAATCCGCTGCCCCTGCGATACGAACGACACCCGCTTGTCGGAAGCCGCCACGTCCGAAAGAAGCCCGCCAATCGCGTCCGTTTCGTCCAGACGCGTGAGACAGACCTTCGAGGCCGCGAACGCTTCAAACCGGCTGATCACTTCTCTGTGATCGGCTGTTCCCGCCGAACCCGTTAGCGTCAGATGAACATCCATGCCCGGCACCCCGCGCAAACACCGCGCCAGCCGGATCAGCGCCTCGGGATCCCCCCGGTCGATCCCAGGCGTGTCCACCAGCGTCAGCTCCCCGGGTTGCGCCAGGCCCACCAGCGGCGCCACCTCGTCCAGATCCTGAGCCACAGCCACCTGAATTCCCGCCAGCCCCGCCGAAAACTTCAGCCACTCATTCGACCCCACCCGGCTCCCTTCAATCGCCACCATCCGCACCCTTTGCCGCGAGCGGAACTTCTCCGCCACCGCCAGCTTCAGAATCAACGATGTCTTCCCGCACCTCGATGGCCCCACGAACGCCTGCACCGGTCCCAGCCCCGGAGCCGTCCGCATCAGTTTCTCGATGTGTCCCTTCAGCAAAGGCCGTAAACTCCGCCGCCGGCCCGAAGGCGTCCGCACCGTCCACCAGGGCTGCAACCGCTGCACCACCTGCGCCGCCAGTTCCTCGGCCATGCCGCGCCCCACCAGGAAACTCCGCAACTCCGTCCGGCTGATATCCGCCGGAAACTGATCGGGCTCCGCCACCAGGGCAGGGGCCGCCACCCGGGGTTCAGGCGCACGGCGCGCAGCAGCCTCGCCCGGTGCCGTCAACCTCTCCGCCGTCAGCTCTACGGCCGCCAGCTTTTCGACCAGTTTCTCGGCCGCCAGCTTTTCAGACGAAAGCCGCTCCACGCGGTCGCACAACCCCTCCACACGAGCAAACAGCGAACTCAACGCCGCCCGCATGTCCTCGCCTTGCGCCGCCTCCGCCCTGGAGGGAGCCTGAGCGGAGGCCGGGCGCCGATCCATTCCTAAAACTGTTCCCGAGACGGGTCCTTGAACGGGTCCCGAGACGGGTCCTGGAGCGGATCCCACGACAGGCCAGACCGGCTTCTTCGCCGCCCCCGCCGCCGGGACCGGCTCGCCCTGCGCCGCGAATATCACCTCGTATTCGCCCAAATGGCGGGACTCCGGAGGGGCCGGCCGCGAGTTCAGAATCATCGCCTCGCCGCCCAATTCCCGCTTGGCCAATTCCAAGGCCGCCTCCACCGTCCCAGCAAAGTAAGACTTGATACGCATCGATTTGGTCTCCGCTTCTCCGGCCCCGGGCGGGTCCGTCTGATGCCCCAACAGGCGCTTTTTCCAACCGGCCACCTGGCCGGCAAACCACCATTCCGCCAACTAGACCACCCCAAGAGATAGTACTTTTACACCCGCCGGAATCTCACCGTGTGAGAGAACCACCAGGTTCGGCAGGCTGCTTTCGCCGATCTGTCTCAAAAAGAAACGCGAACCGGAACCGGCCAGCACCACGCCCGGCGTCTCCGCCCCCGGCATCACTTTCCGTAACTGGTCCACCGCCTGCTGGATCGCGGCTGGCGGCAGATTCAAATGGCTCGTACTCTCGCCATGCTCCACCGCGCTCTCCACCGTCTTCTCCAAACCGGGGTCGACAAACCAGCCCGGCAGTTCGTTCGCTTCGTTCAGATACGGCTTCACCACGCTCCGGCGGATCACCTGCCGCACGAACTCGGTCAGCAGAACCGGGTTCCGGGTGATCGCCCCCGCCTCGCCCAGCGCTTCCAGAATCGTGCCCGCATCGCGAATGGTCACCCGCTCCCGCAGCAGGTTCTGCAGCACCTTCTGCACGGTCGCCAGGGAGAGCAGTTTCGGCACCAGATCCTCCACCACCTTCGGGTTCTCCTCCGCCACGCGGTCCACCAGCTTCTTTGTGTCCTGCCGGGAGAACATCTCATACGCGTGCCGCCGGATCACTTCCATCAGGTGCGTGCCCAGCACGCCGGATCCGTCCACCACCATGTAACCCGCCGCCCGGGCCGCATCGGCCTGATCGGCGGTAATCCACATCGCCTCGAGCCCAAACGCCGGCTCCCGCGTTGGCACACCCGGCACGGGCCCATTCCTTGAGGGCAGCGGCCCGCCCGCCGGGGGAATGGCCAGGTCGCACCCCTGCGGCAACTCGTAGCGCGCGATCTCCACACCCTTCAGCAGAATCAGATACTCGCGCACCTTGAGGCTCGTGTTGTCCGTCACCCGCACGGGCGGCACCACGTAGCCCAATTCCGTCACCAACTGCCGCCGGATCTGGGCGATCTTTCGGAGCAGCGTCGAATTCGGCCCGCCCTCCACCAGGCGCACCAGCCCGATCCCCACCTCAACCGCCAGCGTGTCCACCTTGAGCAACGCCTCCACCGGCTCCCGGGCCGGCGTGGTCTGCGCCGGCGCCGCCTCAGCCTCAGCCGCCGCGGTCTTCATCCGCAGCCGCCAACCGGCCCATCCCACCAGCCCGCCCAGCAGCAGGAACGGGATCTTCGGCAAGCCCGGAAAGGCAGCCATCGCCACCAGAACACCGGACGACAACAGCAACGGCTGCGAGGCCCCAAACACCTGCCGCCGGAAGTCCACGCCCAGTTGCGTGTCGGAACTGGCCCGCGTCACAATCAGGCCGCCGGAAATCGAAATCATCAGCGCCGGAATCACCGTCACCAGGCCGTCGCCGATCGTCAGCACGGTGTAGGTCTTGAACGCTCGCGTCAGGTCCATGTTGTGCTCCAGCACGCCGATCAGGAACCCGGCAATGATGTTGATGCCGGTGATCAGAATGCTCGCCACCGCGTCGCGCTGCGTGAAGCGCGAGGCGCCGTCCATGGCCCCATAGAACTCGGCTTCCGCCGCCAGCATTTTCCGCCGCTGACGCGCTTCCACCTCGTCGATCAGACCGGCGTTCAAGTCCGAATCGATCGACATCTGCTTGCCCGGCATCGCATCCAGGGTGAACCGCGCCGTCACCTCGGAGATGCGCACCGCGCCGTGATTGATCACCACATACTGAATCGCGATCAGCACCAGGAAGATCACCATGCCGATGATGAAGTTCCCGCCCACCACGAAGTTGCCGAACGCCTCGATCACATTGCCGGCCGCCGCCGTTCCCGCGTTTCCGTTGAGCAGAATGAGGCGAGCCGAGGAGATGTTCAACGCCAGCCGGAACAGCGTCAGCAACAGCAGCGTCGTGGGGAACACGCTGAACTCCACCGCCCGGGTGATGTAGAGCGAGACCAGCAGCACAATCACCGACATCGTGATGTTCGCGCTGATCAGGATGTCCAGCAGCCATGCCGGCGCCGGCATGATCATCGCCATGACAATCGCCAGCACCGCCAGCGGCACCGCCAGATCCGTCAGCCGCGAAACATCGAAGCCAAAGATCAACCGGCCCGGGGGCGCCGGCACACCCACTCCCGCCGGTGGCATACCCGCCGGGGGTGGAGCCGTGCTGTTCACCCGTTTCGTCTCCGGAACACCCGTTGTGGGCGCGGAAAGGCCCGCCATCGCTTATCGCCTCCCCCGCATCAGGCGGTACACATACGCCAGAATCTCGGCCACCGCGCGATACAAATGCGCCGGAATCTCCTGCCCCACATCCACCGCCTTGTACAACGCCTGCGCCAGGGGCGGGTTCTCCACAATCGGAACCCCGGCCTTCACCGCCCGCTCGCGGATGCGCAGCGCCAGATAGTTCTTCCCCTTCGCCACCACGCGCGGCGCGCTCATCGCCCCGGTGTCGTACTTCAGCGCCACCGCGTAGTGCGTCGGGTTCACCACCACCGCGCTTGCCGTGTCCACCTGCTCCATCATCCAGCGGCGCAGCAGGTCGCGCTGCAGCCGGCGCACGCGCTGGCGCACATGCGGGTCGCCTTCCTGGTTCTTCACCTCTTCCTTGACCTCCTGCTTGGTCATGGAGAGGTCCCGCGTGTACTTCCGCCGCTGCCGCAGCATGTCCACCACACCCAGCACCACGAACAGCAGAGCCGCCTTCCTCAGCAAATCCCGGAGCGCATCCCCCGCGTAGCTCACCTGCGCGCCAAGCGAAAACCGTGGAAGACTCACGAACGCCAGAATGTGTTCCTGCATCACCATGTAGGTGACATAGAGAAACACCGGCAGCAGAATCAACGATTGCACCAGCGTCGACATGTTCTGTCCGGCAAGGCCCTTCAGCCTCGGCCCCGGGTTCAACCGCGAAAAGTCCGGCGCCAGCCGTCCCGTCGCCACCCCGAATCCCGTCTGCGCCAGTTGCACACCCAGCACCGCCGCCATCACCAGGCCTCCGGCCGCCGCCAGCGGCATCAACCCCTGCATGGCCAGCGCCCGCCAGAGCCCCGTCAGGGACTCCACGGTCAACCCCGCCGCCAACGCCTCCGGCCGCATCGTCTCCCGGATGGTTCCCGCCAACGCCGCCTTGGCCCGTTCCACCCAGGCCGGCATGTACTCGGCGATCAGCCAGATGGCCGCCACGAACTGAACCGCCCCCGCCAGTTCCCGGCTTACCGGAAAACGGCCCTCCTCACGGGCTTTTTTCAGCCGTTGCGGGGTCGGTTTTTCGGTCTTTTGTCCCTGGCCCGCCATGCCGTACCGCCTATCGCGCCCACTCCGTTACGCTCTCGGCCACCCGGCGCGCCAGCCCCCCGTACACCCCGGGCAGGTGCGCCGCCAACGCCGCCAACACGCCCAGGGAGAGCAGCATCTTCACCGGAAACGCCAACGACAACAACTGCAATTGCGAATTGATGCGGCTCAGCAGGGCCAGCGCCACATCCACCATCACCAGCAAAGCCACCACGGGCAGCGCGATGCGCAGCCCGGTCACAAAGATCTCCGACGTCAAGCGCACCAGCGCCTCGCCCACCGCCGCTCCCGCCTGAAACGTTCCCGGCGGATGCCGCTCCAGGCTGGCCGCGAATGTCCGGATGACGAAATGGTCCAGGCCCAGCGTGAAGAAAAGCAGGTTGCCCGTAAGTTGCGAGATCACCTGCAGGACGGTCGAATCGGCCTGGCTTGAGGGGTCAATGCTTGAGGCGTACGAATACCCGGCCTGCAATCCGAACACCTGCGCCCCCAACACCATCGCGTCGGCCAGGCAGGCCACCGCCAGCCCCACGGCAAGGCCGAAGGCCAGATCGGCCACCAGCCACACCACCATCGTCCCCAGCCCCGGCGCCTCCACAATCCGTGGCCAGACGGGAAACAGCGCCAGCGTCACCGCCAGCGCAAAGCCCGCCTTCGCCACGCTCGGCCCCGCCGCCCGGAAACCGGGAATCGGAACCATCGCGAACGCCCCCATCACCCTCGCCAGCACCAGCATGAAGCCGTTGACGTAGGGGGTGAGGGAAGCGCCGCCCAGGGTGATGTCCATGGCTAGTGCGCGAATCGCCCCAGGTCGCTGAACAACGCGGCGGTGTAGGCCATCAGCTTCGTCATCATCCACGGCATGGTGAGCAGGAAACCCGCCAGAAACGCCGCCAGGCGCGGCGCCGCCCCGAAGCTCGGGTCCTGAATCGAGGTCACAATCTGAATCAGGCTCACCACAATCCCCACCACGAATCCCACCGCCAGCAGCGGCAGGCTCACCCAGAACGTCGTCACCAACGCCCCTCGCATCACGTCCACAACCATCGGCGCTGTCATTTGTTCACTCCTAATAGAAACTCTTCACCAGCGAACCCACCACCAGATTCCAGCCATCCACCAGCACGAACAGCAGGATCTTGAACGGCGCTGAGAGCATCACCGGCGGCAACTGCACCATCCCAATCGATAGCGTCACCGAGGCCGCCACCAGATCGATCACCAGAAACGGCAGGAACAACACCGCGCCAATCTGGAACCCGGCCTTCAACTCGGAAAGAATGTAGGCGGGGATCAGAATCTTCAACTCGACATCGGAAGCCTGTGCCGGCCGCGGGCTACGGCTGGTCTCAAGCATCAGTTGAATATCCTTGTCGCGCGCGAACTTCAGCAGAAATGCCTTCAGCGGCTTCACTCCCACCTCATAGGCCTGCTGCGGCGTGATCTCGCCCCGCTCATACGGCACCCAGCCCTCCTGATACACGGTCTGCGCCACCGGCTGCATGATCATCATGGTCAGGAACAGCGCCAGCCCCATCAGAACCTGATTCGATGGCGCGGTCTGTGTCCCCAATGCCTGGCGCAGGAAGTGCAGAACGACCGTGATGCGGAGAAATGGCGTAATCGAGACGATGGCCGCCGGCAACAGCGTGAGCAGTGTCAGCAGAATCGCAATCTGCAGAGGAACGCTGTAAGCCCCGTTCGCCCCCAGATTGATCCCCAGCACCGGCTTCTCCGGAGCCGCCCACAGCCCAGGCGCCCAAACCCCCGGAGAAAGCAGCATCCAGACCGCGGCCCGCCTCACACAACCTCCTTGGGGGCCTGCTCCCGCGGCGCCGTCTCTCCCCGTAACGGGCGTTGGAACAGGGCCGCCAGGCCCGTCGCCGGACTGCCCTCGGGCGTGGTGCCCGCCTGTTCTTCCACCGCGCCAAGCGGCGTCACACCCTGCGGATGGCACGCAATCGCCATGTCACGCCCCCGGATGCGGACCACATGCACCGAATGCTGCGGCGACAGCCGGATCTGATCCAGCACCTCAATCTGCCGCGACTGCCCGAACCGCCGTATCCTCGAAAGCGACTGCGCCTTCTTCCGCAGCCAGTACCCCAGACTGGCCATGATCAGCAGCGCAAACGCCAGCGCCAGCGGCGCGTGTCAACAACTTTGAGACACCCGGCATGGGAATTTACTGACGTTCCTCTCTGTCTGTTGGGCTGGTGTCGACCGGCTTGTTGATCCAAACCTCCGATGGCAGGGGCAAAGGCTTGGGAGG
>VFZY01000007.1 GCA_016870915.1 Acidobacteriota bacterium | reverse complement strand
GCTGAAAGGGCTGGTTTTGTTTGTCACCCATTGGGTGCTGTCCTCCGCAGGGGTCTTCGCTGCCTTCAAACCCCTATCGATATTGATGCGGACGAGCATCCAGGAGATTCGCACGCGCGGCTCAAAACGGAAATGTGGGATAAGAGGCGCCGCCAAAGTGGACCGCGCGGCGGGCTCTTCCACGTGCAGGATTCGTTCCGGCGGGCGATGGTCGGATTTGGAGAAGGCGAGTTTGTCCGCTTGCGGGATGAGTTCGGGAATGAGTGGCGAGGGTCCGGCGAGTTGCAGACCGACGGTACGGTGCGTTACCGGCTGCGCGACTCGTCGGGGCGAGCCATCACCGGTATCAGCGAAAAGAACGGACTGATCCTGCGCGATGATCGCGGTAACGTGTGGCGTGGATTCGTCGACTAGTGGCTGTGTGATCATGCCAGGCGTGCGTTTCCTCATGGGTCCTTAATCGACGGCGTTTTCCCGTGGCGGGGCGGTGGCCAAGAAGTCAAGTTCCACGCGGTGGGTATAGCTGGCAAGAAGGTCTTCGACGCGGCCGGGGTCCGGCGATTGGACAATCAGACCGATGTGGTGGCGCTTGGCCATGCGCCAGACCACTTCGGGGTCATTGAATCCGCTGGTATCGGGATGCTCCTGCCGGCTGAGAGCCACCAGCAGGCCGGCGTACTCCTCCCGGGCCGCTGGCGGGGCATAGCCGCCCTTGCTTCCCAGGAGTTCGATCCGGGCCCATTCCGCCCACAGGTTGATGCCCCGTCCGGCCGCAATCAGGTCGGCGATATTGGCGCCGCCCACGCGGGCCGAAGTTTCGAGAAAATGGACGTCGCCGGTTTCCGCCTGGACGATGAATTCGCTGTGGGAGACGCCGCGCACCAGGCCCATCGCCGTCATCAGTTTGCGATTCTCCTCGAGCAGCGCGGCCTCGAACTCCGTCCCGCGGCGAAGCAATTTCGACGTAAACACGCCGCCTCCGTGGGAGACATCAAGAGGCGGGGCGCCGTACGCGCTGGCGGACGCGAAAACCAGACGCCGCTCGGAAACGATGGAATCCACGTGTACCACCGCACCCGGCACATAAGCCTCAAGCACGTAATACGACTGTTGATCGCCCAACGTCTCAAGTGCCTGCCACAACTGATCCGGATCGTGGATTTTGCGGATACCGATGGCCCCGGCGAGAAAGCGTGGCTTCAAAACCCAGGGCGGCGGTACGGCGCGGGTGAACTGGTGGATCCGCCCGTGGTTGATCAAGCCGACGAACTCCGGCACGCGGAGGCCCTCCTCACGCGCCCGCATGCGCATGGCCAGTTTGTCGCGGAAGTAGCGGGTGGTGGTCTCGCCCATGCCCGGGATGCGCAGGTGCTCGCGGAGGAAGGCAGCCATTTCCAGATCGAAGTCATCCAGCGGCACCAGGCGGTCGATTGCCTCCGTGCGGGCGAGATAGGCCACGGCGTGGAGTGTCGCCGTGCGATCCCAGCGCTTGTCCACGTCGGGCATGTAGTAGATTTCGTCGATCGCCTCCGTGGGCCATTCGGCTGTATCCTTCAGGCTGGCCGAGGTCAGAAGCAGCGTCCGCGCACCCTGGCGTTTGCATTCGCGAAGGAATTCGTGGCCTTTTTCAAAGCTGGCAATGGCGAGAATGGTCACCGGCACGTTGTCCAAAGTAGCATGAAGCCCTAAAGAACCGGGTTCGCACGCCGATATTACCCCTTATGGACCGCCCTAAGAACTCCCCCGAGCTTCTCGACGAACTGACCTTCCAGGCGAATCTTCTGGCGTTGCAAACGGCGCTGGGTGCAGCCGTATCCCCCGCGCCCGCGGGTCAGGAAGTCTATGCCCGTATCCAGATGCGAGAGATTCAGGCAGCGATTGAACAGGTTCGCGCGGTGCCTGGCGAGGGCTACGAAAAGGCTGCCTGAGAGCCCGGCTCCCAGCGGACGTTTCAACCACTCACGGTGAGGTGTGCCGCCGCACCGCTGATTCCAGTCTCGCTCGCGTTCCGGCCGATGCGGGCAACCCAACCAATAGTCAATCCTCGCGGCATGTCCGAGGCGAGCCCCTGGTCCGCGCCGGCGCCGCTGAGACCCGGTCAGTATCCCTGGCGTTGATCCACATGCCCCGCGGCATGCGGCAGGTAACGATTCCGCAAGCAAAGGGTTGAGATGGCGCTGGGTTCAGCGTCTTTGAGATGCGCTGTTCGCGGACCAAGTCCGGCATTGAGCACGCGTCCCGATTCGCCATGCGTGCTTCGGCGCGGAATGACACCAGGCTTGCGCGAATCCGTGTCCGGGAAACAGGTTGATTGGGATCCATGGCGGAGAGGGAGGGATTCGAACCCTCGGTAGAGGTTTTAGTCCCCTACGACGGTTTAGCAAACCGCTGCTTTCGACCACTCAGCCACCTCTCCGCAACGAGAAGCGTGGTCACCAAGCCGCCTGTGCGGCTACACTTCGATGCTAACACGAGCCTTCGCCCGGCGGGGCGCCGTGCGTGCGTACCCGGATTGGGGCAACGCGGCGAGTTTCCGTTCCAGCACGCCGCGGGTGGTTTGACAAACCAGGTCGCAGAGTTTGAATAGCACCGGATCGGCGATCCGGTAATACACCGTGGTCCCATCGCGGCGGCGCGAGACCATACCCGCCGCATGCAGGGCCTGCAGGTGCCGGGAGATGTTCGACTGGCCCGCCTGGAGCGCCCGGGTGATGTCGTTGACGGACATCTCGCCCGCGCGCAGAAGGTTGAGAACGCGCAGGCGCGAAGGGTCGCCCAGGAGGCGGAAGCGGCGGGCGATGTCGTCCAGGAGAACATCGGGCAGGGCGACGGAAGCCAAAGACGGCATGTCTTCAGTATGCCGGTTTCCGGATTCAAATGCAACACTCATTGACAATATGCGTATATAGTCATATTATAGTGAATGATGCGGACCGGCTTGATGATGGTGCTCCTGATGGACCTGGCGCGGCCTGTGGCGGGCCAGGCGCTCTCCCTTCGCGAGGCGGCCGCACGGGCCGCCGCCGGGCATCCTGCAGTCGTGGCCGCCAGGGCCGAAGCACGTGCCGGCGTTGCGCGCGTTGATCAGGCGCGTGCCGGCACGCGGCCCCGGCTCGAGTATTCCGAATCGGCGATGCGGGGGGATAACCCGGTTTATGTCTTCGGCGCGCTGTTGAGCCAGCGCCAGTTCGGATCCGGCAATTTCGCCATCGGCAAGCTGAACCGGCCCGGGTTCTTGAACAACTTCCAATCTCTTCTCACCGTCGAGCAGACGCTCTGGGACGCCGGACGTTCGCGCCGGTCAACGGCCGCCGAGGGTGCTTCGCTCCAGGCCAGAGAGGCCGCTGTGCGCGCCCGTGAGCAAAGCCTGGTGGCGCATGCCGCACGCGCCTATCTGGACGCGCAACTGGCGGCTGCGTCGGTGGAAGCGGCCGGTCAATCGGTCCGTTCCGCCGAACAGGATCTGGAACAGGCCAAGGCTGTGCGGGATGCCGGCCGGGCCACCGACGCCGACGTTCTGGCGGTTGAAGTTCACCTGGCCGCCATGCGCGAGCAGCAGATTGTGGGGCAGGCCGGGCACCGGATGGCGCTGGCGGCGTTGAACGAAGCCATGGGTCTGCAGCCGGATACGCGGCACGAACTGACGACGCGTCTGACTGCGAGCGCGAAGGCCCCGCCTTCGATGGCAGGTGAGCGGGCCGATGTGGAAGCGGCGCGGGCGGAATTGAGAGCCGCGGGGAACCGTCTGGCCGCTGCCCGTGCCGGCCTGCTGCCTCAGGTAGCCGCGCGGGGGGCCTTTGAGGCGGACCGTCAGACATTCGTCACCCGGTCCGGGGCGAACTGGACGGGCAGCGTATCGCTGCGCTGGAGTCTTTTCGAGGGCGGGGCCGGCCGGGCGCGGGTGGCCGAGGCCCGTGCGCTGGCTGACGCCGGCGCCAGTCTGCTGCGTGAGCGGGAGGGGCGTGCCAGCCTTGAACGGGAACAGGCGCTGGCGGCGCTGGAATCGGCCCTGGCCCGCGTGACGGCATCGGCGCCCGTTGTCACGATGGCCGAGGAGAGTTTGCGCGTGACCCGGAACCGATATGGGGCAGGCCTGGCGGCTGTGGCAGAGTTGTTGCGGGCCGAAACGGCTCTGGTTGAGGCAAGGTTTCGGGCATTGCATGCGATTCACGCGGAACGCGTGGCGCGGATTGATGTGGAACTGGCGGCCGGCCGTTTGACGGCCGCATCGGAGGTGCTGGAATGAGATGGGCGGCGTGGTTGGCACCGCTTGTGGCTGCCGGATGTGGGGGAAAGCACAGCGGGCGGGCGCCCGAGTTGGGAGTGCCGGCGGTGCCCGTGACGGTTGAGGTGGCGAGTGAGGCGAACTGGCCGGTGGTGGGGCGCGCCACAGGGTGGATTGCCGCACGGACGGTGACGATGGTGGCGGCTCGGATTCCCGGAATTGTCACGGTTGTGCACGCCGATGTCGGAACAAGGGTTCGGCTGGGCCAGCCGCTTGTCGAGATTTCGGCACGGGAACTGGCCCTTGCCGTCGAGCAGACGGACGCCGCTCGTCTGGAAGCGCGGGCCATGCTTCCGGAACTCGACCATGTGATTGCCGGCGAAAGGGCACGATTCGCATTGGCGGAAACGTCGCATCGCCGAATCGCGGAGTTGGCTGCAAAGCGCTCGGTGACGGCGCAGGAATTGGACGAAGTCACGGCGCGCTTGGAACAGGCACGGGCGGCTCTGGCCGCGGCGGAAGCCAAACGGCGGCAGATCGAGGCCCGTGTTTCGCAGACTGAGCGAGCGCACGCCGCGGCCCGGGTGCAGGCGGAACGCATGGAGGTTGTTGCGCCGTTCGATGGCCTGGTCACCGCGCGAGTGGCCCATCCGGGGGTGGTGGCCGCGCCCGGCATGGGGCTGCTTACGTTGGAGAAGGCCGGTGAGTACCGGGCGGAACTCGCCGTGGAGGAGTCCCTGGCGGCGAGTATTCGTGCGGGGAAGCCACTGCGTTTGAGCTGGAACGACGGTGCGCCGTCCGTCAGCGCGGCCGTGACGGAGGTTGAACCGGCCGTGAACGCCGCGACACGGACTCTGACCGTGCGCGTGAACGTGCCCAACGGTCCTCTCATGCGTAGCGGCCGGTACGTGGAGGCGGAGTGGACCCGGGGTGAGAGGCGTGTCCTTTCGATTCCCGAGTCAGCCGTCCGGACGCACGGACAATTGGAGTTTGTGTTTGCCGCCGAGGGCGCGGCCGCCGGCAGGAGAATGATCAGACTGGGTGAGCGGCGAGGGGGCCGTGTGGAGGTGCTGGCCGGACTGGCGGCCGGCGACAGAGTGGTGCTGTCGCCCGCGCTGGAATTGACGGATGGCGCCCGGATCGAGGTGAGGCGTTGACCGGTCCGGCGGGCAGGCTGGCGGCGGTGTTCATCGATTCCAAGCTCACGCCGCTCATCGCCATCGCCGCCGTGCTTGCCGGAACGCTGGCCATCGTCCGGCTTCCTCGCGAAGAAGAGCCGCAGATCAAGGTGCCGATGATCGACGTCTTCGCGGGCATGCCTGGGGCTTCGCCGCGCGAAGTGGAGCAGCGGTTGACCAAGCCCATGGAGCGTCTGCTCTGGGAGATTCCCGGCGTTGAGTACATCTACTCGACGTCGATGCCCGGCCAATCGCTCGCCATTGTCCGGTTCTTCACCGGCATCGACGAGGATGAGGCGATTGTCCGCCTCAATCAGAAACTGGCGGGTAACTTCGACCTGATCCCGCCGGGCGGCACGCCGCCGCTCGTGAAACGGCGATCGATCGATGATGTGCCGGTGCTGGCGCTGACACTGCACAGCTCCCGCCACTCGCCGTTTGAACTCCGCCGTGTGGCGGCCGAGATCGAAGATGGTATCCGCCAGGTGACCGATGTATCGGCCGTGGCGATTCTCGGCGGGGAAAGCCGGCGGATTCTGGTGACGCTGGACGAAATGAAGCTGGCGGGCCATGGCATTGAATCACTGCGCGTGCTCCAAGCGCTAGAGGCCGGCAACCGGCGGCAGCATGCCGGGCGGGTTCCCCGCGGCAACCGCGAGTTCGTTGTCGAGAGCGGGGTCTTTCCGCGGGATGCCGCCGATGTGGGCGCCGTGGTGGTGGGCGCCGCCGCTGGCCGGCCCATCCACTTGCGGGACATCGCGGCGGTGGAGGATGGAGCCGGGGAACCCAGCCAATACGTGTTTCACATGGAGAAGTCGGGATCCGAGGCGGCAGTGACACTGGCCATCTCCAAGCGGCGCGGCGCCAATGCGATTTCAGTGGCCGATGCCGTGCTGCGCAAAGTGGAACTGATGCGGAGTTCGGTGGCGCCCGCAGGCGTCTCCATCGCCGTGACACGCAACTATGGTGAGACAGCCGCAGAGAAGAGCAATGAACTGCTGAAGCACATGGGCATCGCCGTGATTTCCGTGGGCCTGCTGATTGCACTGGCGCTGGGCGCGCGTGCTGCCGGCATTGTCCTGATCGCCATTCCGGTCACTTTGGCGCTCACGCTTCTGGTGTTCTGGTTGTACGGCTACACGCTGAACCGCATCACACTTTTTGCGCTCATCTTTTCGATCGGGATCCTGGTGGACGACGCCATTGTCGTCGTCGAGAACATCGCGCGTCACGCGCGCCTGCCCGCCAACTTGGGCCGGCCGCTCATGCCGGTGGCGATCGAAGCCGTGGATGAGGTGGGGAACCCCACGATTCTAGCCACCCTGACGGTGATTGCGGCGATCCTGCCCATGGCGTTCGTCGGCGGACTGATGGGGCCATACATGCGCCCCATCCCGGTGGGGGGCCACGGCCGCCATGATCTTCTCGCTGCTTGTCGCCTTTGTGGTGACACCCTGGGCCGCCGTGCGCATGTTGAAGAGCGGTGGCGGGCACGAGGCTGAACGGGAGGATTGGTTGACGCGAGTCTACCGCCGCCTCATGGGGACCCTGATCGGCCGTGGGCGCAACGCGTTTTTCTTTCTGCTGGCCGTGATCGTCCTTCTGGTGGGCTCCATGGCACTGTTCTATGCGGGCTTCGTCAAGGTGAAAATGCTGCCTTTCGACAACAAGAGCGAGTTTCAGGTGGTCATTGATCTGCCGGAGGGTACAACGCTCGAGGAGACGCAGCGTGTGACGGCGGCACTTGCCCGGCGGACCCTGGAGCAGCCAGAAGTGGTGAACGTTCAAACGTATGCTGGAACGGCGTCTCCCTAAAACTTCAACGGCCTCGTGCGGCATTACTACTTACGGCGAGGCGCGAACATGGCCGACATTCAGGTCAACCTTCTGCCCAAGGGGGAACGGGGGGCGCAGAGCCATGACATCGCAAAGCAGGTGCGTGAAAGGCTGGGGCCGGAGGCCGTGCGACTGGGAGCCCGCGTCAAGGTGGCGGAGGTGCCGCCGGGCCCTCCCGTGCTTCAGACACTCGTCGCCGAGGTGTATGGGCCTGAACAGGATGGCCAGAAACAGGTGGCGGCCGAGGTTCTTAAGATTCTCGACGGCACGCCGGGCGTGGTGGACGCCGACTGGTACGTAGAAGATGAGCAGCCGAAGTTGCGTCTGCGGCCAGACAGGGTGAAAGCTGCCCTGAACGGCGTATCCGAACACGCGATTGCGCAAACGGTGCGACTTGCCGTGGGGGGTGTGGCCGCGGGCACGCTCCACCTGGAACGCGAACAGGAACCGGTGCCGGTGGAACTGCGGCTGGCGCCGGCCAGCCGGTCGGACCCGGACCGCCTGCGCAGTCTGCGCGTCAATGGCGTGCCACTCTCCGAACTGACCACGGTTGAGGAAACCCGGGAAGAACGCAGCATCTACCACAAGAACCTGATGCCGGTCACGTATGTAACCGCCGACGTGGCCGGTGAGATTGAAAGTCCGGTCTACGCAATGCTGAAGCTTGGCCCACGCCTGCAGCGTTATCAGCCTTTTGGCTACCCGATTCTCCAGTATGTCGCCGAACCGCCGTTCGATGGTTCCCGCTACGCCATCAAGTGGGATGGCGAATGGCACGTTACCTATGAGGTTTTTCGCGACCTTGGCCTGGCGTTTTCCGCCGTGATGATCCTGATCTACGTCCTGGTCACGGGATGGTTCCGGAACTTCACGACACCGCTTGTGATCATGGCCGCGATTCCGTTTTCCCTTGCCGGCATTCTGCCCGCTCATGGCGCACTGAATGCATTCTTTACCGCCACATCCATGATTGGCTTCATTGCGGGCGCGGGGATCGTGGTCCGCAATTCGATCATCCTGGTGGATTTTGTCGAACTACGGCTGCGGGAGGGAATGGCCCTTGCAGACGCGGTGGTGGATGCCGGTGCGGTTCGTTTCAGGCCCATGTTGCTCACCGCAGCCGCGGTTGTGGCGGGCAGTGCGGTAATCCTCTTCGACCCGATTTTCCAGGGCCTCGCCCTCTCGTTGATGGCTGGGGAGATTGCTTCGCTGCTGCTGAGCCGGGTTACGGTTCCGGTGGTTTACTATTTTGTGGCGAAATGGCGAAAAATGGAACTAACGAACCAGGACCTTCGTCCGTCTCAATAACAAAGCGAACGGCCTCCACGCGGCAAACCCCTTTCCCCAACAACCCGCTGCGTGGAGGTCTCCTTCTTTTCGCTCGATTTTTCACTCGATGGGCGGGGCGGGGAAGGCGCCTCGCCGCCGCTCGAGTTCTTCCGCAAGGTCCAGCAGCCGCCACTCTTCCCACGGCCGCCCGATCAGTTGCACCGAGACCGGAAGCCCATCTTCATCCAGTCCCATGGGAAGCACCAGCGCGGGCAATCCCAGCAGATTGGCGAGCACCAGGGGAAAATTTGCCTGGAACATACCGATTTCCCGATCGGGTGTTGAAAACCGCCTTTGCCCGTGCTTGAAGGCGGAAACGGACATGGTGGGCCACAGCAGAACGGGATACAGCTCCATCTGCCCTAACAGAGCTGCCCGAAGACGGTCCCGTTCCGCCAACGCTTCCACGATCTCGCGGGCATCGGGTTCAGGCTGTTCCAACGCGCGCTCCAGGAACTCCGTGCCGGTGCGATGCATTTCCGATTCCCGGCCGGCGATCATCCGGGCCGTGAATCGCGCCGGCAAACGGGTGAAAAAGAATGACCAGAGATTGGGCGCCCGTTCCAGGCCCGGCATCTCGCGTTCCTCAACGGCGTGACCAGCTTCTTCGAGCCATTGGCCGGCACGAGTCACGGCGCTGTGAATCGCGCTGGACACCGGCACACCGTTCACACGATGGGCCAGAGCGATGCGCGACCCGCCAGCCGGGGCGTAGTCCACCGGGACGGGCGCCGAAAACGGATCGCGCGGATCGTGCCCGGCCAGCACGGTATACAGCAGGCGCAGGTCGCCTGTGTTCCGCGCCATGGGACCCGCGACACCCAGCAGGCCGCCCGGGTGGTTGATTTTCGGGAAGTGTCCCACGGCCGGCACGCGGCCCGGCGTGGGCTTCAGTCCGGCAATGCCGCAGAAGTGGGCTGGTTGCCGGATGGACCCTCCGCCGTCGCTCCCCACGCCTCCCGCCGAGAGGCACGAGGCGATGGCCGCCGCCTCGCCCCCGCTGGATCCGCCGGACGTTCTGTCCAATCGCCACGGGTTGTTGGTGCGCCCGGTGACGTGGTTGTCGGACTCGTAGTTGGCGAGTAACTCCGGTACGTTCGTTTTTCCGATCAGAATCGCACCGGCCGCGCGCAGCCGTTGAACCACCAAGGAGTCGGAACTCGCACGATGCCCCAGCCGGAGCCGGCTGCCGCACAGCGTGGGCTCCCCCGCCACATCGAAGCTATCCTTCACGGTGACCGGCACGCCGTGCAATCCGCCACCGGATTCCTGGGCCGCCGCGGCCTGGGCACGCGCCCGGTCATCGTACACGGCGGTGAACGCCTGGAGGCGCGGGTTCAGCCGCTCGATCCTCGCAAGCGCGGAATCCACGGCTTCGAGCGGTGAAATGCGGCGTTCCCGCAGCGCGGCGGCTTGTTGACGGAGAGTCCAGGTGGCGATGGCGGAATCGGCTGGCATCAGCACCAGTGTACCGGCCGCCCCCCGTGAGACGGTAAGATTGAAATTCCCTCATCCGTAGTCCCATGTCCCTTCTCGATCGGCTTAAGGCTGGCATACAGAAAACCCGCGCGGGTCTGGTTTCGAGCATCGAAGACGTCATTTCCGGGCGCAAGGAGATCGATGCGGAGCTGCTCGATGAACTCGAATACTCGCTGATCACCGCCGATATTGGCGTCCGCACGGCGGCGGACATCCTGGAGAGCATTCGGCAGCGCGTGGACCGGCACCTTGTGGGTGACGCTTCGGAGATCCGCGCTCTGATCCGGCAGCACCTGCTGGATGTTCTTCAGGCCTCGGACCAGCCGCCGCGCCGGGCCGCTGAGCCCCCCACGGTGATCATGGTGGTGGGCGTCAACGGCGCCGGCAAGACCACCACCGTCGGCAAGCTTGCCTACCGGCTGCGTGATCAAGGCCATGGCGTGCTGCTCTGCGCCGCCGATACGTTCCGGGCCGCGGCCATTGAGCAACTGGAGGTGTGGGCGGAACGGAACTCGGTTGACATCATTCGCCAGAAATCGGGGGCCGACCCGAGCGCGGTGGTCTTCGATTCCCTTCAGGCCGCCCGGGCGAGGCGCGCTGACTACGTCCTTGTAGACACCGCGGGCCGTCTGCATACCAAGGATAACCTGATGGCCGAACTTGAGAAGATGCGGCGTACCGCGGCTCGCGTGGTGCCCGACGCGCCCCACGAAGTCCTGCTGGTGCTGGATGCCACCACGGGCCAGAACGGGCTGGAGCAGGCGCGCCGTTTCACCGAATCGAGCGGCGTCACCGGCATTGTGTTGACCAAGCTTGACGGAACGGCCAAGGGCGGTGTGGTGGTGGCCATCACCCGGGAACTGGGCCTGCCCATCCGTTACATTGGCGTGGGTGAGCAGATTGATGACCTGCTGCCGTTTGAACCGGAGAAGTTCATTGAGTCCCTATTCGAAAACTGACGCCCGTTGGATGGCGCGAGCGCTGGAACTGGCGCGCGAGGGGTTGGGCCAGACCAGTCCGAATCCGGCCGTGGGCGCGGTGATCGTGCGCGAAGACGCCGCGGTGGGGGAAGGCTTTCACACCTGGGCTGGCGTCAGCCACGCCGAAACAGTGGCTTTAGCGCAGGCCGGCGGCGCGGCGCGCGGGGCCACGCTCTACGTTACGCTTGAGCCGTGTTCGCATCAAGGCCGGACCGGGCCCTGCGCGGACGAAGTGGTTGCCGCCGGAATCGCGCGCGTTGTGGTGGCTATGGAGGACCCGAACCCAATCGTGCGAGGCACCGGAATCCGCCGCCTTCGCGATGCCGGGCTTGAGGTGGTGTTGGTGGATGCGCCGGAAGCGGCCCGCTTGAACGAAGCCTATTCGCATTTCATGCGGACGGGAAGACCGCAGGTGACGCTGAAAGCCGCGCTAACCCTGGATGGCAAGATCGCCGCGCCTGAGGACAATCGCGGCTGGATCACCTCCGAACAGGCCCGCGAGCATGTTCAACAGGTGCGGCACCTGCATGATGCCATCGTCACCGGCATCGGCACGGTGCTGGCCGATGACTGCCGTCTTAGCGACCGCAGTGAACTTCCCCGGTCCCGTGCACTGCTCCGAATCGTGCTTGATTCCCAGGCCCGGCTGCCGCTTGACTCAAAGATGATCGAGGCCGGAACCTCGGACTTGCTTGTGGCCGCCACTTCGGCTGCTTCTCCGGAACGGCGCCGCCAGCTTGAAGCCCGCGGCGTGGAGGTGGCGATTCTGGATGGCGCCGACGGGCGCGCCAGCCTCATCCGGCTGGTGGAACTGCTTGCCGCGCGGCGTTATCAATCATTGATGATCGAGGCCGGCAGCAAGGTGAACTGGGCGGCGCTCGAATCCGGAGTGGTGGACAAGGTGTTCTTTTACTACGCTCCCAAGATTCTTGGCGGCTTAACGTCGCTGCCGGTGGCGGGCGGCACCGGGCGAAGACGCCGCGTGGATGCCATCCAGTTGCGGGGCCTGGAACTTCATCGCATCACGCCCTCCGAATTCGCGGTTGAAGCCTGGGTGGAAAAGTAGAGGAAACGGGATGTTCACCGGCATCGTGGAAGAGGTGGGAGCCGTTGAGAGCCTGAAGGCCGGCCGCCTGCGCATCGCCTGCAAGACCGTGCTGGGCGACGCGTTTGAGGGCTGCAGCATCGCCGTGAACGGCGTCTGCCTGACCGCGATTGACATCAGCGGCGGAGCGTTCTCAGCGGACCTGGCTCCGGAGACGCTGCGCCGCACCAACCTGGGTGATCTGATCTCCGGCTCGCGGGTGAATCTGGAACGGCCGTTGGCCGCTTCGGGGCGGTACAGCGGCCACATCGTTCAGGGTCACGTGGATGGCACTGGTACGCTTGAAAGCCTGGTTGATTTGGGGGCGGGGAACTACTGGCTCTCCATCCGGATTCCCGAGGACCTGGATCGCTACGTGGTCTTCAAGGGGTCCCTGGCGATCGATGGCATCAGCCTGACGGTGGCGTCCATTGATCAGGGTATCGTGGGCGTGACCATCATTCCCCATACGGTTGAGAACACCGCGTTGCGGGATCGTGCCCCTGGCAGCCGGGTGAACCTGGAATGCGACGTGGTGGCGAAGTATGTTGAGAAGATGCTGATGCCGCGCGTTACTTCTTAGGCGCGGTTGATTCGCCCTTGCGCCGGAGGGTGGGAGCTTTACGCTTGCCCTCGGCTTCCTTTTTCTCTTCGGCTTTCTTCTCTTCAAGGTCCTTGGGCTGCATCAATGCTTCCAGTTCCTTTTTCTCTTTCTGGTACTTCTCGGCCACCTGCGCGGCACGCTCCTGAAGATCTTCCCTGGCCAGTTCGATGCTGTCCTCGGTGGTCTCGATTGCGGTCTTCAAGGCGAAGTCGTAACGTGCGATATCGCGCGGCTTCGACTCTTCCACCTTGCGCAGCTTGTCCAGGAGTTTAGGCTGCACATCGGCCACGGACTTCATCGCTTCGATGATTGGAGCCTTCTTGCGCAGCGCATCGTCGGCCACGATGTCGATCGCCTCAATGATCTTCGTGTAGTCCTCCAGGGTGTCGTGGATCAGCCCGCTGCGCCCCGCCTTCTCCTTGGCGATCGCCTGCTCGATCATGTCCACCCGCATCCGGGCGAACTTGAGATAGGCCTGGATGCGCAGGTTCGGATCCTGCGCCACGCGGATCTGGTCCTCCTCGTCGGCGGAAAGAAAATCGCGCTGGGCCACCAGCGGCGCCAGAAGGGCCAGGAATAGCAGGGCGTGTTTCATGGTTTGCGGCTCATCACGGCTTCCAGAAGTTCTTCGTGCGTGGTGTGGAGCGAGGCCCGCAGCTTGTCGACGGGGTCGCGGTGATCGATGCTGACGTCGAGCCGGAAACTCTCGATCCGGCGCAGAAGTTCGCGCACCTTCAGTTCGGCGCGTTTGTAGTTCCGCACATTCCGGCTGGGATGCTTGCCCATGTCCTTGAGCGTTTGAACGGCCAGCTTCACGGAGCCCTGAACCTCCTCAATGGCCGCTTCGAACCCCTTGTCGTCGCCTTGATCGTACACCCGCCGCGCCTCGTCGACGGACCGGCCGCTGTTATCGAGCGCCCGTTCAAAGCGCTTTTCGAGCAGAGGCTCCGTCCGGATGGAAGCCAGATCGCCGGCAATCAAGGCGGCCAACAGCGGCACAATCATCGGCGGTTTAACTCCTTCTCGATGACTCTCAAGCGCTGGCGCGCCTTGAACTCCTCGTCGGGAAACTGGTTCTGGCTCATCGCCAGAAACTTCTCGTAGTCGGGCTTTGCCAGCTTGTACTGCTTCATATGATCCAGCACCAGCGCCCGGAAAAAATGAATGGAAGCGCTCCGCTCGCCCAGCGCCAGGGTCCGGTCGATGGCCGCCAGAGCCTGCGGGTAGTTCTCAAGCGAGATCAGCATCGCCGAAAGCTCTTTCCACGCTTCCAGGGAATCGGGCTTCAACTGGGTTACGGCGAAAAAGTGGCGGGCCGCGGGGTCGAACTTGCGTTGATCGCGCAGCAGCCGGCCGTACATCATACGCAGGTCCAGGTTCTTCGGCTCAAGCGCCAGGGCCTGCTCAATCTGCATCGCGGCCTTCTCCGGTTGCTTCGCCCGAAGGTATGCCGTGGCCAGTGCGTACCGGTTCGCGGCGTCGGGCTGCAGTTTCACGGCCTGCTCAAGGCTCGCGATGGCGCCGGCATTGTCGCCGGTGCCGATTTGCAAGGCGCCCATCCGCTCCCTGGCGGTGGCGTTGTCGGGAAAGAGCGCGTAGAGTTCGATGGCTTCCGCGTTGCGTTTGGCCGCTTCATACGTAGCGGCCATTTCGAACAGCGTGTCGCGGAAGGAGGGGTCCAGTTGGGCGGCGCGCTTGTAGGCCGCGCCTGCTTCGTCCACCCTGTTTAGCGCCGCAAAGGTCCGGCCCAGACCAAACTGCACCGGCGCCGACTTTGGGTCGATTTCGGCGGCTGCCCGGTAGACCGGTTCCGCCTCCGCCGGCCGAGCGGTTTCACGCAGCGATTCCGCCAGATAGAAGTTCGGCCGGAACTCCCGCGGCTTCTTCTCGGCCGCCGATTTCAACAGGGGCACGGCATCGGCCGGTTTGCGCGCCGCAAGCAACACCACGCCCAGATTCAATTCGGCTTCATAGAGCCCCGGCTTCAACTCCAGGGTCTTGCGATAGGCCGCCTCCGCTTCCGCGTGCTTGTCCAGGAAGCTGTGGGAGAGCCCAAGGTGGAAGTACGCCGCGTAGTCGGTTGGCTCAGCCTGGGCCGCCTTGGCGAAATGCCCCGCGGCCTCCTCATACTTCGCGGCTTCCAGGGCCTTCATTCCGGCCACGTAGTCCGGGCTCTGCGCCAGCAGGCCCGCCGCGGCCAGGAAGAAGAGATGCCTCATCAACCATCAGTGTAGATCAGCGTTCAGCGGCGCGGAAGCGGAGAGTGATCAAACGCACGCCGGGCAGCCGCGGCGCTTGGAGGTCCAAATTCGCCGAGCAGCCATTTGGTACCAAGTGGCCATTGTATTTCTTTCAGTGATCGAATAAACTCAGGACATGGTGACCGCAACAGGAACCCCCTATTCCCATCAGACTGAAGAACACTGGGAACAATTCCTGCAAGCCCGCTACGACCCGGCTCGTGAGAAGGACGGGTTCCGGTCGTTCACTCTGGATGCCCACCCTTCGGTGGTTGAGTTCTACCGTCTTAACCACGCCCAGCAGACCTACGCTTTCGGACTGGCCAAGCGCGAAGAGTACCTTGGCCTCAACCGTCGGCGCATGGGCATCTGGGAGGGGCTTGAATATCTAAACCAGCTTGTTGATGACAGCGATCCCGATACCGACCTTTCCCAGGTGGACCATGCGGTGCAATCGGCGGAGTCGGCGCGGCGCGACGGTCAGCCGCGCTGGTTCCAACTGACGGCGCTCATTCACGATCTGGGGAAAGTGCTGTGTCTGTGGGGCGAGCCGCAGTGGGCCGTTGTGGGCGATACGTTTCCGGTGGGTTGTGCCTGGGACAAGAGCATCGTCTACCATGATTTCTTCGCCGCGAATCCCGACACGGCCGATCCCCGCTTCCAGACTCCGGCCGGAGTCTATGAACCTGGATGCGGTCTGCGCAACGTGATGCTCTCCTGGGGCCATGACGAGTACCTCTATCAGGTGGTGAAGAACTATCTGCCGGAGGAAGCGCTCTATATGATCCGCTATCACTCCTTCTATCCGTGGCATCGCGAGGGCGCCTACACGCACCTGATGGACTCCAAGGATCATGAGATGCTTCCCTGGGTGCGGCGCTTTAATCCTTACGATCTCTACTCGAAGAGTGATTCGAAGCCGGATCTCGCCGTGTGCCGCCCCTATTATCAGGAACTGATCGCTGAGTATTTCCCGCCCTTGCTCAACTGGTAGTCCGCCAGGCTCGACGGGCCGGGCTTCGTAAACGGGCCGCGAGGGCGCCCTTGGGAAAATTGATAGGCTGGATTTTCCCCACACGCTTCCGGCGACATGAGACCCGTCACCATCACCACGCAGGGCGCGCTCGGCAAGTCTTCCATCCGGGAAGCCAACGAGCGGCTGGTCCACACCATGATTCTTCGTGGCAGAGGCATCGGCCGTAAGCAGATCTCCCGGCAAAGCGGACTTTCAGCCAGCGCCGTCACGATGATCGTGGAACGGTTGATGAAGCAGGGTCTGGTGCGCGAAGAGCCGGTTGAGGGCCACTCCGGCCTGGGCCGCCGGCCAACGGCTCTCCGCGTCGTGCCCGAATCGCGTCTGGCCATCGGAGTTGAGATCACGCCCTTTGAAGGGACGGTCGCGCTCGCCGATCTTGAAGGGCACATCGTTGAACAACGTGTGACCGAGGCTTCCCAGGACCCCGTGCGATTCCTGGGCGCGGTGCACGAGGGCGTGCGCGAACTGGCAACCGTCGCCGCGGAACGGCTGCTGGGTGTTGGAGTCTCCATCACCGGGGTTGTCGAACCGGGAACCGGGCGTGTTCTGGCCGCGCCGAATCTCCACTGGCACAACGTGGATGCCATTCCGGTGCTGCGCGGCGGCCTGAACACGCGCTTCGCCTGGGACAACAACTCGAACCTTTCCGCGCTCGCCGAACGCTGGTTTGACCTGTCGGCATCGAAGCGGCTGGATAACTTCGTCTTCGTCACACTTCGCAGCGGCCTTGGCACGGGCGTGATGGTGGATGGCCGCCTGGTGCAGGGCGCCACGCACCGCGCCGGCGAGTTCGGCCATATGGTGCTCTATCCAGACGGACGCCCCTGTGTCTGCGGAAACCGGGGCTGCTGGGAGGAGTACGCCAGCGACCGCGCACTCTACCGCCGCTACCGGGATGCGGGCGGCGACCCCAAGCTGGGCTCTCTCGACATCGCGAGTGCCGCCGCTGCCGGCGACCGCCGCGCCGGAGAGGCGATGGACGAAACGGCACGCGACCTCGGCCTGGGCCTGGTCAACATCATCATGGGTCTCAATCCGTCCGCCATCGTGCTGGACGATTTCGCCGCCGCGGGTTGGGCGCGGATCAGAGCCACCGTCTGGGACGTCCTGCGCGAACGCGTGCGCGACTATTGGCTTTCCGGCGTGGACGTATTTCCTTCGGCTCACGCCGCGCACTCCTCACTGGCCGGCGCCGTGGCACTGGTGCTGCATCGCTACTTCACGCATGTGACGGGCGATTGACCGGGCTGCTATCCTCGCGGTAGTTATGTCGAGCCCATTTCGCGACAATCTTCTTTCCGGGAAAACCGCCTTCATCACCGGCGGCGGCAGCGGCATCTGCCAGCGCATCGCCGAACGCTATGCGGCCATGGGAGCCAACGTGATGATCAATGGCCGGAAACAGGAAAAGCTGGATACGGCCGCGGCCATCATTGCCGGGCGTGGCGGTTCGGTGGCCACCCACGCCGCCGATGTGCGTGACTATGCGGCCATCGAGTCCGGCCTTGTCCGCTGCTGCGAGATGTTCGGTCTCATCGATATCCTGGTGTGCGGCGCCGCCGGCAACTTCCCCGCGCCGGTCACGGGCATGTCGGCCAACGGCTTCAAAGCCGTGATCGACATCGATCTTCTGGGCACCTTTAACACCTGCCGCGCCGCGTTTGACCATCTGCGCAAACCCGGCGCGTCCATCATCGCCATCTCCGCCAATCACGCCTCGCAAGCCTATGGCTGGCAATCGCACGTCTGCGCGGCCAAGGCCGGCGTCGAGCGGCTCACGCAGTGCCTGGCCCTGGAATGGGGCCCGATGGGGATCCGCGCCAACCTCATCAACCCGGGTCCGATTGATGAGACGGAAGGCATGAGCCGGCTGGCGCCCACCCCGGAAGCCCGCCGCGCCGTCGTCGAAAATGTCCCGCTGCGCCGCATGGGCCGCAAGGACGATATCGCGGATATGGCGCTCTTTCTGGTCTCCGATGCGGCCAGCTACGTCAACGGCGCCGTGATGGTTTGCGATGGCGGCCAGATCCTCACTGGCGCGCGCACACTCTCGAGCGCGGGCTTGGGGCAGTAGCTTTGCCGCCGCTGTTCGTCTATGGCACGCTGCGCAGAGGCTCGCCGCATCCGGCGGCCGCCTGGCTGCGCGACGGTGCAACCTGGATGGGGGCGGCTCGTGCCGCGGGGCGTCTGCTGTTGGTGGACAATGCCGGCACGCGGTATCCGGTGCTCGAGCCGGGCGGGCGCGGTTGGGTGCAAGGCGATATCTACACGGTGGACGACGCCGCCCTCTGGCGCCGTCTCGACGAGTACGAAGGGGATCAATTCCAACTCATCCCAATCCAGGTGCAACTTACTTCGGGATCTGCTGCCCCAGAACCGGTTGACGCCGTTGCCTATGCGCCGGTGCATGCTCCCGGTCCGGGAGCCGAAATCCCCGCCGGCGACTGGCTGGCCTTCCTTGCGCCGCCACAGGGCCTGTAACGCGGATTCCGGTTGGTGCATCCTGTAAGCATGAGGCTTGGCGTGTGCGCGGTGCTGCTGTCTACCGGGGCCATGGCTCAGGTCGCCGGAAACCCCGGTCCCGATCCGTTTCCTCAAGGCCCCCCGGTGATGCGCCGCCGTGTGCCGCAGGATCGCACCGCGGGCACCATTCAACTTTTCCAGGGTGTGCTGCGCGGCGCCATGGGCCCCATGCTCACGCTTGAGACCAAGGATCATCGTACGGTTGAGTTCCGTGTCGATGCCCGCACCAAGTTCGTCAGGGCAGGGAAGGAACTGGGCCGTGACGCCCTCCACATTGGTGACAACATCCTTGTCGAAGCCCGCGAAACCGACGGCCGCTACACAGCCCATCGTGTGGTGATCGAAAGTTCGCCCGCGGATCAGACGCCGCCCGGCCCCTCCACCAGCGGCGAGCCCCCCAAGCACGCCCCTGTGGACGAAGGCGCGCCCCCCGCCGCCCGGCGCCAGCCCCCGAAACCTGAACTCGACCCAGAGCCCACGCCCGGTCCCGCCACGCAGATGAAGATCGAAGAACCGCCAGTCGAAGCCGGCGACCCGGGACGGCCGAAACTGGTGCGACGCCGCGGTGTGCCGAAGGTAGCCCCGGCCCGAGAGGACGATCCGCCATTTGTCTCCGCGCCGGCTGAACTCCCGGCGGGTGTTTCGCTCGCTCCCTCCGAGCCCATCAAGGCCCCCTCCGAGCCCATCAAGATCGATGTGATCGACCCTGAAATCGAAAAGGCCCGCGCCGCGGTGGACGAATACCTCACCTCGCTGCCGGCCTACATCGTCACCCAGGTCACTACCCGCGATACCAGCCGCGTCTCCGGCCGCGCCTGGAAGAAGGATGACACCGTGACGCTTGATCTGGTCTACGCGGACGGCAAAGAGGACTACCGGAACATCAAGATCAATGGCAAGCCCACCAAGAAGTCGCCCACCGAAACGGGCACATGGTCCACCGGCGAATTCGGTACGCTTCTGCAGAGCGTATTCAACCCCGGCAGCGACACCGAGTTCCGCCGCCGGGGCCGGGAGAAAATGGATGGCATTGACTGCTGGATCTACGATTTTTCGATTTCCCGCGACGGCACACGGTGGCTGATCAACACCGGTGGCCAGCGCTACTATCCGGCCTACAAGGGCTCGGTCTGGATCGACCAGCGGACGTACCGCGTCCTGCGTCTGGAACAGAAGGCGATCAATCTTCCACCGGGTTTCCCGGCCGATGTCGCGGAAACCTCCGTCGACTTCCGTCAGATCTCAATCGGAGGCAAGCCGTTCCATCTGCCCGTGGAAGCGGTGGCCCTCACCTGCGAGCGCGGCACCTCCATTTGCGGCCGCAACACCATCGCTTTCCGCGACTATCGCAAGTTCGACGTGGAAAGCGGCATCGCCTTCCCCACCGCGGAATCGACGATCTCATTCGAAAGCCCGAAGACGCCGCCCGAAAGCCCCAAGCCGGCTCCGAAGCAATAGTTTCGGCCAAGGCTGCTGTGCGATTCTGAAGTCTGCCGATGGCCCGCCCCACGCGAACGATCCCGCTTCTGCTCTTCAGTTCGCTCGTTGTGCGCGCGCAGCCCGTGGATGTGCTGGCCGCGCCCGCATTTTCCTGTTTCACACGACTGGAAGGCGCACCGCGCGTGAGCCTTGCCACCATCGATGTTGAGGGTCCCGGTTTTACCCGAGCCTGGCGTCTCACCACGCGCGAACTAGCTCCGAATGCCTGGGATCTCAGGCTGCGTTGCTTTGCCACTCGCCCCGCGCGCCAAGGCGATCTTGGTGTCGCCACTTTCTGGCTGCGGTCCACGCGCGACACCAACGCCGCCACACAGTTCGTGGTTGAGCAGGGGGCGCCTCCCTATTCGAAGTCGCTGAACGCAGCCGTTTCCACCGGACGTGAGTGGCGCCGGTTCCAGATCCCCTTCCGGTGGGATGCCACCTACGATGGCTCCACGTCGGGACCCGCCAGCTACAACCTTTCGTTCTGGGTGAACGTCCAGCTGCAGGAACTGGAGATTGGTGGTTTTGAACTCCTGAACCATGGCCCGGATGTGGACCCGGCGTCGCTGGGTCTGGAGGGCTATCCTTACCCTGGCGCCGGGCCTGATGCAGCCTGGCGCGCCGCCGCCGCCGAACGCATTGAGAAGATCCGCAAAGCGCCGGTGGAAATCACGGTGCGCAACTCCGCGGGTCAACCGGTTCCCGGCGCCAATCTCCGCGTGCGCATGAAGCGTCACGCTTTTGGCTTCGCCACGGCCATCGATTGCGGCACGCTTCTGGGGACGGGCGCCGACAGCCAGCGTTACCGCGACGAGCTGCTTCGCAATTTCAACAAGGTGGCAATCGAAAATGACCTCAAGTGGCCGTTCTTTGAAACCTGGGCCGCGGGGCGCTTCGAAGCCGCCTCCACGTGGCTCCGCGAGAACGGCTTCAACGATGTTCATGCCCACGTCATGGTCTGGCCCGGTGCGCGCAACCTGCCCGCCGATGTGCAGACAATGCTGAGGGCGAATCCGGTCGACAAGGATGCCTTGCGCCTCCGGGTCAACGGTCACATCGAGCGCATCGGCCGTCTTACCAGCGGCCGTGTCACGGAGTGGGATGTCATCAATGAGCCCTACGACAACAAGGACCTGATGGCAGCCCTGGGCGATGCCGAGATGGCGGAATGGTTCAAGAGGGCCCGCCGCATTGATCCCTCGTTCCGTCTTTTTCTGAACGACTACGGCAATGTCGAAGGCGGCGGGTTCAACATGGCCCACATGAACGCTACTCTCCGAGCGCTCCGGATCATTCAGGAAAACGGCGGCCCCGTGGATGGCGTCGGCCTTCAGGGCCACTTCAGCGGCCAGCCCACCGATCTCGAGCGCGTTTGGGAACTGTTTGAACTCTTCGCCCGTGATGTCGAAACCATCCAGATCACTGAGTTCGACGTCAGCAACGTCGATCCCGATGTCCGCGCCCGCTACACCCGGGACTTTCTCACGCTCGCCTTCAGCCATCCCAAGATGAACGGGTTCACGCTCTGGGGCTTCTGGGCCGGACGCCACTGGCGTCCCGAGGCGGCGATGTTTGCCCGTGACTGGACCCCGACGCCGGCCCTGGAAGCCTGGCGCGATCTGATCTACCGCGAATGGTGGACGGACGTGGAAGGGGCCACGGGTGAGGACGGCGTGCTCCGTTTCCGCGGATTCTTCGGGCAGTATGAGGCCGAGTCCGGCGCCACGAAGAGGACCTTGACTGTTGAACCCGGCAAGGAGAACCGCCTGGAACTCGTTCTCGAACCGTAGCCTTGCCCCGCCGGTCATCGGCCCTTCAGAATGCAACGCGCAGACTTTCCTGCACAGGCGTGCGGCGGCGGCGCCAAGACCGAGATGCAGGATTCCGGGATCGCTTGGCCCGTTCCGTGCGTGCGGACCCTGAGTCGCCCGATGCCGCCATGCTCATGCGCGGGGCGTTGGCTACACATCGCCCGCCACGCGAACAAACTGCTGGTTGGAAGCGATTGCGGTCGCGCGGATGGCAGCGGCTCGGGCGTTTCACAGAATCGCACTCCGGTAGCGGCGCGTCGGGCGGGCAACTGCGAGGCCCGTTGCAACTCTGGGCCTGTTTGGCCAATCCTGGGACCCCGCCATGTTCCGCGTGAAGTTCCAGCCGGCTATCTGGTGCCCGCGTGCGCCGCCGTGCGATGATCGACCCATGACCCGGAGAGAACTTCTCGGCGCCTTTACCCTTGCGCCGTTCGCCCTGGCGCAGCGTGCCGCCAACCGGCCCAATATCATCGTCATCCTCGCCGACGACCTCGGCTTCGGTGACCTGGCCTGCTACAACGCGGATTCGAAGATTCCGACGCCGCACCTGGACCGGCTGGCTCGTGAAGGAACACGTTTCATCGATGCCCACACGCCGTGCGGTGTCTGCTCACCCACGCGTTACGGCCTGCTCACTGGGCGCTACCCCTGGCGTACGGAACTCAAACGCCAGGTGCTTTGGCCCTGGGACAAGCCCCTCATCGAAAAGGACCGGCTCACTCTGCCCGGCATGCTCAAGTCCGTGGGGTATTCCACCGCGGCGTTTGGCAAGTGGCATCTCGGCTGGGAATGGACCACCACCGATGGCTCCCGCGTGAATGACCGTGTGCGCATCGGCGACCCGCAGCGCGAAATCCGCTATGAACACGCGCGCAAGATCATCTTCACGGAGCCGGCCCGGCAGGGCCCAACCTCCTACGGTTTCGATTATCACTTCGGTGTCGACCTGCCCAACTTCCCGCCCTACACCTTCTTTGAGAACGGCCGCCTGCTTGAGCAGCCCACGGAACAGAAACCGGACACCATGTTCGGATGGCCCGGCGCCATGGCGCCCGGCTGGCGGTTGGAAGGCGTGCTGCCAGAGATCACACGCCGTGCCGCCAACCACATCCGCGAACGCGGCCGCTCCAACCAGCCGTTCTTCGTCTACTTCCCGATGACCGGCCCCCACACCCCGGTGGCGCCGGACGACCCCTTCCGCGGCCGCAGCCGGGCCGGCGTCTACGGCGACTTCGTTTATCAGTGCGACTGGTCCGTGGGCCAGATCCTGGAAGCGGTGCGCGATTCCGGCGCCGCCGAAAACACGATCATTCTTTTCACCAGTGACAACGGCCCGGAAAATCTCACCTACCCGCTCATCAACCAGTTCAACCACGCCAGCCAGGGCCCCCTGCGCGGCGCCAAGCGCATGCTCTGGGAAGGTGGCCACCGCGTTCCGTTCATTGCCTGGGGACCCGGCCGCGTCCCCGCCGGCCGTGTTGAGAATGAGGTGATCTGCCTGACCGACATCATGGCCACGGTCGCCTCGGTGGTCGGCTATAAACTGCCCGAAAACTCGGGCGAAGACAGCTACGACATCTCAGCCGCTATTTTCGGCCGCCCGCGCCCGGCCCCCATTCGTGAAGCCACCGTGCACCACAGCATCAACGACGAATACGGGCTACGGCAAGGCGATTGGGTCTACATTGAATCCGCCAGGAGCGAGCATGGCCAGGCCGAACCGGACTGGTGGCGCAAACGCCACGGCATTGAGCCTCATGGCCAGCCCGCTGAACTCTTCCACCTGAAGGAAGACCTGCGACAGACGAAGAATCTCTACGCCCAATACCCGGATCGGGTACGGGAAATGCGGGCCCTGCTTGAGAAGTACAAAACCCAGGACCGCAGCGTCCCGGTCCGGCGGTGACACACGCCGTTTATCCTGGAACAAGCGTGTACCGTCTCATCCCGTTTCTTGTTTTCCTGGGCGCATGTGCCCGCCAGCCCGAAGCGCCCGCGGCTGCCCCCGCACAGCCCGTCACGGCGGCGCCGGCGGCGCCAGTTGCCACACCCGCCGATTCCCGCCCGGTCATCGTCGCGTTTGGTGACAGCCTCTCGGCAGGTTATGGCGTCGATGCCGGGCTCAGTTATCCGGATTTCCTGCAGAAGGAGATCGACGCGGCCGGTTTCTCCTATCGCGTCGTCAACCAGGGCATAAGCGGCGACACCACAACCGGCGGCGCCGGCCGTACGGCTTCAGCCATTGAACTGAAACCGGAAATCGTCATCCTCGAACTGGGCGGCAACGACGGCCTGCGCGGTGTTCCACTGGCGGCCACGCGGGCCAATATGGAATCGATGACACGGACCTTCCTGGATGCCGGCGCCCGCGTTGTCATTGCGGGCATGACCCTTCCGCCGAACTATGGCCCGGACTACGTCCGCGAGTTCGAGAGCATTTTCCGGGACATCGCGACCAGCCACAAACTGCCGCGCATTCCGTTTCTGCTGGAACCCGTGGCGCTCAATCCCACTCTCATGCAGCGTGATGGCATTCACCCCACCGCCGAGGGCAATCGCCGGGTGGCCAGCCACGTCATGAAAACCCTCCGCCCACTCTTGAGAAAGGGCCGCTGACCATGCCCCGCGCGCTCCTGGTGCTTCTGGTGGTTCCGCTGACCGCGGCTGATCTCGATCTGCCATCGCCCGCCCCTGTCATCCGCCGCATGTTTCCGGCCGGCCTCAAACGCGGCTCGACGGTGGAAGTGGAAATTGCCGGCCAGAACCTGGACCAGGCGCGAGGCCTCACGTTTTCCGGTCTCGGTGTGGATTCAGTGATCCTGAGCTCGGAGAAAACCAAGATTCGCGCCCGCATCACCGCCGAGCCTTCCGCCGAAACCGGCCGCCGCGACTACTGGTTGCGGACGAAGAATGGCAGCACCATCGGCGTCATCACCGTCGGCTCCCTGGCCGAAACGAATGAGTCCGAGCCCAACGACGATTGGCGCGAAGCCCCGTCCGCCGAAACCCCGGTCACGATCAACGGTGTTGTCGGCGGTGACGACTGGGACCATTTCCGCGTCCGGGCTCAAGCCGGCCAGACTCTCGTCCTCGACTGTCTCGCAACCCGGGCTGGCTCCCGTTTTGACGCCGAACTTGCCATCCTCGATGAGTCCGGCCAAGAGATTGCCTGGGATGACGACACCACCATCTTCGGTGACCCGCAGATTCGTCACCGGGTGGAGAAGACGGGCACGTACATCATTCGGGTGAGCTCGCTCGCCGGAGGCGCCAACGCCACCTACCGTCTCACCTTGGGCGACGTGCCTCTGGTCACGGCGCTTCTGCCGGCCGGACTGACGACGGCGCATGGCGGCGAGATCACGGTGGAAGGAGTGAACCTGGCCGGCATCGACCGTGTCTGGCTGGGCGATAAGGCTGGCGCCGGCCGGGTTCTTGAAGCCACGGGAACCTCGGTCCGCGTGCGGTTCGACGGCCTGGGGCGCGCCGCGCCGGGACGTTACTGGCTGCACCTGGCCGCCGGCGGTCTCGAACTGCCCACGCCGCTCGAAGTGCATGTCTCGGATCTGCCGGAAGTCACCGTGAAGTCGCCGCCGGCCTCACGCCAGTCTGCGCTTGCCGTCAAGCCCTCCACCGTCATCCACGGCCGAATCGGCGCCCCGGGTGAGACTCACTATTTCCGCTTCCCGGCCAAGGCGGGTCACACCTACAGCTTTAAGCCGGAATCGATGCGCCTTTACTACCATCTGGACCCGGCCATCACCCTCTATGACAGCGCGGGGCGCGAGATTGCCTTCGCCGACGACCCCGGAGTGGATGACCGTTCCGATGAGTATCAGATCGACGCGGACCTGGCCGTCAACATCGCGGAGTCCGGCGACTACTACCTCGCCATCCGCGATGCCATGCACCGTGGTGGCGCCAGCCTCATCTACCGTCTTACGATCGAAGAGACCCTGCCCGGCTTCATCCTGGAACTGCGGGAGCCTTCCAAATCCCTCTACGCCAACCAGACTCATCAGGTGCAGGCCCGGGTCCGCCGCCGCGGCTGGACCCAGCCGGTGGAAGTCTGGCTGGAAGATCTCCCGGCCGGTGTCACAAGCGCTTCCCAGACCGTCGCCCCCATCGACACCGTGATCAAGGATGGCTGCGGTGTCGACCGCCGCATCGACGGATCCCTGGTCTGGATTCCCATCAGCGCCACGGCCGCCCAGCCTGGCCAGTTTGCCTGGCGGCTTCGCGCCCGCGGCGTCATGAACAACCGCACCGTCGAACGGGATGCCATCGTGCGCTACGAGAACGGCGCCACCGGCTACTTCTTCGGTCCCATTGAAGTGCAGCGATCCGAGATCACCGTGGTGCAAAAATGAACCGCATCCTCTTCTTCCTGTGCTGTGTGGCTGCCCGGGCCGGGGCGGCTTCACTGGCCGTTTATCCTCCAGCCATTGTGCTTGAGGCCGGCGCCGCGCAGACCATCCTCGTCGTTGCCACCGATGAGGCGGGTGTCACCACTGATGTCACCGCCCAGGCCACCTGCATCTCGCCGCGGTTCGCCGCCTGCCAGCCCGGCTTGCTGCAGGGTCTGGTTCCTGGTGAAACCACAGTCACGTTCGCTCACGGCGATCTCAGGGCCGCAGTCAGGGTTACCGTCCGCACTTCGGCGCCGCGCGCTCCCAGTTTCATCAACGACGTGGTCCCTGTGTTCACCAGGGCCGACTGCGCCAGTTCCAACTGTCATGGCTCCGTGCGCGGCCAGATGGGCTTCAAACTGTCGCTGTTCGGTTCTGACCCGGATCTCGACCATCGCGCCATCACCGAACTGAACGGCGGCCGCCGCGTCGATCGTACGCAGCCCGCGAACAGCCTTCTGCTGCGCAAGCCCACCATGCAGGTGGCGCATGGCGGCGGACTTCGCTTCTCCCTCAATTCGCCGGAACATCGCACCGTGCTGGCCTGGCTGGAACGCGGCGCCAGCAAGGACCAGACACCGCCCCCCGGACTCACCTCTCTCGACGTCTATCCGCCGGGGTTCCGGCTCACCGGCCTCGGGTCACGGGTCCGCGTGGTGGCCGTGGGCCGCTATGCCGATGGCTCCAGCCGCGATCTCACGCCCCGGGTTCGTTTCAGTTCGAATGTCCCCGCCATCGCCGCCGTCGATGCCTCGGGTGAGATCACGGCGGAAACGCCCGGCGAAACCGCCATCATGGTACGCACGCTAGGCCGTGCCGCGGCCGTCCCTGTCCTGGTGGTTCGCGATCGCCCCATGACGGGCTATCCGGCCATTCCCGAAGCCAACGACATTGACCGCCACGTGTTCGCCAAGCTGCGCGCAATGAACATTGTGCCCTCGCAGCTTGCCTCGGACGATGAGTTCCTCCGGCGCGTCTACCTGGACGTTACAGGCATCACGCCAACCGTCGGGGAGATACGCCGCTTCCGGCAGTCGCCGGATCGCGCCCGGCTGATCGACGAACTTCTGGAACGCCCGGAACGCGCCAGCATCTGGGCCATGCGATTGGCCGACATGTTCCGTGCCGGCTACAACGAAGCCGGACAGAAGGGCGGCAACGCATTCGGGCGCTGGTTCCGCGACAACGTGCGCCGCAACACGCCCTATGACGTCATGGTGCGGCAACTGCTTGCAAGCCAGGGACGGCACGACTTTGAAGGCCCCTCCAACTTCTACTTCGTCAGCCGGGAAATCGACCCCGAGGAGTCCGCCGTCAACGTCAGCCAGGTTCTTCTGGGCATCCAGATCGAATGCGCGCGCTGCCACAATCATCCTTTTGAGAGGTGGTCCCAGGACGATTTCTACGGCTTTTCCGCCTTCTTTGCCCGGGTGGAACGCAAGGACATGTACCTCAACAATCACAACGCCACGTTCCTCAAGAACTCGGGCGAGGTGATCCACCCGCGCACGAAGAAGGCGGTTCCACCGAAGTACCTCGACGGCCCCGTCGAGCCCGAGGCCCCCGGCACGGACGTCCGGGAGAAACTGGCTGTCTGGCTCACCTCGCCCCAAAACCCCTTCTTTGCCCGCGCCGCCGTCAATCGTGTCTGGCGCTTCTTCCTGGGCCGGGGCATCGTGGAAGCCGCCGACGATTTCCGTGTCACCAACCCGCCCGTGAATGAACCGCTTCTGGCCGCCCTGGCCGAGGACTTCATCGCCACCGGCTACGATCTCAAGAAGCTCGAACGGCGCATCCTGAATTCGCGGGTCTATCAGCTGTCTTCGCAGACCAACCCAACCAATCAGGCCGACCAGACCAACTACTCCCATTTCTATGTCCGCCGCCTGATGGCGGAACAGGTGATCGACACCATGGCGCAGGTGACGGGCGTCGTGGAACGGTTCACCAGCCAGCCGCCCGGGCGCCGTGCCATGGAGATCCCGGTGCTTCCATTCACCAAGCCCCACTACATGATGAAGACCTTCGGCCGCAGCGATCTGCGTGAAGTAATCTGTGAGCGGGACGCCAAGCCCAGCGTGGCCCAGGTGATGCACCTCATCGGCGGCGACACTCTGCAGCGCCAGATCACTGGCGCGGGCGGCACGCTCGACAAGCTTCTGGCTGACGCCGGTGTCACCAACGAAGCCATCGTCCAGCAACTTTATCTGGCCGCGCTCACCCGTGAGCCTTCCCCGGAGGAGACTCGCGCCGTTCTCACCGGCATGACGCCGGAGACACGGCGGCGCGGCTTTGAAGATCTGCTGTGGGCTCTGTTCAACTCGAAGGAATTCCTGTTCCACCACTGACCGGGCGCCCGGCGAGCCCGGCCCGGCAAAACCTGACCCAGCAAAACCTGACCCAGCAAAACCTGACCCAGCAAAACCTGGCCCAGCAAAACTTTCCCCGGCCCGGTCCACGGTGCTAGCATGACAACTCATGGCCGCTCCAGGACACCCCGCCGCCCGCTCCACTGCTTTCCCCGATTGGCAGCGGGGAGAACTCGCGCCCGCGCCCCCCTTCCAGCCCCGCCGTTGGACGTCGCTCATCGGCCCGGGCCTTCTGATGGTGGGCGCCAACATCGGCGGCGGTGAATGGTTGTTCGGGCCGCTGGTCACGGCCCAGTACGGCGGGCAGGTCATGTGGCTGGCCACGCTCGCGATCGTCTTTCAGGTCTTCTACAACCTGTCGGTGATGCGCTACACCCTATACTGTGGCGAAACCATCTTCATCGGCTTCTTCCGCACGCCGCCCGGCCCTCTGCTTTGGACCATCTTCTATCTGATCTTCGATTTTGGCGGCCTCTGGCCGTACCTCTCTTCCAACGCCGCCGTGCCGCTGGCCTCGGTTATCCTTGGACGCCTGCCCACCGCCGCCGAAGGCTCCCTGGTGCGCACGCTCAGCTATTGCATCTTCCTCACGGCACTGGTTCCGCTGATCTTTGGCGGCAAGATCTACAACGCGCTGGAGCGCGTGATGGTGGTCAAACTGACGCTCATTCTCAGCTACCTGGGCTTCGTGGTGGTGGTCTGGGTGAGCCCCTCCACCTGGTGGGAAATCGGTTCCGGGTTCTTCAAGTTCGGCACGCTTCCGCAGGGTGAGATCAACTGGGCCACGCTTGCCGCCTTCGCGGCGGTTGCCGGCGCGGGCGGCATGACCAATTCGGCCTTCTCAAACTACGCCCGCGACAAGGGTTGGGGCATGGGCTCAAAAGCCGGCGCCATTCCCAGCGCGGTGGGCGGCCGCACCATCAAGCTCTCCCACAGCGGAACCGCATTCGACACTTCGCCTTCCGCCCTCGAACGCTGGAAGGGCTGGCTTGTCCACATCCGCCGCGATCAACTGATGCTCTGGCTTCCCGGCTGCATCCTTGGCATGGCGCTTCCTTCGATGTTCAGCTACGAGTTCCTGAGGGGCGGCGTCAAGGTGGAAGGCAATGCCGTCGCCGCCATGACCGCCCAGGCCATCTCCGTCCAGCACGGACCCGTCTTCTGGTACCTTACCCTCCTCTGTGGTTTCCTCATCATGGCCCCCACGCAGGTGAGCCAGATCGACGCCATTTGCCGCCGCTGGACCGACGTGCTTTGGATCGGCGTCAAGCGGCTCCATAAGCTGGATGGCAACAAGGTGAAGTACATCTACTACGGCATCCTTGCCGCCTATGCCTGCTGGGGCCTCGTCGCGCTGCGCCTCACGCCCAATCCCCTGGTGCTGGCCATTGCCAGTGGCACCATGATGAACTTCGCGCTCGGCTTCTCCTCGATCCACACGCTCTACGTGGTCTCTCGCATCCTTCCTCCTGAGATACGGCCCGGTCTGCTGATGCGGTGCGGCCTGGCCTGCTGTGCCACGTTTTATCTGGGCATCTCAGTGATCACGTTCCGGCAGCAGTGGCCGAATCTGAAGGCGTGGCTGGGCCTGTAGCCCGATGCCACTGCTCACCAGCGAAAGCATCGTTCTCCGCACTTATCCGCTGCGGGAAGCCGACCTCATCGTCAACTTCTTCACCCGCGACCAGGGCAAACTCCGCGGAGTTGCCCGCCGTGCCCGGCGCCCCAAATCCGGTTTCGGTTCCTCCCTTGAACGCCTCACCCACTCCAGAATCTCCTACTTCCAAAAGGAGACCCGGGAACTGGTCAACATCGGCGATAGCGAAATTCTCAACTCACAGTTCAGCCTGGCTTCGGACTATGCAGCCGGTGTCGCGCTCGACTACATGGCCGAACTGGCCGACCATCTTCTGCCGCCGCACGAAGTGAATGAGCGGTTCTTCCGTCTGATGCTCGCCATGCTCGCGCACCTCCGCGAGCACCGCGGCCAGGGTGCCTGGCCCGTTGTCTTCTACTTCACGCTTTGGGCGGTGCGCCTGGCCGGCTTTCTCCCGGACATGCATCTCAATGAGGAGTCCGCGTCTCTCGCACGGGAGATCCTGGCCACGCCGATCGGGCAACTTCCGCCCCACCCCTATAGCCGGACCTTCGCGGCTCAGCTGCGCCGGGGGCTGCTGCTGGCCATCGAAAACCACGTGGAGCGGCGCCTGCTGACGGCGCCTCTCATTGAGACCCTCGATCCCCAATCAGTCAACTAGAATGTGTCTGTGTCCACGCTCCACCAAATCCACGATCGTGAACTGCTTCATGCCATCGCCGGCGTCAACCTGGGCTTCCACGCCCCGGCGGCCGTCCTCGAAGGGCTGACTGGGGAGCAGGCTACCACGCGCCCGCCCGGCGCGCCGCACTCCATTGCCGAAATCACCGCCCACATCTGCTACTGGCAGGATTTCTTCAATCGCATTGCGCTCGAAGGCTTCACCGGCGCACCGGCCCACGCCGCCGAGGGCTGGCCGCCGTGCGCGGCGGAGGAATGGCCCGCTTTACGGGATCGCTTCCTGGCTGTGGTCTCTCAAAGCCGACAGATCGCACGGGAATGCCCCGGTCTTGACCAGAAAATCCTCCCCGAAGGCCTCGAAATCCCGTTTCTCAATCACGACACGCGTGGAACAGGGGTTCTTCATGGAGCAATCCACAGCGCGCACCACTTGGGCCAGATCGTGCTGCTGCGCCAGATCATGGGCCTGTGGCCGCCGCCCGCCGGCCCGCTTACCTGGTAGAGCCGCGCAGTTTCACTCGAGTGAGAACGGCAACCGGGCTTCCGAGGTCTGGTTCCCCACCAGGTCCCGAAGCACCACCACAATCGTGTACCGGCCCGTGCGCGTCCCCGGTTTGAAATTCAGGCTCACCACGCCGGGCACCCAACGGATGGGGTAGAACGCCGAGTTTTTCTCTGCCGCCGCGTTTGGCTGCTCGAAGATCACCTTGCCATCGGGGTTCTCCAGCCTGACGTCGTATTCGACGCCGATCTCATTCTTCGCCGAACGGCGGAACCCGGTGATCTCAAACCGCGCCCACACGGCATCGCTCACCCGGTAAGCCGGTTCCGCCAACGCCGTCTCGTCTTCCTCACGCCGCAGGAACCTGGGGTTCCGGATGGCGAGCGTCTCCGAAGGCGCCACGTCCCGGCCCTTCACATTGAAATCGATGCGGAGCTTGACCGACGTCTGGGCCAACTCGTCCGCCACCTCGATGGCCACATGATAGGCGCCGCTGAGCGCGGAGGGAGGAATTGGTACGTCGTAGCTGAACTTTGGCACCCAGGCGCGATCCTCCTGCGCCAGCTCCGCATCGGTTTTGCGCGTCACGGCGGGGGCTAGCGCCGCGCCCTCCGGGTCGAAGGACTGGATACGGCAGGTGATCTTCAGCCGGTCATTCGCTTTCCTGGCGCCGCGCACCTGAAATGAAAAGAAGGCGATGTCACGCGGGGTGAAGGCGTACGCCGAGGGCATCGGCGGCCCCCCATCGTACTGATGCACGGTGACGCCCGCAAGCTGAAGCGTCTGCGCATCGCAGAAGACGGGAATCAGTGCGGCCAAGGCCCTCGCCACGCCGCGGCCCATGTTCTAACGCCCGCTGGCTTGCGGCGCCGGCGCCACCGGGTTCTCCATCTCCAGTGGAATCTCGATGAGCGCTGACTTCTCGGAACCCGTTTCACCGGCGTCCGTCACGCGCAGCCTGTAGCTGCCTGGCGCGACATCAAACAGGATGCGCCCGTCCACTGTGTCGGCCGGCTTCATCGTGCGGATCAGGCCCAGCCAATCCGGTACGCCGGCGGCCTCGGACTCCTCCAATGTGCCCTGTCCCTTGGTGTCCTCAAGGTTCAGGAACGGCACGTTCCGGACGTCCCCGCCGCTGTTGGTGATGGTCACTCGCAACATGAGGAACCGCTGCTTTGGAAGCCGGCCCGTCGGCCCGTCGCCAAGTTCGGTTTTCCAGGTGGCCTCCAGTACGTTGTAGATCAGAGGCCCAATCTGGACTCTCTCCCCCATCCGGTAGACGCGTGCATCGTCCACCTCTTTCGTTTTGCAGCCGCCAAGAAACAGGGTGGCGGCCAGGCACAAGGCGGAGAGCGGCGCTCGGCGGGCCCGCGGGATATATGCTCGAAACGATATCATCGGTTCAGTAACCTCAGTTTAATCGGAATAATCATGTTCAAGCAAACCCGAGCGGCCAGTCTCTGTCTTCTGGCGATCCTGTCGGCCTCCCTGGCAGTTGCCCAGGGAGTGCATCCAAAGACCGGGCGAAAGATCGCCGGCGTCATGGGTATGGGCGGTGCGCCGTGGCTTGAGCGGTCCGAACGGGAAGTGGAAGAGATGCCCGACACGGCCCTGGATAAGCTGGGTATCACCCCGGGCATGGCGATCGCCGATGTCGGCGCGGGTGTAGGCTATTTCACTCTCCGCATGGCCCGCCGCGTGGCGCCCGGGGGCAAGGTCTACGCGCAGGACATTCAGCCGGAGATGCTCAGCCTGCTCCGCGCGCGGGCGGCCAAAGGCAGGATCGAGAACGTCGAGACCATCCTCGGCACCGAAACCGACCCCAAGCTCCCCGCCGGGGCCCTTGACCTGATCCTGCTCGTCGACGTCTACCATGAGTTTGCCCAGCCCCAGAAAATGCTGCGAAAACTGCGCGAGGCCCTCAAGCCCACGGGCCGTCTGGTCCTGCTTGAGTACCGCAAGGAGGATCCCCACGTCCCCATCCGTCCCGAGCATAAGATGTCCGTGGCGGAGGTGAAACTGGAACTTGAGGATGAGGGCTTCGCCCTCAATCGGGTCATCCCTGACCTGCCCCGGCAGCACATCCTCGTCTTTGAACGGACCAGCCAGTAAAATGGTGCAAGACCCTATCGCTTGTCTGCGCGTTCGATGATTCGCTTCAGGTTCGTTCCTACGTTTTTGCTGGCCGCCGGTGTCTGGGCGCAGCTTCCCCGGGACCCGGCCGCCTGGGGCGGCAGCCACGCCGGCCAGCCCCTGCCCACTTTCGTCACCGGCGACGAGTGCCTGTTCTGCCACCGCCTGAACATCGGCCCGGGCTGGGCCAAGGACCGCCACTCCCTCACCATCCGGCCTCGCGATGCCGCCACCCCGGCCGTGGCCCAGGCGCTTGACGCCCGCGGGCTGAAGACGCGGCCTTGGGTGCGCGAAATCGAGTTTCTCATCGGCGGGCGCAATGCCGCACGTTTCCTGAAAGCCGATGGTTACGGCAAGCTCTCCCTGAACTCGGCCCACTTCGATCCCCGTTCCGGAGAATGGAAGCACGAGGTCAAGGGCGAATGGGACAAGGAGAAGTTCGCCCGAAAATGCGCCGGCTGCCACACCGCCGGTTTCGACAGCACCACGGGCCGCTTTGGCGCCATGAGCCTGGACTGTTTTTCCTGCCACGGCGAGGTGCCCCTGGAACATTCCACCGATACGTCCAAGGTTCTGCTGTCCAGGAAGCGCCGTGGCGACCCGGCGGCCATCGCCTCACTCTGCGGCTCATGCCACATCCGGGAAGGGAAGTCCTGGTCGAACAACCGGCCCTTTCCCAACAATTTCGTGGCCGGCGACAACCTCTTCCAGGACTTCACCTACGAATGGCTGCGGGCCGAAGATCCGCGGGTGAATCCCACGGATCGCCACATTACCCGGAACATCCGCGACACGGTCCTGTACGGGTCCGACCTCAATTGCCTCTCCTGCCACGATGTCCACAAGCGCTCAACGGAGCGCCACCGGCGCGTGCTGACCCAGAACATCTGCCAGGATTGCCACCTGCCTGCCGGTCCCAAGAAGATCGTGCGCACGTTCGCCCTCGATAGCACGGCCTGCGAGTACTGACAGCTCAGCGGTAGCTGGCCGGAATCCGAAACTCGATTCCCGCGTAGTGGAACTCTTCCGCGGCAGCGTATCCGGTGCCGGCCGCGGCCAGTTTCGCCAGTCCCCGGACATTCTCTTCAACCAACCGGCGGATTGCCGCAGGCGTGATCTCATCCAGCACCGGCAGCCTCCGCCCCGAGGTGCGCAGGCGCTCTTCGAGCCGCCGTGCCAGGCTCTCGTTTGCCGTCACGTAGACCTGTGCCACCGCGATCTTTTTGGCCAGCCCGGCGCCGATCTCCACTACCTTCGGCTGGGGAACAAACGTTGCCGATGCCTCGGGTGTCCGCCGCTCCGGGTCCACGGGTGGCGCGTAGTAGTAGACGTCGTGCGTGATATGGGGCTGCAGGCCCGCCTCGGCTTGCACCGGTTGCACGCCCTCCACGCCGGCGGACCTCCAGGCGTCCTCGGCTGCGCGGCCCGCGTAGTAACGGTCCAGGACACGGTCATAGTGCGTGTGCGGGTTCGGAATGAACAGGGTACGCGGCTTGTGATGACGGATAAACAGCATGATACGGTCCCGGAGTTCGGTGAACGACACCGCGCCCAACTCCCACGCACGATACCCAAGGCTCGTCACGGACTTCACGCCCAGCAGAGCACCGGCGGCCTCAGCCTCCCGGCGTGCCCTTGCCGCCGTCTCCTCCGGTGTCAGCCGCCAGGAGTCCTTCTCGTCGTTGGTGAGCCGCAGAACATGGATCTCGGCGCCGCGCCCGGCCATCTCGGCCAGTGTGCCGCCCGCCGCCAGCACGTAGTCCGCGCCGCCCGCCGTCACCACCACCACGCGGTCCGCCCCCGCCAGGCCCAACGCGGCGAACCCTACCGCGGCCAACCTCATTCCAGTCATCGCGCCACCACGTTCTTTGAAAGGTACTCCTTCAGTCCCGGCAAGTGATCGAACTCCCCGAGCACGTAGTAGTCTTCCGCGTAGGGGACGCCTGCCTCCGCTCCCCGCCGGCGCGAAATCCACTGCATGTGCCACTCTTCCATCAGAACGGCGGCCTCGGCATCGGTGAGACTCTCCCACTCCGGCACCGCCAGATTCTCCCGTGCCAGCGCCACGCGATAGGCCCGCGCCGTTGCCGGATTCGCATAGACATTGAGGTGCGCCACATAGGCCTTCTGCTTCTTCCGCACCTGGCTTTCGTTCAGTTCGATGGCCACGTTGGGCCGGTGCCCCAGACCCCAGTCCAGCCTGGCCTTGCCGTACAGATAATGAGCGGAGTGCGGTTGAAGCCCCAGCGCCGCATGTTCGGGATGCACGTTGGCGAAGCCCGCCATCCACCACGCCTCCGCCATCGCGCGTGCCACCTGCCGATGGTCGGGATTCTTCTGATAGTGCTCCCAAGGGTTGTGCCCCAACACCACATCCGGCTTGTACTTCCGGATCAGCACGATCAACTGCTCGCGGAGTTCATTGAGCGGAATCGGGTTCATGTAGTCGTTCCGCCAGTTCAGGCTGATCACCTTGCGGATGCCGAGAATGCGCGTGCCCTCAACCGACTCGCGCAGGTTGACTATGTCATTCCGCGCATATCCGTGCGCCCCGTCCTTCTCGTCGTTGGATGCCCGCACGTAGTAGGCTTCGTAGCCTTCGTCCACCATGCGCGCGATCAACCCGCCCATGCCGTAGTCCGTGGTGTGATCGTCGTGGTGCGGTTGCAGGATCAGAACCACCTTGCCGCGAGGCACTTCACCCAGCGGCAGTTTCTGGGGCAGCGCACTGAGCGCCAGGGCCGCCATTGATAGAAGTCGCATCGCCAGTGTCATCGCCAGTCTCATTCCCAGTCTTATTGCCAGCCGATCATCGTATCGCACTCCTGTGATATACCAGAAACCTGTGGGTATCCGAAACGCAATCACCGCCGCCGTCCTGTGCTTCGCCGCCAGTCTGGCCTGGGCCCAGAAGACCGTGCTGGTGGTTTCCGGCGGCTCCGGGGACTACCTGATGGCGGCGGGCGGCACGCTCGCGAAACTCATTGATGAAGGCCATCAGGTTTACGTGGTGCAGTTTGCCAACGATGAAAAGAACTCCCGCGGCCTGACCTACGCCGAGACACGGCTTCGCAACAACGAGGAGGGGGAGCAGGCCGCCCGCATGCTGGGCATTCGAGAGATCGTGAACCTCAATCACAAGTCCGGCGAACTCGGCCAGGTGTCGAGCAACGAGATCCGCAACCAGATCTTTGCCCTGATCAGGTACTTCAAGCCGGCCATCATCTTCCACCCGGATCCGTTCATTCACTATGAGCCCGATTGGGACCACTTTTTCACCGCCCGCGCCGCGGAGGAGTCCTCCTACGGGTCTTCCAGCTATTTCCTCGCCGAAATCGGTCGCATGGGTTTCCCCGGGCACGGCGTCCGCGAGACCTACTACTTTGCCGCCCGGCGGCCCTACAGACCCGGGGAAGGCGGACACAATGGCGCCGAGTTCCGGGGGGTCGACGTCACGGCCCGGTTTCAACGCAAACTGGCCGCCATTCTCGCGCTGCGAACCGCCAATCATGCTTACGCGGCCAGCGTGAAGGACCGGTTGGAGGCCGCCGGAAAGCCCAACCAACGCCTGACCAGTCTGGGGGAAGCGCAGGTGCGCGGCCTCGCCACGGCTTTCGCCACCGAACTCGCCGCTGAGATCGGCAAGCGGCACGGCTTCCGTTACGCCGAAGAGTTCAACTACCACGGCCCCGGCCCCGCCATTCCGGCGCATGTGCGCGAGAAGGCACGCAAGATTGAATGACTTTCGCAGGCTCTTCCTGGACGTCTTGCTCATCAAGCTCCAGGTGGGGGTGCAACGCACCTTCCACACCCTTGAGAAGCACCCCAAGAATCCGCTCATGGGCGTGGACCAACCGGGGGAGGCGGCTTCTCGATAGGACCATGCTGGGGCACGGTGTTGCGCGATGAGGGCCGCCTGCGCATGTAGTATCACTACACCCGCGATGGCTACCGGAACGCCTATGCCGAATCCGAGGACGGCCTCATCTGGCCCAAGCCCTCTCTGGGCCTTGTCCCCGCGGTGGGTGTTACACGTCAACTGCCAGCGGGCGTAAGAAGTACGTGGACCGCTCGCTCTGCCGGTAACGGCGCCCGCCATCCTCAGGAACTGAGCTTCTGCTGGGCGAATTCACGCTCCCGGCGCTCCCAGAGTTCAGCCAGGGCTTTGGCCCGGGCCGGCTTCCGGGTGGCCAGGTTGTTGCGTTCGCAACGGTCGTGCTTCAGATCGTATAACTCCCAGGGCCCGTTTTCGCCGGCCCACACCAGCTTTTCGTCCCCCTGCCGGATTCCCCGGTTATACATGTGATGGAAGAACAGGTGATCGTGCTCAACCGTCCCGTCCCGCTGGAACAGTGGCGCCAGGCTCTTACCTTCGAATGGCGGCGCACCTGCCGTCTCCAGCGGTTTGCCGCCGGCCAGATCGACCAGCGTCGGCAGCATGTCCACCAGGTGGACCGGTGTGTGCCGCAGCTTTCCGCGATCGCGGATTCCGGCCGGCCAGTGCACCAGCATGGGCGATGAAATGCCGCCCTCGTGGATCCAATGCTTCGACAGCCGGAACGGTGCATTGGCCGCCCCGGCCCACCCGGGACCAAGGCACAAATGGGTGGCCGAGCTGCCGGGCGGCGCCGCGCGGTCATGGCCGTCGGCGCGAACCATCATCTCGGCGCTTGCGCCATTGTCCGACAGGAAAATCACCACCGTGTTTTCAAGCTGGCCCTGGTCACGCAGATAGTCGAGTACGCGGCCCGCCTCCAGGTCCATTCGCGTGACCATGGCCGCGTGAATCGCCATTTTGGCCGCCTGAAACTCTTTCTGTTCCCGGGAGAGCGAACTCCACGGCACGGCATTCGGAACCTCGCCGGGGCCAACCTGTGCGCGCAAATCGGCCGGCGTCAAGTTCCATGCCGGCACCATGTCCGTATCGGGTTTTGACAAGCCGCACCGCACCAGGCCTTGGGACCGCAACCGGCGCCAGCGGCGTTCACGCACAACATCCCAGCCCTCGTTGTACCGATCCTTGTATCTGTCGATATCCTGCTGCAGCGCGTGCAGCGGAAAGTGCGGCGAGGTAAATGCCAGGTACAGGAAGAACGGCTGCGTGGGATGGTCGCGCCGGTGGCCTTCCAGCCAGCGCAGGGCGTGCGAAGCGATGGCCGTCGTTCCGTAGAAACCTTCGCCGCGCTCAACCGCCGGCAGCGGTTTGTCGTCCAGCCGGTGATTGCGGGGGCTGAAGAAGCGGTTCTGATCCTCCAGCAGATACGAGTGGTCAAACCCCGTGTTCGCCAAGGGCAATGCCCCGGTGATGTGCCACTTGCCGGAGTGATAGCAGCGATACCCAAGCGGCTTCAGATGCTGAGGCAGATAGCGTGTCCACTTGGGGGCCGTTCGCGGTCGCTCTGATCCCGCCCGATCTGCTGCGGGTATCGTCCGGTGAGCAGGCAGCAGCGGGACGGAATGCAGCGCGCCGTGGAGTAGGCCTGCGTGAACCGCAGCCCGTTGGCGGCGAGCCGGTCCAGGTTCGGGGTCTCGATGTCGCCGCCATAGCAGCCCAGGTCGGAAAAGCCGAGGTCGTCGGCCAGAATCACGAGCAGATTCGGGCGCGCGACGGGTGCCGCCGCCAGTGTTGAAGCAGCCAGGAACTCCCGCCGTGTCAAGGCAGACGCGCCTTCAGATTGCGAAGCGCCCGGATGGCTTCAGCCGCCACCTCGGTGTCGGCGTCCTTGGTGAGCGCATCGAGCGGCTCCACGGCGTCGGCGGCGCCGCTGGCGGCCAGAGCCCGCGCCAAGCCGCCCTTCTCATTCTTCGACCCGGTTTGAAGCAGCGGATACAAGGCCGCGCGGCCTTCCCTGGACCGTGCGATCTCGCTTAGAAAAGGCTCCGCCACGCCCCGGTAGCTGCGCGAGTTGAGATTGTCCACCACGTACCTCAGCGGGGCTGTCTCTCCCACTTCAAGTGCACCCAGCATCGCAAGCGCGAAACAGATGGAAAGCCGGGCTCCGGTCTTCTTTTCCGCGGTCAGAGCCGTGGAAAGCGCCTCCTGATCGGCCTGATCCCGAATCCGCGCCAAGCCTTCGGCGGCGCCCGCGCGGATCCCCTCGTCCTTGTCCGCCAGCATCTGGCGGTAGAGTTCCCGGTGAGCCGCGTCGGGGATCATCGCCAGCGCGCCCAAGGCCGCCCGCCGGGTCTTGATCGTTTGGCCCTGTTCCACCGTGCGCCGCAAGTCGCGCACCGCTTCGGCTGCCCGCAGCATGCCGGTCAACTCGATGGCCGCGATCCGCACGCGCTCATTCGGATCGTTGAACAGGAACAGAACCCGGGCCGCGGTGCGCTCTTCGCGAATCTTCTGGAGCGCCACCAGGCTTTCGTACATCAGCCGGTCGTCTTTGGTGCGCAGGCCTTCCAGCAGGCTATCCACGGCTGCCCGGCCTCGCAGCACGCCCGCCGCCCGGGCCGCCGCCGCACGGCTTTCCATGCTGGAGCCGCCGGAAGCCAGCCGCGCGATCACCTCAATGGCATCGGCGCGAGGCACAACGTAGCTTTCCACCACCTGCGTGTTGGTATCGGTGAACTTTCCCATCACCCGATTGCCGGCGCGCCGCAGCGAGCCGCTGATACCGGACTGCGCGTACCCGGGGAGATAGAAATTGACGATTCCCTCGACGGCGCGGATCTGCACTTCCGCGTCGTTGTCGCGTGCGGCGCGCACCAACGGGTCCAGGCTGTACTGGGTGCCGATCTCAACCAGCGCCTTGACGGCCTCCACGCGCACCAGGGCGTCAGCATCCTCAAGCAACGGGGCAAGCTGCGCCAAGCCGTCCTTGCCGAGTTTCGCCGCTTCCCTGGCGGCCTTCTGCTTGTGTTTGAGTTCAGCCTCGTCCTGGGCCCACAACAGGCCCAAGGGCACCGTGAGCAGCAAAGCGAGCCGCGGCATACTAACGCACGAAGTCCAACCGCACACGATGAGGAATCAGGCCCGCCTCGTGGCCCATGTCCAGAAGCTTCTGCGCCGCCACCGGCACCAGTTCGCCGCAGTCCACCGTGAAATGGTTCACGTACATGCCGACGAACTTTTCGGCCAGACCCGCTTCCATGTCACGCGCGAACTGCATGGCGTAGTTCAACGCCTGTTCGGTGTTGTCCAGCGCATGCTGAATGCTCTCACGCATCATCCGGCACGCCTCCGTCTGGTCGTCCGGCGAAAGCGACCGTAACAACGCGTTGGCGCCCAGCGGCAGTGGCAGGTTGTACTCCTTCTTCCACCAGGCCCCCAGGTCCAACACTTTGTGCAGACCGCCGCGGCCGTAGGTCAACTGGCCCTCGTGGATGATCAGGCCCAGGTCCACGGACTGTTCCTGCACCGCGGCGATGATCTTGTCGAAGGGAATCACCACCGGCTCAAAGTCCGGTTCCAACAACTTCAGCGTCAGGTAGGCGCTGGTCAGCGTGCCCGGAATGGCGATGCGTTTTCCCTTCAACTGATTGGCGTCGAGGGGCGAGGTGGCCACCAGCATCGGGCCATAACCGTCGCCCACGCTCGATCCGGCGGCCATCAGCTGGTACTTGTCGGCGACATAGGGGTAAGCGTGGTAGGAGATCGCTGTCAGGTCGTAAACGCCTTCCAGCGCCTTGCGGTTCAAGGTTTCGATGTCGGAGAGGACGTGCTTGAAGTTCAGCGTGCGGGAACGGACCTTGCGAGTCGCCAGCGCATAAAACATGTAGGCGTCATCGGAGTCGGGACTGTGCGCGCAGACGAGATCGCGAAGTGGAGAATTAGACGTCATGAGGCGAGAACCTCATCTTAGCAGACCTCCGTGTTGCACCGCGTTTTTACAACGCGGGCACGGAGCTACCGGGCGGGCAGACGCAGCGAAACCATCTCTTCGCAAAGCACCCGGAGGTGCGCTTCCAATTCCGAGAACCGCTCCGCCGTTCCATCCATCTTTCCCTGGCGTCCACTCATCTCAAGCGCAAGGGAAGCCAGGAAAACCGGTTCGGCGCCAAAGTTCGCCACGGACCCCTTCAGCGTGTGGGCCGCCCGTTCCAGCATTTTCGCGTCGCCCGATGCCAGCGCGGTGCGGATCTCACGCATCATGTTCGGGCAATCGTCCAGAAACAGTTCCGCCACTTCGGCCAACAGTTCCTCGTCACCACCCACGCGCTCCAGTGCCACGGCGCGGTTCAAACTGATCAATTGCTGTTCCAGGTTCACGGAAGTTTGTATCTCTCTGGTTTCCCTGCTTTACGCATCGGCCGAATCGGAGTCAAAATTGAGGGAGCCGCGAACAAATATCCAATGCCCCAACGGTCCTATCGGTACCAGGTACCAGCTTCCTATAATTATCAACTATTTCAGCCGGATGTGGAGACGGACTCCGGGCTGCTGATCGTCGCGCTTCACGGGTATGGCCAGAGTGGCGGCGAGATCCTCGATCTGGTTCGCAAGCTCACAGCGGACCTTTACCCCATCGCCGCTCTGAACGGGCCGAATCAACACTACCGCAAACTGGGGGAGCCTGGGCCGCCCGCCTACAACTGGGGCGTGGCCGCTCATTGGCGGGAGGCTGTCGATCTGCACCATCGCATGGTTCTGCATGTCGCCGAGGAAGCGGGTCTTGCCACCGGTATAGCCCCCAACCGGCGCATCCTGCTGGGGTTCTCACAACCGGTGGGTCTCAACTATCGCCTGGCCGCTACGCATCCCGGCGCGTTCCGGGGTGTGGCCGGCATCTGCGGCGGCGTACCGCGCGATTGGGAGACTTCGGAGTGTTACGGCGCCGTTGAAGCGGCCCTGCTGCACATCGCTCGCGATGCCGACGAATTCTACCCGGCCGAAACCGCCAATCAGTTTCCAGCCCGCCTACGCCACCGCGCGACCGACGTTGAGTATCATCTGCTTCCGGGCCCTCACCGGTTCCCTTCCCAGGCAGGACCCATCCTCGACGCCTGGCTCAGGCGCATCGCGCTTCCCGACCCTACGGCAGTTCCTTGATCCGAAGCTTCCGGAACTCGACACGCGTGCCATGTCCCAGCAGGCCGATGTGCCCGCCGGTCCGCGCCAGCCCCGGGTGCTTCTTCAATACCGCCGGGTCTTTCACGTCGTCAAGATTCGCGTCCGTGATCACCTTGCCGTTCAGTGTCACCTTGATCCGACGGCCGTCGGCCACAATTTCTTCCCTGTTCCACTGCCCGGCCGGCTTCATCCCCTCGTCCTTCGCGCCGAAAACGTCGTACACCGAACCATGCAACTGCGTGGGTTTCAGTTTGCCTTCGTACCGGGCATGATGATGGTCCAGAATCTGGATCTCCATCCCGCTGTAGGCCGCATCGCCGGACTGCGGCGCCCGGATGCCGATGCCGTTGTTTCCGCCCGGCTCCATGCGGAACTCGAATTGGAGGACGAAGTTGAAGTATTCCTTCTCCGTGTACAGATTGCCCCCGCCGTCGGCCGGGCACACGATCATGCCCTTTTCCACCACGTAGCCGGGGCCCTTGCCGTTGATCAGTTTCCAGCCGCTGAGGTCCTTTCCGTTGAACAACGGGGAGAAGTCTCCCGCAATCATCAGCGCCGGGACAACGGCTTGGAAAACGGTAGCTCGAAACATGATCTTCATCCTCTCAAATCCTACAACGCCACTGGAAGCCGCCCGGGCTCCGCGAGGCGCGTTTTGCGGGCGCGCGTCTCTGTCCAGGCCTTCTGAATGTCGGCCGGAAACGTGGTCACCGCCTCTTCCATGCGGGCCATGATCTCGCGGACCACCTCCGGGTTCTTGTCCGCCACGTCGGCGCTCTCATCCGGATCATCCACCAGGTTGTACAACTCCGGGGGATTGAGCGGCAGATTGATCCGGCCGCCCGCCGGAATCGGACCGTACACGTACGAGTTGTACCGCGCCACGTGCAGCTTCCAGTTCCTCAGCCGTGCGCACTGCAAGTGCACGTTATCGAAATAGAGCAGAGTCCCGCGTTCCGGCGCCGCGCCCTTGCCGCTCAGCAGCGGCCAGATGTTCAACCCGTCGAGGGGCTTTGCCGGCAGCCTGGCGCCCGTGAGCGCAGCCACTGTCGGCACCATGTCCAGCGTTGACCCGGGCGTGTCCACGACGCGGCCCTTCGGGATCCTGCCCGGCATCCGCGCGATGAATGGTTCCCGCACGCCGCCCTCATAGGTCGATCCCTTGCGGCCCCGCAAGCGACCCGGGCTGCCCTGAAACCAGGGGCCGTTGTCCGACGAGAAGACAACCAGGGTGTTGTTGTCCAGGCCGTGTTTCTTGAGCGCCGCCAGGATCTCGCCCACGCTCCAATCGATCTCCTCCACCACGTCGCCATACAGGCCATGGGGTGACTTGCCCCGGAACCGCGGCGATGCCGCCAGCGGAATATGCGGGTAGGTGTGCGGGAAATACAGAAAAAACGGGCTGCCCTTCGACTGCTCGATGAACCGGATCGCCTCTTCCGTGTATCGCGGCGTCAGCGTCTCAAGCGTTGCCTTCTCCTCCACCGTCTCCGTCTTGCCGTCGGCCTGCCTCAGCACCACGGGAGGGTTCATGTCGTTCGAATACGGAATGCCGAAGTAGCCGTCGAATCCCCGGCTGGCCGGCAGATAGGGCGGCAGGTGGCCCAGATGCCACTTGCCCACGCACATCGTCTTGTAGCCGTGCTCCTTGAGCATGGCGGCCATCGTCACTTCGTCTCGCGCCAGGCCTTCCTTGTCGCCGGGGAAGAAGACGCGGGGAACGCCAACCCGTGTGGGATAGCGTCCGGTCATCAACGCGGCGCGTGAAGGGGAACACACCGGGTTCGCGGAATAGAAATGGGTGAATCGAACGCCCTCCGCCGCCATCCGGTCCAGGTTGGGCGTGCGGATCTTTGACCCGTAGCAGCCCAGGTCGCCATAGCCCAGGTCATCGCAATAAATCAGGATGATGTTCGGCCGAGCCGCTTGCGCCAATAGCGGTTGGGCAAGTGCCGCGGGGGCCGCCAGGGCGTGTCCGATCATCTGGCGCCGTGAGGGGTGTTGCATAGCCTTTCATTGTTACCCATTGGCCCGGTGTTCTATCGGCCAGGTGACCTATTGCCCGGGCGGTGCGGTGATTTTCACCTCGTCTTCCAGCACCTGCCGGTCCGCCGCCAGTTTGCCCCGCAACTCCTGGTACCGCGCCATCGCCGCTTTCGCCTTCGCGGTATCGCCCGCGGTTTGGAACGCCCGGACAAGCTGAAAGTGCAGGCTGCCGTCTTCATCCATGGAAAGCGCCGCTTCCAGATGCGGAATGGCGTCGGTGGCATGTCCCGCCGCCAGCAGGGCCCGGGCCAGCGCGGCGCGCACCGGCAGAGCGCCGGGGTCCGCCTGCGAGGCCTTCATCAGATGCGTGATCGCGGGTTCCGGCTGCTGCTGGGCCAGACAGATCTCGCCCATCAGGAAGTTCAACTCCGGCGAAGCGGGAGCCTTCGCCAGCAGTTCCTCCGTGATCTTCCGCGCCCGCTCGTCATCCTTGGCCTGGTGCAGCGCGGCAGCCAGATCCTGCTTGATCCCATCGTCGGCGGGCTCAAGGCGCAGGGCCGCTTCCCAAGCCTTGGCCGCTTCGACAAACCGGCCCTGTCCCTGGTGGAGTTCCGCCATCAGTGCCCAGCTTTCCACGGACTCCGGCAAACGGCCCACGCGGTCAAATGCCGCGGCTGCCAGCCGGCTATAGGCACGCGCCCGCCAATAGAAAGACTCCGGAGTCTTCAGCAATCGCGCCGCGCGCACGAGCGTCTCATCGCGCCCCGTCCGGAAATGGCATTCGAGCGTCGGCGCCGAGCATTCGGGTGCGCCCAGCGCCTTTTCCGCGGCGTCCTCGGCGGACGCCCAGTCGGGCTTTCCGCTCTCCCGGTAGATCGCCGCGAGAGCCGCATGGGCGCCGCGAAGACCCGGTGTCAACTCCAGCGCTTTCCGATAGAAGTAGAACGCGCTTCGCCTCTGGCTTTGGCGTGATCGCGATTCCGCCACCAGTGCGAACCAGTAACCGCCTCCAGGGCCTGTCTTGGCCAGTTCCCCGGCGCTCCGGTCCGCCAGCGCCTCATAGGCGCGGCCCAGCCCCAGCCACGATTTCGGGTTCTCCGGATCCACCGCCGCCAGTTTCCGGAAGTGCGCGGCGGACTCCTCAAACCGGCCCACCAGGAACTTCGCATCCGCCAGCATGCCGAGCGCCGCCGGGTTTCCGGGAAACGACGCCTCCAGCGTTCCCAGCGGCACAATCGCCTTGGCCGTTTCCCCCAACCGAAGGTACGACGCACCCAGATAAAACAACGCCCCCGGGGTTCGCGGCGCGATCTTCAACGCCTGCTCCAAAGGCCCCAGCGATCTCTTGTACTCGCCCGAAAGGTGCAGCGCCATGCCCAGGTTCGAAAGCAGTCCGGCATTGCCCGGCATTGCCTTCGCCAGACGCTCATAAACCGGCACGGCGTCGGCGAACCGCTGCTCCATCATGAGGGTCTTGCCTTGCTGTGACAGGCGCGCCAGTTCATCCGGCTGTTGCGCCAGCGCCAGCAGAAGCAGCCCCTTCATTGCCGCGCGGACTCCTCATAGGGGATCGCCTTCAGCGTCTTGGTCTCCTTGCCATTCTCTTTTGCGCTCAAGGTCTGCGCGCTGCGCTCGAACTGTTTGAGATACTCGCCGTCCTGCGCCGCCCCCATGTCCACGTCCTCAAACGCCGCCAGCCGGTATTCCCCGGGGGCGATCCCCGTGATGATAAACCGGCCGTTCTGATCCGCCGCGGCGGTCTTATAAAGATGCATCTGCGTCTGACTGCGAGAATCCGGCCAAATCACCACCGTTGTGCCCGGAGCCGTGTCGCCCTCCACCTGAGCCCCGTTTGAAGCCAGCGTCACCACAAGACGTCCGGGCGCCGAGCGCGTCAGATCGATCCCTGCCGCCAGGATGTCCTGGTCGCCCATCAGCGCGGACTTGAGGTAGAAGTTCTTCGGAACCCCGGTCACGTTCACCCGGTACTCCTCCGGCGCCACGTCATGCACGATGAACGTGCGATCCGCTTTCACCGCGCCGCCGCGATCACCGGGGAACACCCCCGCGTTGCGCGGCCGCAGCCCCACGTAGAGGCCGCCGCCCGGCAACGCCTCCTGCCCCTCGACGCGCACTTCGCCCTGCACCTCCAGCCCTGGACCCAGCGCGATCTGAATCCCCTCGGCTCCGCCCGCGCCCAAGTCAAGTTGCACGCGGCCGCTGCTCCTGCGCCGATCTTCGAACGCCTCAGCCGTTACGGTATAGGAGCCGGGAGCCAGACCCTTCAGTTCGAACACCCCGTTCATATCTGTCCGCGCCATGCGCCGCATCCCTCCCACGAACGCCAGCCCGCGCGGAAACGCCTGAACCATCACCGGCCGGTCCAGGGCTCCGCCCTGCACCGTCACCCGGCCGCGCACACGCACGGTGGGCACACGGCGAAGTGTGAAATCCATGCCTCGCAACTGCGTCCCCGCCGGCACCTCGAAGGTGGCCGCCGCGGCTGGATCCACAACGCCGGGGAAAAACGTCGGCGTATAGGCCTGGTCGCCCTGGTTCGGTTTCTCCACCACGGTCATTGCGTTCATGCTGAAGATCGTTGTGCTGAGCACAAACTTGCCGGCGCTCAGTCCGTACACGCGGTACTCGCCCAGATCATTGGTCTGCGCCGAGCCCACATGGTTCAATTGGCGGCGTCCATCCACATAGGCCCAGCGCAGGGCCTGCACTTGCGCACCAGGAATCGGATCCCCGTCTTCATCCACCACGCGGCCGGCGATCACCGAGTGCGGCGTCAGTTTCAACTGAAGCGGGCCCACGCGCTGCCCGGCCTCCACGGTGAGCACCGTGCCGGGGCGCCCCGCCGACCGGGCACCATAGTCCTGGCGTACATAGCCGTTGCGCTCTCCCACCAAACGATATCGCCCGGGCGGAACTTCCTTGATGAGGAACCGGCCCGCTTCATCGGCGGTGGCCACGTTGGGCGGCTCTCCCATGCCCGGGCGGCCCTCGATGCGTCGCAACAGCAGAGCCGCTTTGCGCAGCGGCGCCCCGGTGGCCTGATCCAGTACCTGGCCCTCAATGGTGCCACCCTCCCCCGGTCTCAAAGGCTGCCGTGGCTGCGAGATCATCGGAGGCGCCCCGAAGCGTCCAGGGGGGCCCTGCATCAGCAACGCGGCGGCCAGGCAAAGGGATAACATCTATCCCTATGATGCTCCCTCGCGCCGCGCCGTTACAAATCCGCTACGCTGAAAGGTATGAACCGGCTCGCCCTTCTCCTTCCCGCCCTCACCGGCATGATCTCCGCCCAAACGATTCACAACTTCAAGCTTCGCTCCATCGATGGAGGCGAGACACCCCTCGCCGGCTACAAGGGCAAGGTTGTTTTGCTCGTCAACACCGCCAGCCAGTGAGGGTTCACCCCTCAGTACTCCGGTCTGGAGTCCATCTACAAGAAGTACAAGGATCAGGGATTGGTGGTGGTCGCCGTGCCATCCAATGACTTTGGCGGCCAGGAGCCGGGGTCGAACGACGAAATCAAGACGTTCTGCACTCGAACCTACAAAGTGACATTCCCCATGATGGCGAAGATTCAGGTGAAAGGCGGCGGACGGGACCCGCTGTATCAGTTCCTCGCCACGGCCGCCGGCGAGCCCGGCTGGAACTTTACCAAGTACCTGGCCGGACGCGACGGCAAGGTCATCCGAAAGTTTGACTCGAACGTCCAACCCGAGTCCAAGGAACTCACCGGCGCGATCGAAGCGGCCCTTAAGTAGCGCATCGGCCTGCGGCAGCCGCGGTTAAAAGCGAGAAGGGGAACCCGTGAGGATTCCCCTTCGCCGCGTCGATCGTGTCCGATCCTGTTCCCGTGACTTCCTGGTCCCCTTCGCATCGGGGCTCTCTTACTATAGCACCCGCACCGGGCTGTTGCGATACACTTGAGGGCGAATTGGGAGGCAGTTGCCACATGAAGTTCCTGGGATGGGCGGGCGTCGCGTTCGCCGCCACGCTCACCACCGTCATGGCGCAGGAGACGGTGCCGAAGAAGATCGAAGCCGAAAAGCTTGCGCCGTATTACCCGACACCGGAGTCGGTGGTCGAGATGATGCTGAAACTCGGCGGGCTGAAGACCGGCGAGAAGATGTTTGACTTGGGCTCCGGCGATGGCCGCATCGTGATCATGGCCGCCCGCAAGTTCGGCGCCGATGCCACCGGCGTGGAGTTCGATCCCGATCTGTTCACCCAGTCCATGCAGAAGATCCGCACCCTCGGTCTGCAGAAAACCGCGCGCATCATCCATGGCGACATCTTCAAGCAGGACTATTCCAAGGCGGACATGCTCACCGTTTACCTGCTGCCCAGTTCGAATGACAAAGTGCGTCCCATGCTCGAAGGCCAGTTGAAGAAGGGCACCCGCATCGTCGCCCACGACTTCAGCTTCGCCGATTGGAACCCGGAAAAGATCCAGCACGTTGATGATGACGGCGAAGGCCGCAGCCACACTCTCTACCTGTATCGCCGCTAGCCTCGCGCTCATCGGCTGCGGGGGCTACGGGGATTTCACACTGCCTGCGCCCTCTGGCGGCGCTGCGGCGGGCAACTGGTCCTGGCAGGCCGAAAAGGGTCCCGTTCTTGGCCAAGGTGATCCGGGCGCCTGGGACGCCGTGGATGCGCTGAACCCATCCGTCGTCGCCTGGGGTGGCCAGTGGCTGAACCTCTATTCAGGGTTCGATGGCCGGACCTGGCACACCGGGCTTGCCACCTCGGCGGACGCCATCGCATGGAGCCGCCAGGGACGCGTGCTGTCGCCCGATCCAGGTACCTGGGAAGGCGGTTACATCGCCGCCAACGGCACAGCGCTCGCCCGCGGCGGCGAACTGCTTTACTGGTATCACGCCGGAGCCATGGACCGGCCCCGCATCGGCCTGGCCCGCAGCCGCGACGGCCGTACCTGGACCCGGCATCCCGCGCCCGTACTTGAGTGGGGACCACGTGGAAGCTGGGATGAACGCGGCGTCGCCGACCCCTACGTCATCGAGGCTGGCGGTGCGCTCTACCTGATCTACCTGGGCCAGGACCGGGCCCGCCGCCAGCGTCTCGGCATCGCGCGATCCTTCGATGGCATTGTCTGGACCAAGCTCCGTTCGAACCCCGTCCTGGATCTGGGCCCGGATGGCGCCTTCGATGAAAACGGGTTGGGGGAAGCCGCCCTCTGGACCTCGCATGGCCGCTGGTGGATGCTCTACACCGGCCGGGACCGGTTCGAAAACCGCCGCATGGGTCTCGCTGAGTCCGGCGACGGCGTAGCCTGGCGGCGCAGCTCCCTGGTCATCGCCGGGACCGAATCCTGGAACAGCAAGGTTGTGTGTGATCCGTCCGTAGTGCTCGCCCCCGGCGGCGAGGTCCGTGTATGGTTCGGCGGAGGTGATGTGGCGCACCCCGCCGAGCGCATTCACGGCCACATTGGAGCGGGACGTCTTACCTACCGGTAAACCCTTAACCGGTAGTGGCTGCGATCCTCGCTCACGCCGGTGATATCCACGCGCAGACCCGTGCCCGCGGTCTTCACCGCCCGTGCCCATGGTATCGACCGAATCCTGCGGGTTGGCGGCAAACCGGCATGCGGTTCCCCTGCGCTCTCTCCGCAAACGGTGGCAATCGCCGTGCATGTCTCCCATTGACCCTCGCGGCCGGAGACCGAAACCCCTGGTCATGCTTTCCGGCCAGGATCCCCAAAGATCCACAAAGACTCCGCCCACGAGGGCGGTGAACGCGATCACTCGGCGCTTGTCGATATGCAGTAAACTGGTCGCGACGCACAGGAGGCTCACATGCAGAAGCATTTCGCACCTTCGTCAATCCGCACGCTCGTCATAGCTTGCGTCTGCCTCGCTCTGTCCACTGGCGCTTCCGCCGCGCCTCTCGTACTTGGTCCGGGACTCGACCTGCTCGCCACGCCGAATGACGGAACGAGCTCATTCACTGTGATGCTTCCCGCGGGCGCGATCACCTTCATGGGTACGCCGAACGATCCGGCTGGTCCGGCGGCGATTCCCATGAAGGGCATGGCGATCCCCATGCCTCCGATGACGCCCCAGTTGATGTTCCTTGGTCCCGGATGTCACGGCAACAACACGATGGCGCACATTCATTGCACGGCGCAACCGGTGGGATTCGCGGATACCAAGGTCCGCCGCCTGAACGGGATTCAACTGGACAACGACGGAGACATGGCCGCCATCAGCGTCCGGATCGAAGCCTTGAGCTTGATGAGCAGCGTTCCCGTTTCGCTGTCCTTCGGCGGCGGCGCGTTCATGCACAGCTTCACCCTCTTGGCTTATCTCGATCCGTCGGTGACGCAGGGAATTGGGGTCCTCAAGGCCATGCGGATGGCACAGGACAAACTGGACTTTACGTCCCTGCAGCCGCTTCCAGTGGCGATCCTGCTCGAACTGGTTGACATGCAGACCATGAATTCGATTGCCCAGCTGCCTGCGGCCATCGAGATGACTATCATCCCGGACCAATCAAGCGGGCGCGGCTGGACTGCGATGGTCGTTCCGGAGCCGCGACTGTCGTTGGCGGTCGCCGGAGTCTTGTGCGCCTTCCTGCTGCGGCGCAAACCCTGACATAAGAGCGCAGAACCCGCCTCCGCGGCAAACGCGCCCAACTTCCGGCGCCGGTTCCCGGCAAGCGTATCATGGCGGCAAACAGAGCATGCTGACAACGCTCCTGAAATCCGTGCTGGTTGACGCCTTGCGGTGGCAGGCGCTACATGAACGGGGCGTCTCGCAGACTTCCCGGATTAGTCAGATTGCTCAAACCCACAAGAACTGCGCCGATCCAAGATGCATAACTCGTGCATTCGGCAAGCCTTCTTGCGTGACCCGTCCCCACGGTATGGCCCAGGAGCCTTTCCGGGAAGGCTCTCTGATTCGGTTCATTGTAATGTAAATCACGCGTGCTATTCGGTTCATTGTAATGTAAATCACGCGTGCTATATTGATCCCGATGTTCACTTCCGGATTCGTCCGCGCCTTCCTGTCGGCCGCGCTTGCGGCCTCCGCCACACTCCCAGCTCAGGTCATCATCAGCCAGCTCTACGGGGGCGGCGGCAACTCTGGCGCCACGTACCGGTACGATTTCGTGGAGCTTCTCAACAAGGGCGACAATCCGGTCAGTCTCAGTGGCTGGTGTCTTCAGTACGCCTCGGCGACCGGTGTGTTCACGCTGGGCAACAACCAGTCGACTACTCTCACCGGCACCATTGAGCCGCACCGGCATTACCTGGTCCAATTGGCTCAGGGCACGGGCGGCACGCAGAACCTTCCAACGCCCGACGCCACCGGCCTCACCGCCGCGGGCGCCACTGCGGGAAAGTTCGCCCTGCTCAGCAGCAACTGCGGAACTGCCCTCGCCGCGGGTGAGGGCACCTCGGGCGGCCGCATCGTCGATTTCGTGGGCTATGGCACCACGGCGAATCTGTTCGAAGGAACGGGACCCGCACCGGCGCCCTCGAACACCAACGCCGCGATGCGCGGCAACCAGGGTTGCACCGACACCAACAGCAACAGCGCGGACTTTTCCGCCACCCCGCCGAACCCCCGCAATAGCAGTGTCGAAAACCTGTGCGGCGTGGTCATCCCCACGCTCACCTCCATCAACGCCATCCAGGGCGCGGGCAGTTCGTCGCCGCTCACCGGCCAGAGTGTCACAACCCAAGGCATAGTTACCGCGCGCAAGTCGAACGGCTTCTTCCTGCAGAACGCCGAAAACGAATACGATGCCAATCCCGCCACCTCGGAAGGCATCTTTGTCTTCACCAGTTCAGCGCCCCCGGCCACCGCGGCCGTCGGCAATCGCGTGCAAGTCACCGGGAGCGTAGTCGAGTTCAAGGGCGCCGCGACAGACCCAGACGGCATGGCCCTCACCGAGATCACCGGACCCACGGTCTCCCAACTCTCCACCGGTCACCCTCTGCCCGCGCCCATCGTCCTCAACGCCGCCGATTTCACCCGCGGCGGCACCGATCTTGAAAAGACCCAGCCCCTCGAGCGCTACGAAGGCATGCTGGTCACCGCTGTGTCGCTCACCGCCGTGGCACCCACCCAAGGCAGCCTCTCCGAGGCCAACGCTACGTCCACCTCGAACGGTGTTTTCTACGCCGTACTCACCGGCACGGCCCGTCCGTTCCGGGAACCGGGTCTCATCCTTCCCGACGCTCTGCCCCTCGGAGCCCCGGTTGGAACACCTCGCTTCGATTCGAACCCGGAACGCCTGCGCGTGGATAGCGACGGCATCACCGGTGTCGCCGCCGCCAACACCGCCGCGGGAACGGTCTTTGTCAACGCCACCGGACCGCTCGACTTTGGCTTCCGCACCCACACGCTGCTGCCCACCACGCCTCTGGGCAATCCGGCCCTGCCTTCCGCCGGCGCCGCGCCCGCGCCGCTCGACTCCGAGTTCACCGTGGCGTCGATGAACCTGCAACGCTTCTACGATACGGCGGATGACCCCGGCGGCGACACCCAACTCACGTCGCAAGCGTTCATCAACCGTCTGAACAAGCTGTCGCTCTCCATCCGCAACGTCCTGAACTCCCCGGATATCATCGCGGTGCAGGAAGCCGAGCACATCGGCGCCCTCCAGGCCATCGCCGCCAAACTGGCCCAGGATGATCCCTCGCTTTCGTATCAGTCTTTCCTGGTCGAAGGCAACGACATCGGCGGCATCGACGTGGGATACCTGGTGCGCGGCAATCGCGGAATCACCGTGGATCAGATCACGCAGGAAGGCGACGCCAGGCAGTTCCTGAACCCGGAAAACAACCAACTGGAGACCACCTTCGACCGTCCGCCGCTGGTCCTGCGAGCCACCGTTACGCCCCCCGGCGGCGGCGCCTCCCGCAAGATCATCGTTGTCAACCTCCATCTGCTGGCTCTGTCCAATATCGAAACCAGTGCCCGCCGCCGCGCCAAGCGCAAGGACGGAGCCGATTTCGTGGCCGGCCTGGTTCAGCAGCTTCAGGCGTCCAACGGCCGTGTGCTGGTTCTCGGCGATTACAATGCCTTCGAATTCAACGACGGGTATGTGGATGTGACTGGCGCCATCATGGGCAAACCGGCCCTGCCATCCGAAGTGCTGCTGTCGTCGCCCGATGTAGTCAACCCGGACCTCACCAACCTGGGTCTGCTGCTTCCCGCCAGCGAACGCTACTCCTACTCGTTCGACGGCAACGCCCAGACCCTTGATCACGCCCTGGCCTCCCAGTCATTGGCCGCCATCGTGACGCGAATGGCCTACGGAAGGTCCAACGCTGATTTCCCGGAGATCGCGCGCAACGACGCCGCATCCCCGCTCCGTCTGACGGATCACGATCATCCGGTGGTCTATCTTGCCCATGCCCCCACGGACGCAACCGCTTCGCTCGCCATTCAAGAGCCGGCCTTTGTCTACAACCGGACCACGCGCCGGCTGGAAGCCACCATCAAGATCACGAATAACGGCAGGTCCATCGGCGGTCCGCTGCAGATCCTGGTGGGCGGCCTGCCACGCGGCGTCACGCTGGAAGGCAGTTCGGGCGTGGAGGAGGGTGTGCCGTACATCACTCTGCAGCGCGGCCTTGACACCGGGGAAATGATCCAAGTCCCTTTGCGCCTGCTCACCAACGGCGCCGGCGTCTCCAGTTACTCCATCCGAGTACTGAACGGCCGCTTCTAGCTGTTGTCGCGGGCAGGGTTTGGCGGCGTCCGGTAGACCTCGCCAAACTCCGACTTCAGAAACTCGCACACGAACTTGTCGCGGCGGGACCGCACGGCCGCCGCGTCTTTCACGGTCCAGTCGTGGAATCCCCGGCCCACCTTGGCTCCCAGGTGCCCGGCCGCTACCTTTTCCGCAAACAGTTCCGGTGCCCGCGGCTCGCTGAACAGATCGCGGCAGACATAGTCGGCAATCGCATACCCCATGTCGAGCCCCACCATGTCCTGATGCTCGAAGATGCCGTAGACCGGCAATCGCAGCCCAAAGCCCGCGCGCGCCGCCGTATCCACGTCGTCCGGGTCCGCGATCCCTTCCTGCACGATATTGACCGCCTCACGGATCAACGCCAACTGCAACCGGTTGCCCAGTTGCCCGGGGCGGTCCTTCTTCACCACCACCGGCGCCTTGCCACAATCCCGCAGCAACACTCCCAGCGTTGCCACCACATCTTCGGCCGTCTTTTCCCCCCGAACGATCTCGACAAGCGGCATCAGGTGCGGGGGATTCCAGAAGTGCGTGGTCACTACTCGCTCCGGATTCGCGCACCGGGACGCAATGGACGTGATGGAAAGTCCGCTGGTGTTTGAAGCCAGAATCGCCTCTGGCCGCGCCGCGCGGTCCAGACGGGCGAACAGTTCCTGTTTGAAAGCCATGTTCTCGGGAGCCGACTCGACCACCAGATCGCTGTCCCCGGCCGCCGCATCCCAGTCCGTTCCGCACCCAAGCAATGCCGGGGCCGCCGCCGCCCGTTCCGCCGGAGCCAGGCCGTGTTCGCCCAGCAGCTTTGCCTGTGCCACGGCAGTTTCCAGTCCCCGCTCCGCCGATTCCACTGTCCGGCTGAGAATCGTGGTCCGAATGCCACCCAAGGCGAGCGTTGCCGCGATTCCGGGTCCCATCATGCCAGTGCCAATCACCGACGCTCTTTGAATTGTTCGCATAAAAGAAAAAGGCCGTTCCCCTGCCGGGAATCTGTACTCTAACAGATTCCCGGGAGGAACGGCTCTGGAGTTTGAGGGGCGATAACTTGGGTCTTCGGGAATCTCATGCTTCGGGTATGCCTCCATAGAGGCGAAAGGCGCAAGGGGAAATCTTGGACGCAACAGGCGAGTGCCTCTATAGAGTCTGTCGTTATGCCTCTACAGAGGCGAGCGTGTTTTGCCTGTCAGTCCAAGGCGCGAACACGGAACTCACGAATTTGAGTCCGTGGTCACCACGAACTTCCGCTTCCGGACGCACAGCAGGTTGTCCTCCCGCATCAGCCGGTGGACGCGCTTGGCATTCACCACCCAGCCCTCACGCCGCAGTTGTTCGGTGATCCGG
>VFZY01000006.1 GCA_016870915.1 Acidobacteriota bacterium | reverse complement strand
ACGGTATGCGGCAGCCATTTTGCCGCAAATTTCTGACCGAGACACCCGCGGAGGATCCGCACGAGTCATTTCGAGCTTGTCCGCGGCGTCAGTTTGGGCTGCGATCAGATGCCGTGAGAAAAGCGGGCTAGCACGATCAGGTACGATGTTTCCCATGCCTGCTTGGTTGTGCAAGATCTCTCTATACCTCGCCGCCTCCTCCGCGGTTCTCGCGCAGATTCCTGCCGAGGACCGGCGCAACACGGTAACTCCGAACACGGATACCCGCTTTGAACTTCCCCGCTATGCCACTCTCGCCCAGTGGGAGGCGCGAAAGGCTCACTTGCGGCGTCAGATCCTGAGCGCCACGGGACTGCTGCCCATGCCCGCCCGCACACCGCTCAACCCGCGGGTGGACGGCAAGGTGGAACGGGATGGCTACACCATTGAGAACGTCGTGCTGGAGACCATTCCGGGCTATTTCCTGGCCGGCAACCTGTACCGCCCGGCCAGCCGTACCGGCAAACTGCCCGGAATCCTGCTGCCGCACGGCCACTGGCGGAACGGCCGCATTGAGAACACCCAGAACTATTCCGGCATCGCACTGGGAGCCAACCTTGCCCGCCAGGGATTCGTGGCGTTCGGCTACGACATGGTGGGGTACAACGACACCTCGCAGACACCGCACTCGTTCGGCCAGACGCCGGCGGAACAGCTCTGGGCGTTCAATCCGTACAGTCTTCAGACATGGAATTCGATTCGCGCGCTGGACTACCTGGCGTCGTTGCCCGATGTTGACACGGCGAGGCTTGGCGCGACGGGCGCCTCGGGCGGTGGCACACAGACGTTCACCCTCGCGGCCATCGATAACCGGATCGCCTTCGCGGCGCCGGTCAACATGGTCTCGGCCATCATGCAGGGCGGCTCACCGTGTGAAAACATCTCAAGCCTGCGTCTGGACACGTCGAACGTCGAGTTCGCCGCCATGCTGGCCCCAAAGCCACAGCACCTGGTGGCGGCAACCGGCGATTGGACTCGCAACGTACCTCGTGAGGAGTTTCCCGCCATCCAGGCGATCTACGCGCTGTACGACCGGACCGCCAATGTGACGACGGAGCAGTTTGAGGCCCCCCACAATTACCACCGGGAATCGCGCGAATCGGTGTACCGGTTTCTGGCCAAGGCTGTGCGTGCCGCGGAGGAGTCCCCGCGCGATCGCGGCTGGGCGATGGAAGAGCCAGAGACACTGCGGGTCTACACCCGCAAGCCCATGGCTGCCGGTGCGCTGGACTTTCAAGGGGTGTTTGCCGCATGGAAGCGGATGACGGCGCCGCCGGGGCAGCGCCCGAATGTGCTCCGAGACCGGTTGATGGCGGCACTGGCGGTGGAGTGGCCGGAGCAGGTTCTTGAACAGGGCTCGGGCCGTGACCTTCTGTTGGGCCGCGCGGGTAAGGGCGATCGCATTCCCGCGATGCATCGGGCCGGGCAATCAAAGAGATGGATCCTGGCCGTGCACGCCGGTGGCTCGGCGGCAGCGCTCGATCTGCCCGCATCCAGGGAGACCGGCGATGGCAATGTGTTGGCAATCGATGCGTTCCAGACTGGCCGCGCCGCCGCGGCACGCGACCGCTCGCACCGCTATTTCCTCACCTTCAACCGTTCCGACGACGCTGAGCGTGTTCAGGATATCCTTACGGCCCTGCGCTACCTGAGCAGCCGGGGCGCGGAATCGATTGAGATCGCGGCCACGGGCAATGCGGCGGTGTGGAGTTACTTCGCGGCGGCGGTGGCGCCGGTGAAGGTTTCGCTGAAGGCCCCGCTGGGCGGTTTCCAGGGTACCGATGAAGACTTTGCGGCACGGTTCTTCGTGCCGGCAATTCAACGCGCGGGCGGATTGGAAGCCGCGCGGCTCTTGGTGGAAGGCGGCTTGGCGGCGCCGCGCTGAGTGGTCCACCGCAGGAGTGCCGACTCGATGGTGCCAGCCGAGACAGGTTTTGGCAGGAAATCGTTCATGCCGGCGCGGAAGCAGCGGTCGCGGTCGGCGGGCAGGGCATTTGCGGTGATCGCGACGATGGGAATGTCCTTACACGGGCCCATTCCCGTTCGGATCAATTGCGCGGCTTCGAATCCATCCATCTCGGGCATCTGGCAATCCATCAGAATGATGTCGTATCGCGCCGCAGCGGCCTTGGCCACCGCTTCCGTCCCGGTCCCCGCCAAATCGGCCGTATGGCCTCGTTTTTCGAGCAGACGCGTGATCAGCTTTTGATTGATGAGATTGTCTTCCGCCACCAGGACGCGCAGCAGCCGCGCGCTGGGAACCGTGCCCACCTTCACCTGCACCGAGGCACCGACATTCGCTGCCCGGCAGGGGATGACAAACCAGAACGTCGACCCCTTGCCCAACTCACTGCTAACGCCAATTCTGCCGCCCATCGCGGTCACCAGTCGTTTACTGATGGCCAGGCCCAGACCCGTGCCACCGTACCTGCGCGTGGCCGAAGAGTCCGCCTGCGTGAACTTTTGAAACAGCTTCGGCAGAATTTCCGGCCGGATGCCGATGCCGGTATCTTCCACGGAGACTCGAAGCGCGGGTTCGGCGCCATCTTCCACGGCCACACGGGCACGCACGTAGCCTTGACCGGTGAATTTGACCGCGTTGGCCAGTAGATTCACCACCACCTGCCGCAGCCGGACAGGATCTCCCACCAGCCCCTCGGGTACCTCGGCGCCATACTCCAATTCCAGCGCGATACCCTTCTGGCGGGCTTCGGGTGAGAGCATGCCGATGGTGTCCTGCATCGTGGCCTTGAAGTCGAAGGGAGCCTCGATCAGCGGCATCTGGCCGGCTTCGATGCGCGAAAGGTCCAGTACATCGGTTACCAGACCCAGCAACGTTCGCGCGGCCCTGTCGGCATGTTCGGCGTAGTCGCGCTGTTCGGCGTTGAGTGGCGTTTCGAGCAACAGGCTGTTCATGCCGATCACACCGTTGAGCGGCGTGCGGATTTCATGGCTGATGGTAGCGAGAAAATCGGACTTCGCCTGATTGGCGGATTCCGCGGCCCGGCGCGCCTCAACCATGCGCCGGAGGATCCAGACGCCGATTCCCAACGAGATTCCCAGAACGGTCAACCCCAGAGAAAGCCACCGTTGTGTTGCGGCCAGCCGCCGCACTTCGGCCATGAAGTGGGCATTTGCCGCCTGTTCGCCAGGATGTTTGGCGTAAATCCGATCCAGGGAGCCGTCGCTCGCCATGTTGTCGATCTCGCTCCGCAGCGCTTTGGCGTGCCGGGCGGCCGCGGCGGTGGAGACGGTCGCCAGCGGCACTTCACCTCGCGGCAACGGATAGATTCGAAAACCCTCCTGCCTGCAAATGTGTGGACGGTCGAGGGCAACGGCAACCAATGCCTGATAGGAGAGCAGCCCAACATCGGCCTCGCCCCGGCAAATGGCGCGCGCCGTGTCGCTGCTACGGGCCACAGGCACACCGGTCGAGGCAGGTAGCCTGTCGCTCACCAACCATCGATAGGTGATGCGATCGGGATGGGCCACTCGTAAGCCCGCAAAATTGGTAACACGCTCAGCGAACCGTCCGAACAGGGCATATTGCTGGAAACGCCAGGGCCGGGTGAGGTGAAATCGCCCGTGGCGCTCCGGCACATCGGCCGCCGCCACCCAGAGATCGGCCCGGCCACTAAGAAGTTCCTCGTCCATGGATAGACCCTCGGGCAGCCACGTGAGGGGAATCTTGAGCCGCCGGGCTGCCTCGGCGATCACTTCGTTCGCCGGGCCGCCGTGGCCGGACGGCCCGGATTCATATGCCGGGGAAACGGCCTGGCCGATGCGAAGCGGCACGAGCGGCGGAGAATACGCCAGCGAGTTCAGGGTGGCCACCAAGGCGAGCAGAGCCAGTAGCGCAACGCCGGCCGCGGCAAACAGGGCAACGCGTGTCCGGTTCATTCGATCCACCTATCGTAGCGCGGTCTGTTCTTACTGAACATCGAGAACCGCGGCTTGAAGCCTTTCCGCGAAGTTCTCGCCCGATTCCGACCAGAGGCGCCGCGATCTGGGGCTCAGAACCAAATCCAAATCCTGCGTCAACCTCAACAATGACCGGAGGTTTGATTCGGCAAATCGCGCGCTGCCCTTGATGCCCGGCGCCGGCAGGAAGAGCGAATCCACCCCGAATTCGATACGCAAATGATCGCCATGCCAGTCGTCGAAATCCGGGCCGAGACACCACAGCGAAACGCGCGCCGGGGCCACGTTCCAATCGCCATCCCACTGCCACAGGTCCCAGGCCCCGTAGGCTTCGAACGCATGATCCGCCCGAATCCAGTCGCGTGCGGCCTCCACCATGCCGGCGATGGCCGTGCCATCCTCGAAACGGGTCTCAAACAAGGGCGGCTCCACCGGTTCCAGGGCGTACCCACGCAGCACCACGCCCGGCACCAGCTTCGAAAACGGGAACTTTCGCAGCATCGTCTCAAAAGGCTTCAGCATGGACGAGGGTTCGAACGCGGGGAGCGAATAGGAAAGATAAAGCCGGTCCGGCACTGCTTCATCATAGCGCGGCCCGGTTGGCCAGGTACGCGACAAGAAAAAACGGTACTCGGCCATCACAGCCTCCTGCTGGCGGTATTTCTACCTCCAGAAAAATCCCGTTGCCTATCGCTTCGCAGTTTCACTACTCTGACGCCGCGCACTCGATTCAGTACTACTGGTTGCAATAGTACTCCTCTCGTTGTTAACATAGGAAAACTGCTGGCTGACGATACGGCTTAATCGCACGAGTTTTCGAGCACAGTGGAGGGCGAGGATGCGGAGCGCGCTCATCTGGCACGCTCCCCCTCGAGAAAGTTCAGGCTTTCTCGGCTTTCTTGATGAATGCCATGGCGGTTCCGATGATGGAACTGACGTCGGCCAGATTCGCCGGCACAACGAACGTATTGCCGGTCTTGGCCAGCGCGCCGAACTGCTCAATGTACTTCTCCGCCACCCGAAGTTGGACGGCTTCAAAGCCTCCGGAGGCTCCAATGGATTCAGCCACGCGGCGGATGCCTTCGGCCGTGGCCGTGGCTACGGTAAGGATAGCCGCCGCCTGACCCTCGGCTTCGTTGATCTGCTGTTGCTTGTTGGCTTCCGACGCCTTGATCACCTGCTGCTTGTCGCCCTCGGCCGTGTTGATGGCGGCATCGCGAACACCTTCGGAGTGCAGGATGGTGGCGCGCTTTTCGCGTTCGGCCCGCATCTGTTTTTCCATGGCCGCCAGAACATCCTTCGGCGGCGTGATGTTCTTGATCTCATAGCGAAGCACCTTGATGCCCCAGGGCTCGGTGGCCTTGTCGAGTTCGCTGACAACCGAAATGTTGATATTCGTTCGCTCTTCGAAGGTGCGGTCGAGTTCGATACGCCCCATCTCGCTGCGCAGCGTGGTCTGTGCCAGCTGGATGATGGCGAAGGTGTAGTTTGAAATTCCATAGGAGGCACGCTCCGGGTTCAGCACTTTCAGGTAGAGCACTCCATCCACGCCCACCTGCACATTGTCCCGGGTGATGCAGATCTGTTCGGGAATGTCGATGGCCTGTTCCTTGAGTAACAGGCGGTAGGCAATGCGGTCGACGAAGGGCGTCAGGATGTGGAATCCGGCATCGAGGACTCCGGCAAACTTACCCAGACGCTCGACGACATAGGCGTTTTGTTGAGGGACAACGACGGCAGTTTTGGCCAGGACGATCAGCAGAAGGGCCAGGAAGGCCAGGACGACGATCAGGGAATCCATTCATGCTCCTTTAGGGGTCGGATTGGGTAAGGTCCAGTCGTGACAACACCAGTCGTGATATCACCAGTAGTGACATCAAGAGCTCAGCGGCCGCGCACCAGCAGCATCAAGCCATCCACCTGCTCCACGATGCAGCGCTCAGAGCGGCCGATGGGGCTGGGGCCGACATTGCGGGCGGTCCATGCCGCGCCGCGCAGCTCCGCCTTCCCCATGCCATGTCCAGCGATCTCATCCAGCGCCACCGCTTCAGAGCCCACCAGGGTGTCGACTGCCACGGAGCCCGCAGGGCGGTTCATGAGGCTGATGATCTTTTTCCGGAACAGTGCCAGCGCGGCCAGGGAGAGAGCGCCAAAGATGGCGAACTGCAAGGCCAGGGGAACGGGCGCCAGAAGCGTGATGAGCCCCACCGCCAGAGCCCCGGCACCGAAGAAAATCAGGTAGAAGCCACCCGGCGTGAGCAGTTCGGCCGCCAGCAATACCAAGCCTCCCAGCAGCCACATCCACGAGTTCATCGGCGCGTCACCTCTGCTTTCATCGTAGTCGAATCCGCGGAGGGAATGGTAGAATCGAACTTTCCCCCCTGACACTGCCATGAAATACGTTACCTATCTGGCCGATGGCGCGCCCCAAGCGGGCGTGCTCTCCGGCAATTCCATCATCTCCCTGGCCGCGGCCGGGTTCACCGATCTGATTGACGTGGTTGCCGGCGGCGCCGCCGCCCGCGCCAAAGTGGAGGCGCTTCTGGCTTCCGGGCCCACTGGCATTCCGGCCAGTTCGGCCAAGCTGTGCGCACCCATTCCGAAGGCGCCCAAGATCATCTGCGTGGGGCTGAACTATCGCGATCACGCCATTGAGTCGGGCATGGAGATTCCGAAGGTCCCGACGATCTTCAACAAGTTCCAGACCTCGGTGATCGGGCCTGGTGACAGTATCGTGCTGCCAGCGCGCAGCGAGAAGCCGGACTATGAAGCCGAATTCGCGTTTGTGATCGGCCGGGGCGGACGGTACATCTCCGCGGCCAATTGGAAAGATCACGTCTTCGGCTACATGAACGTGAACGACGTGAGCGCGCGGGACTACCAATTGGCCACAACACAGTGGCTGATGGGAAAGACCTTTGACACCTTCTGCCCCATGGGCCCATGGCTGGTGACCGCCGATGAGATCGCCGACCCGCACAACCTGCGGATTAGTCTGACGATCAACGGCGAGACGCTTCAGGATTCGAACACGCGGGAACTGATCTTCGATATTCCGACTCTGGTGGAGTACCTTTCGAGTGTCTTCACGCTGCAATCCGGTGATGTGGTCTCCACGGGCACACCGCCTGGAGTGGGATTCGCACGCAAGCCGCCGCGCTATCTGCGCGGGGGTGACAACGTGGTTGTTTCCACCGAAGGGCTTGGCGATCTGGCCAACCCTGTCGTCACCGAGTAGTCTGGCATGGCCGGCGTCGACTTCTCGCAGCTTCCTGGTGTACCACTAACGATCGAAGGGTCGTGGGTGCTGCACCAGATGCTGCGGCTTAGAAGACCGCTTGATCCCGGCGTGGCCGGCGGGGCGCTGGAACTTCTGGCGCGACTGGAGGGCGAAAACTCCGCCTTCTACTCGCTGCTCGGCCACAAGGGCGACCTGATGCTCGTCCACTTCCGGCCCACTCCGGATGCGTTGAACTCCGTGGAATGGGAACTCTCCCGGCTCGCGTTGTGGGAGTCCGTGGACGTGGTGTCGTCGTACGTTTCGGTGGTGGAACTGGGCCTGTACGAATCCACTGTGAAAGAGTATGCGGCCTTCGCCAGCCAGGGTGTGGAGCCGAACACCCCGGAATGGCAGGAGGCCGTGAAGGATGTGATGGCGCGGCAGGCACAGGCCATGGCGCCGAGACTGCATCCACGGATTCCGGATGCCCCATACGTGTGCTTTTATCCGATGGACCGGCGGCGCGGGGAGTCGAAGAACTGGTACACCGTGCCGATGCCGGAGAGGCAGCGGATGATGCATGAGCACGGTCTGGTGGGGCGCCGTTACGCGGGTGACGTGAAGCAGATCATCACCGGGTCGATCGGATTTGATGACTGGGAGTGGGGTGTCGATCTGTTTGCCGGCGATCCACTGGTGTTCAAGCGTCTGATCTACGAAATGCGGTTCGACGAAGTGAGCGCGGTGTATGCGCAGTTCGGAAGTTTCTATCTGGGGATACGAAAACGGGCCGCCCAGCTTGTCGAACTGCTGAGCGGCCCATCCCGAGGTTAGAGAGGTCTCAGAGAGGCGGTTACTTCTTTTCCGTCAAGTTCACAACGCGCGGTTTGACGTCTTCCACCTTGTAATCCGCGGGCGGCTCGAACAGCAGCTTCGACGGTTCGCCACGTCGCACGTTCTGCAGTTTGAAGGTGCGTTCGCCGTTCCGAGGGTCGTTGTGGCGGGTCAAAACGGTGGTCTGCAGTTCCTCCGAATACCAGGACTCGGAAGTCACCTCAATGGGCCGCTCATTGCCCACCGCCCCAGCCGGGATGGTGTGGATGGTGCGTGTACCCTTTGCGACCAAGCCCTCAATCGTGCGAGTGCCGAGTTGCTCGGTCCTCATCTGCCCTCCGGGCATGGCAGCGGCCATGAACGGAGTGAAGGTCGCGCTGGCTGGCCCACCCGCCGGCCCACCGCCCGGCCCGCCGGGGCCACGCTGGATCACGATGTTCTCTACCTTTTTCACGCCGCCAGCCGTGGTATCGGTCTTGAACTCAAAGCGTCCGGCGCCTTCCGGGAACGTGAACTTGCGTGCAATCTTGTTCTTCGGATCGAGCGACCAGTGCACCTTTGCCACCGGATCCTCGATCATGACCAACTGTTCGGGTTCGCCCTTGGTGGCCCAAGGCCCCAACCCGCTCAGGGACTGCTCGCGGCGCGTGCGCCCTTCGCCATCCCGGTACACCGCGGCGGTGTTCTTGCGGACAATCCGGTTGCCGTCGGCCATGGCCTGAATCGATTCCGTCACCGAATCCGCCGAATACGGCGCACCCTTCACCTGCCTGCCAGCCACCGCGCTTTCCAACCCGATGAACTCGACGGTATGGTCGCCGCCCGCGAACATCATGGCCCGTCCTTCGGTCCTGATGCCGCCCACACCCGGCGGGGGGGCGTGCAACTCAATCACGTGCGGATCCTGCGCCTGAAGCGCGTAAACCGCCAATCCTGCCATCAAGAAACCCTTCATTGTTGTGTCCTTTCAACGGTTCTGCGCGCCATGGGTGATTGCGAAACGAAGCGAATGGCGCGCGCCACTCCGTCCGGCCCCAACAAGACATCCGCATCCACGCGCTCATGGGCGCGCTCTTCGGTCATCGGAAGACCGACGGTCCACAAGGCGGACCTCGGCAGCCGGACGCGATAGATCTGCGCTCCTTCGACGGGTGGCATCTGTTCGCTGCCCGCCAAAGGCAGAAACTCGGTCACCACTTCCCGAGCCGCCGCGGCCTTCGGCCGGTATGAGGCTCCGGAGCGGGCCAGCAGACCCGCTGCGATCAAGACCGCAGCCGCGGCCGCCACAAGAATCCAGGTACGCGGGGCGGCCGGGCGCCGCCGGTACGCGGCCAGGAGCGCCCGCTCGACCGCCGGACTGGCATCCGCCGGGTCGTCGGCCTGGGCCAGGGCTCGGAGAGCCCGATCCAGGCGATTGCCCTGTTTCTTCATATCTTTACAGCTCTTTTCTGCATCGTCTGATTCACTTTTTGGGCCAGCAAGGCCCGGGCCCTGCTGAGCCGGCTCCGGATGGTGCCAAGGGGGCATTCGAGCGCCTGAGCAGCTTCCTCGTAGCTCAACTCTTCCAATTCGCACAAGACCAGCACTTCGCGATACCGCCAAGGTAGAGCATCGACGGCGGCTCGAAGAAGTTCGAGTCCGCCCGCCAGTTCCAGATCCGCCACCAGATCGGCCTCGTCCAGCAGTTCCGGCCCCTCGTCCGGCAATTCCCACGCCGCTTCCCGTGCACGACGCCGCACCTGATTGCGTGCCACACCGTACAGAAACGGCAGCAGCGGGCCGCGTTCCGGCCGGTAGGCACCCGGGGTTCGAATCAGGAGCAGGAAGGTTTCCTGGACTACCTCCTCGGCCCACGCCTTACCGCTGGCCAGACGGCGCGCAAACCGGTGAATTCGGGGCCCTAAACGGCGGTAAAGCGCCACGAAAGCAGCCTCATCGCCGCGTGTTGAACGCTCAAGCAGTGCCTCGTCGCTTGCGTCGCGCGCCTCTTCCGTCACCCATTCACCTATCTTGTATTGTCCGCGGGCGCGCCGAAAGTTCCACTTTTTTCTAGAATCCCATGCCGGATAGCCGTTCGCGGGCCCGAACGGTGACGTCCGCATAGAGGTTTCCGCCATGGGCGTCGACGGCTACAATGAGCGGCCCGAAGGCGCGCACGCGGAACTGCCAGAGGCACTCCGGCATCAGGTCCTCCCACCACACCTGCTCGATCTCTTCGATCTGCAGGGTTTCGAGCGCCGCCGCTCCTCCCGTGATCGCCAGGTAGACACCGCCGTGCTCTCGCATCGCCGCCACGCCGGGCGCAAGCAGTCCGCCTTTGCCCACCACGGCGCGGACACCGTAGCGGTCCAGCAGGCCGGGCACAAAACGATCCATTCGCGTCGAGGTGGTGGTGCCGATGGAGAGTTTTTCGTAGCTGCCGTCCGGCCGGCGCCGCACGCCTGGGGCCGTGTGGAGACAGACGGCGCCCGTAAGGTCCACGGGCGGCGGAACGCCTTCATCGAAAATGCGGATCTGCGTGGCGTCGCGGATGCCGAAGATGCGGCCGGTGAGCGAAACTGTATCCCGTACCCGCAGCCGGGCCACGGCATCCTGGGCGAGGGGCGCCGCCAAGTCATGATGCATAGCGAACGCTCCCAGCGGCGTCGATCACGGCGGTGGCCCGCTCCCCACGCCAGCACTGCATATTCACGGCCACCGGATTGTGGCTGATGTGGGTGTGGGCCCACTCGATGTGCACGGCCAGTGCCGTGGTGACGCCACCCAGGCCCTGCGGGCCGATGCCCAGTTCGTTGATGCGTTGGAGCAGCCACCGTTCCAGCTCCGCCACCGCGGGATCGGCGTTCACCGATCCAATGCGGCGAAACGAACCCGCCTCCTTGGCCAGCGTCATGGCCACATCGGAGGTGCCGCCCAGGCCCACGCCCACAATCACCGGCGGGCACGGCCGCGCGCCGCTCTCAAGAACGCACTCCAGGACGAAGCGCTTAATTCCGGCCAAGCCCTCGGAAGGGTTGAGCATTCGGAGAAAGCTCATGTTCTCGGAGCCTGAACCCTTGGGCGCCATGTTGATCTCGATGGTTTCGCCGCCAGGAACAAACTCCAGTTTGACCACGGGCATTCCTTCACCCGAGTTCGTGCCGGTGTTCCGCCTTGTGAGCGGATGGACGGTATTGGACCGGAGCGGATACTCCGCCGTTGCCCGCTCGGCTCCGCGCCGGACGCTTGCCACTACCTGGGATAGGTCCAGGCTCTGAGCGATCCTTGAGCCGATGCGCAGCTTGTAGACCGGCAAGCCGGTATCCTGACACACCAGTGTGTCTTCGGTTTCCGCCACCTGGATGTTTTCGACTATGGTGAACATCACCTGACGGGCGGTCTCTTCCCCGGCCCGCACCTCGGCGTCGAGACCGCGCGCCAGAGCCCGGCGGACGTCATCCGGAATCGTCTTGAGCGCGCGAATGTAGAGATCGCGCGCGGTCTGCTCGATGATCGGATGCAGGTCCACGCCTCGCCTCATTCCGGCCGGAGGCGGGAGAACGCCACCGGCTCCGTCCATATCTTCCCACTCGCCGAGTCGATCAACACGTTCCGGAGCCAGGCATCCTCCGGCTGGGGAAAGTCCTCACGGAAGTGCGCCCCTCGGCTTTCCGTGCGCGCTTCGGCGGAGGCTGTCATCAAACGGGCGGTGGCGATGAGGTTCTGGAGGTTCATGCGTTCCTGCCACGCCGCGTTCCACGCCAGCGGACCCGGTGTGTGGAGGCCCGCCAGTTCATCCGCCATTTCCGCCAGACGATCGCCCGCCCGTTTTAGGCCCGCGCCGGTGCGCAGGATTCCCACCTCGTTCCACATCAGATTGTTCAACTCCTCGCGCATCGCAAAGACATCGCCCGCCCGGCCTTGCAGCAAACTTCGCGACCAGTATTCGGCGTGCTCCGCGGCCAGGGTGGGTATCGCCGCCCCAGCGCGAACATCGCCGCACCCGGCCAGTGCGCCGCCGGCACGAGCGCCGAAGACGATGGAATCCGCAACGCCATTGCCTCCAAGGCGATTCGCACCATGGACACCACCGGCATCTTCACCGGCGGCGAAAAGCCCCGCGATTCCGGTGCGGCCGTCCCGATCGATGCGCACGCCGCCCATCTGGTAGTGGGCCGAAGGGGACACCTCCACCGGCTGGTGCACCAGATCGAAACCATAGTCGCGGCAGCGCGCCACCATACCCGGAAAATCCCGCTCAACCACACCCGGCGCCAGATGGCTTACGTCGAGGTAGACGCCACCCGCAGGTGTGCCACGGCCGGCCCGGATTTCGTGGAAACTGGCGCGCGACACCACGTCGCGTGTCGCGCGCTCCAGCCGTTCCGCATCATATCGAGCCATGTAGCGATCACCGCGTCCGTTGAACAACCGGGCACCCGCCCCGCGCAGCCCTTCCTCAAGCAAACCGCCGGTGGCAATCGAGCGCCCCACCAACAGGCCTGTAGGATGGAACTGGAGCATCTCCATATCCACGAACACGGCCCCGGCGCGCGCCGCCATCGCCATTCCGTCGCCCGATTTCTCAAGCGAGGGCGAGGCAATCCGATACATCGTCGCGCCACCGCCCGTGGCCACCAGCACCGCGCGGGCACGTACCAGGATGAACCGTCCCTCGCGCATCGACAGCAGAAGCGCACCGCGCACACGCCCGTCATCCACCAGCAGATCCAGCGCCCGCGTCTCCTCCAGCACCCTTGCGCCGCTCTCGATCACGTAGTCCCGCAGGTTGGACATGATCTCAATGCCGGTGAGGTCGCCCTTATGCACCGTACGGTCAAAGGACTGGCCGGCGAACGCCTTCTGATGAATGGTGCCGTCCGGGTTGCGGTCAAACAGGCACCCCACACGATTCTCCAGTTCGACAATGCGCTCCGGCGCCTCCCGAACCAGCGTCCAGGCGAGTTCCTGATTGTTGATCCAGCCGCCGCCGCGCACCGTATCCAGAAAGTGCTTGTCAAACGAATCCCCAGCGCGCATCACCGCGTTGTAGCCGCCCTGCACCATGCGCGTGCACCCGCATTGGCCCAGCAGCCCTTTGACGGCAATGGTGACGGGCAATCCAGGCGCCTGCAAATCCAGATGAAGAGCAGCCATCAGCCCCGCCCCGCCAGCGCCCACAATCAGTACGCCGGTCTCGATCTCTTCGATGGGAACTTGCGCCGTCACAGTCCTCGAAAAGCCTCGATTCCCCACCACGCCCACATAGCACCCACGGCGGCAAGCGCCCACGTCAACAGGCGGAGAGCCCGCGGTCCCACCCGGCTGTAGTCCAGCACGATGTTCCGCACGCCGGCAAGACCGTGATACAGCGCGACGATGAGGAACGCAATATCAATGGCCTGCCACGCCGGATGAGTGATGCGGCCGGCGATTGCCTGATAGGAAAGCTCCCCGCGCCGGAGTTCCTGCGTAAGGAAATGCTCCACCCAAAAGTGGCCGGCCAGCAGCAGAAGAAGCAGCGCGCCAGTCAACCGCTGCAGCCACCAATGGATCGCCGTACTCACCGGCCCATCACTCCGCCAAGGAACAGCGGAACACCACCCGCCAGAAACAATGCTCCGCCAGCCACGGCCGCCACCATGCGAATACGCCGCCGGGCGCGATGTCCGTAGCCAAGGTCGAATAGCGTCAAGGTGAGTCCATTGGCCGCATGCGCGATGACGGTGGCCAGGAGCGCCACCTCACCCAGCTTGAACAGCGGATGCCGGAAGACGGCCAACGCGCGGTCAAACGCCTGCGGCCCCTCGCTCAGCGTATGGATCGTGCGTATGTGCAGCAGCAGGTAAATGAGCAGGGCGATGCCGGTCCAGCGCTGGAGAGGGATCATAGCCGGCCCCTGGCCGCCAGGCCGCGCTTCAGACGGGCGATGGAATCAGTGAGGTCAATGCCTTTGGGGCACATTTCCGTGCAGTCGAAGGTGGTGTGGCAGCGCCAAACTCCGCCGCGCTCCTCATTGAGCACGGCCAGACGCTCGGGGCCACCGCTTTCGCGAGGGTCGGCGATGCGCAACAAGGCCCGGTTGACCGCTGCCGGACCCAAGTACTCGCCACTCGTGGTCCGAACACCGCACGCGGCAAAACACACGCCGCAGGTGATGCAATCGCGCTTGCCCGCCGCCAGCAGGCCAAACTCCGAGTCTGGTGGAATGGCGGCGGTGGCCGCGGCTTCCGGCTGCTTCGGGCGAAAGCGCGGGCGCGCCCGTTTCCACTGGGCGAAGAAGGGTTCCATGGATACCACCAGATCGCGAATCACGGGCAGGTGTGCCAACGGCGCCACGTCCATTGCCGGACGCCCCAACTCGCTGGGACGAGTCCTGCAGGCAAGGCCCGGGCGTCCATTGATCCGCACGGCGCAGGTGCCGCACATGCCCACGCGGCACGCACAGCGGAACGCGAGGGTCGAATCGATGGTGCGCTGAACGATGAATAGTGCGTCCAACACCGTCATCCGAGGCGCGAGCACCACAGAGTAGGAAACGGCGCCGCCGCCGCGCTGCACGCGAATCTCGTAGGTTTGTGATTCCCCGGCCAAGTTTCAGAAGATACCATGGGCGACGGCGTGGCGCGGGAACCCGTTAAGATCGGACTACCATGCCCGAACAAATCCGCTGGGGCGTCATCGGTGTGGCGAAGATCGCCACCGTGAAGGTGATCCCCGCCATGAAGAAGTCACCGCTCACGCCCGTTGTGGCTATCGCCTCGCGCAACCTGGACAGGGCTCGCCAAGCCGCCGCGCAACTCGGCATCGCGAAAGCCTACGGATCCTATGAGGACCTGCTCGCGGACCCTGAAATCGACGCCGTCTACAACCCGCTGCCCAACCACCTGCACGTGCCGTTGTCGGTGGCCGCCGCCCGCGCCGGCAAGCACGTGCTGTGCGAGAAGCCCATTGCGCTTTCGAGCGAGGAAACCCTGGAACTCATCCGCGCCCGCGATGAAACCGGCGTCAAGGTCGGCGAGGCATTCATGGCCCGCACTCATCCGCAGTGGCTCCGCGCGCGATCCCTGGTTCGCGAAGGCGCTATCGGCCGGCTGAATGTGATGGCGGGCTTCTTCAGCTACTTCAACAATGACCCGGCGAACATCCGCAACCGCGTGGAGTGGGGCGGCGGCGGTCTGATGGATATCGGCTGCTACCCCATCACGCTCTCGCGGCTCATCTACGGCCGCGAGCCAGCGCGCGTCCTGGGGCTGGTGGAGCGCGATCCGGAGATGCAAGTGGACCGCCTGGCCAGCGTCCTCATGGACTACGCGCCCGGCCAGTGCGTCTTCACCTGCAGCACACAACAGGTGGCGTTTCAGCGCGTGCAACTTCTGGGCACGCGTGGCCGCATCGAACTGGACATTCCGTTCAACGCACCCATCGACCGGCCGGCCCGCCTGCTTATCGATGACGGCAGCAGCCTCTTCGGCTACGGCTCGCGCATTGAGGAGATACCCACCTGCGATCAATACACCATCCAGGGCGACCTGTTCTCACGCGCGATCCTGGACAACACGGAAGTGCCGGTGCCGCTGGAAGACTCCATTGCCAATATGCGAGTGATTGAGGCCATCTTCCGATCAACGGAAACGGGTGCCTGGACCACGCCTTGAAGCCAGTTCGGGATCGCCTGCTATCATCGGCAATGTGATGCTCAGGCTTCTATTTTTCGCGGCCTCCGCCGCTCTCCTGATTGCCGCCGATTCCCGGAAGACGGCGCTCGACCGTTACGTCGCGGCCCCCGACGCGAGCTACAAGTACGAACTGATCAAGACCATCCCCGGCGAACAGGTCACGTCCTACGTTCTGGAACTGACCTCCCAGGAGTGGAAGCCACCGGTGGGTGTGGACCGCACCCTGTGGAAGCACTGGGTGACCATCGCCAAACCCGCGAAGGTGCAGCATTCCACCGCGTTTCTGTTTATCGGCGGGGGCAACAACAACTCCAAGCCTCCGGAGCGGGCGGACGCCTCCACCTGGATGATCGCCAACAATACGGGAACCGTTGCGGTGGAACTCCGCATGGTGCCCAACCAGCCCCTGGCGTTTGAAGACGAACCCGGCAGGAACAAAGTGGAAGACGAGATCATCGCCTACACCTGGGATAAGTTTCTGAAGACGGGCAATGAGATCTGGCCCCTGCGTCTGCCGATGACCAAATCGGCGGTGCGTGCCATGGATGCGGTGACCGCATTCCTGGCGTCGAGGGAAGGCGGCGAGGTGAAGGTGGACAAGTTCTTTGTGGGCGGAGGCTCCAAGCGCGGCTGGACCACCTGGACCACCGCCGCCGTCGACCCGCGCGTCACAGGCATTGTGCCCTTTGTCATCGACCTGCTCAATATCGTGCCCTCGTTCGTCCATCACTACCGCGTCTACGGCGGCTACGCGCCGGCGGTGAAAGATTATGAGAACAAGGACATCATGCCAAGGTCGAACACGCGTCAGTACCGGGCATTGATGTCGATTGAGGAGCCGTTCGAATATCGGGACCGGCTCACGATGCCGAAGTACATTGTCAATTCAGCCGGCGACCAGTTCTTCGTGCCGGACTCCTCGCAGTTCTACTTTGACCAACTGAAGGGCGAAAAGTACCTGCGCTACGTGCCGAATACCGATCACTCACTGCGCGGATCGAACGCGATGGAAGGCGCCATGGCCTACTATGACGCGCTGCTCAACAACCGGCCACGGCCTAAGTTCTCCTGGAAGTTCGAGAAAGACGGCACGCTACGGGTTGAATGCGCCACAGAGCCCACCGAAGTGAAGCTCTGGCGCGCAACGAACCCCGAGAAGCGCGACTTCCGGCTGATGACCATCGGCAAGGCCTACACTTCGGAAACGCTGCAATCCGCCGGCAAGGGTGTCTACACGGCGAAGCTGGCAGCGCCGGAGAAGGGCTGGACAGCATACTTCATCGAACTGACGTTTCCAAGCGGTGGAAAGCTGCCGTTCATCTTTACAACGGACGTGAAGGTGCTGCCGGATGTCTATCCGTTCGTGGCTCCGAACTATCCTTCGAATTAACCAAAGTTCGAATCAGACAAGGCCCCGGGTAACGGCTGGGGCCGCGAAATGGTGGTGGAGGCGGCGGGAGTTGAACCCGCGTCCGAAACTGTCCGCCCTGGCGAGAACTACGTGCGTTTCCGGTTCTTTAAGTTTCGACGGCTGGGTAAAGAGCCGGCAAGGCCCTCAACCATCTAGTCCGATTGAGTCTCGGCCTGGGGCTCCGGACCGAAGCCTTGCGCCAGAGCCAGGAAAATGACACTCACTGGCGGGGCCCTGACTCACCCGTTGGAGTGGCTACCTAATTAATTAGGCAGCGTATGCAAACTGCTGATTGGCAGTTTTGGTTGTCCGATCGTTTTACGGGAGCTCGGAACCCGGCACGCCTCACCACGACGAATGCAATCCCGTCGAATCCGTTACGCCCCCTCCTTTCGCTGCGAACTGGAGCCGGTGGAGGGAATCGAACCCCCGACCCTCTCATTACAAGTGAGATGCTCTACCAACTGAGCTACACCGGCCTCAATCCCATTCTACCCCGGCGCACGCCGCGCGACGAAACTTTCCGGGCGATGAGGCGTCTAAACACGGCATATCTATGTCCAGCTTCCTGCACGACCTGAGGATCGCCCTCCGCCTCCTGGCCAAAGACCGGCCATTCACCATCACCGCCCTGGCCGCGCTCTCACTGGCCATCGGCGCCAACACGGCCATCTTCTCCCTGGTCAACACGGTCCTGCTGCGCGACCCGCCATTTCCGAACGCCCACCGCATGGTGACGCCGGAAACCAGGACCCGCGACGGCCAGTTTCAAGGCGTTTCACCGGCGAAGTTTGCGCACTGGTCGCGCCAGAAGGCCGTGTTTGAGGATGTGGCCGCGTTCGACGAAGGGGTCCTCAACTGGACCGGCGGGGAGTTTCCCATTCAACTGCGCTCCTCGCGCGTGAGCGCCTCCTACTTCCGGGTCTTCACCGTGCCCATGGTGCTGGGCTGCGGATTCAACGCCCAGGAAGACGCGCCGCGCGGGCCTCTGGCCGTCGTGATTGGTGAACGCCTCTGGCGAGACCGCTTCCAGGCGAACCCCAACGTGCTGGGCCAATCCATGAACCTGGCGGGCCTGCCGCACACCATCACCGGCGTGGTTGCCTCAAGCTACAATTTCGAAGACCTCGGGGGCCGGCCCGAAGTCTGGGTTCCCTTTCAGCTTGATCCGGAGACCATTGACCAGGGCCACTACTTTCAGTCCACCGCGCTGCTCAAGCCCGGTGTGACCCTGGCCCAGGCTCGGGCGGCGCTCGATGCGTCGGCGGCCGTGTATCGCGAACGGTTCAAGACCACGCTTGGCCCGAACGAAACGTTCAGCGCGGAACTGCTGAAAGACGGCATGGTCCGCGGGCATCGCCAATCCATCTGGATTCTGGCCGGCGCGGTGGGTTTTGTGCTGCTCATCGCGTGCTCGAATGTCGCGAATCTCCTGCTGGCCAGAAGCGAGGTTCGCCGCCGGGAACTGGCGGTGCGCGCGGCGCTCGGGGCGGGTCCGAACCGGATCATGCGGCTGCTGATGACGGAAAGCCTCCTGCTTGGCTCAGCGGCCTCCATCCTCGGTCTTGCGCTCGGCGTCTTCGGCATCCGTGCCCTGTTGGCTGTAAACACGGCGGGCCTGCCCCGTCTGGGCGAAAATGGCGAGACGGTCTCCATCGATCTGTACGTGCTGGCGTTCACCGCCGGTGCGGCGGTGCTCACCAGTGTGCTGTTCGGAGTCGTCCCCGCCTTGCGCGCGGCGAAACTCGACCTGAACTCGGCGCTGAAAGAGACCGCCAGCCGCGCCGGCAGCGGTTTCCGGCAGAATCGCGCCCGCACCGTACTGGTGTCTGTGGAAGTGGCCCTGGCGCTGGTGTTGCTCACCGGCGCGGGCCTGCTGATTCGCACCGCGGCCGCACTCTACACGGTGAACCCCGGCATCGACCCGAACAACGTGCTGACGCTTGAAATGTCTCTCACCGGGCGCGACCACCAGACCGCCGCCAGCCTTGAGCGGCTGATCCGCACCGCCACCGAACGCATTGAGGGGCTGCCTGGCGTCGAACGGGCCTCGGCCTCCTGCTGTCTGCCGGTGAGGAACGGTTTCGGCCTGCCGTTCCGCGTCATCGGGCGCCCGCTCCAGGAGGGCCCGTATCACGGCGGAGGCGGCTGGCGGGATGTTGCTCCCGGCTTCTTCGAAGTCTTCCGCATCAAGACTGTGCGCAGACGCGTTTTCGACACCCGCGATAACGCCAGCGCTCAGCCCGTGGCCGTCATCAACGAAGCCATGGCCCGCCGCTACTGGCCCAAAGGGGACCCGTTAGCCGACCGCATCCTCATCGGCAAAGGCATCATGCCGATCTTCGACCCCGAGCAGCCCCGCCAGATCATCGGCATCGTGGGAGATACACGCGACGACGGCCTGAACCGGGAACCGTATCCAACGATGTACGTGCCCTTCGCCCAGGTGCCCGATGGCGTCCTGGCACTCAATGCCCGCATCGTGCCGGTGGTCTGGGTGTTCCGCACCCGAGGGGAGCCCATGGCGGAGCGCGCGGCGATCGAGGAACAACTGCGTCAGGTCAGCGGCCTGCCCACGGCGCGCCCGCGCGTGATGACGGACATTGTCCGGGGCACCACGTCGAGGCAACGTTTCCACATGCTGCTGATGAGCATCTTTGGGGGCTCGGCGCTGCTGCTGGCCGGCATCGGCATCTATGGCCTGATGGCTTACTCGGTGGAGCAGCGCGCCCAGGAGATCGGCATCCGGATGGCCCTGGGGGCCTCCGGGGGCGACGTGCGCGGCATGGTGATCCGGCAGGCCATGCTGTTCACCGGCATCGGCATTGTCGCGGGATTCGCGGCCTCCCTGGCGCTGGCCCGCCAGTTGACCAGCTTTCTATACGGCGTCACCCCGTGGGACCCCGCTGTGTTCATCCTCATTCCTCTGATGCTGGCGCTGGCCGCCCTCGGCGCCGTCTGGTGGCCCGCGCATCGCGCCACACGCATAGACCCCGCTATCGCGCTGCGGGCGCAGTGAGACGCCGCGACATCCGGGTGACCGCAACGGCCATCAGAACGAACACCACTTCCACGATCGCATGGCCGTTCCAGGCAATGCCGCGTGCATAGGACTTCGCCACCGACATCGCGACGGCCGTCCACATCACCAGCAGCAGCAAGGCACGGGCCGATTCCATGCGGGCCGCGGCAATGGCTACCGCAGCCGTGGTGAGAACAATCAGCACCCACAGCACCGCGGCATGCAATTGCGGGTTGTTGCGCTGAAAGTCGATGGCGAAGGCGCAATAAGTCATCGCGATCCCAATCTGCACGCCCAGCCTCGGCCACGCCAGCACCAGCGCCAGAAGCGCGCCACCCACCACGGTGTATTCGTACCGCCCGGGCACGTGGCGATACGCCACCAGGGCGGCCGTCATCACCAGCGCCCCCGCCACGGCTTCACGCAGCCACCCCGCCGTTTTCATGCCCTCATCGGCGTCCGGCAGCGCCTCATGCACCCGCCGCGCCGCATGGGCCAGACCCGCCCCCAGAAGGAAGCCAAAGGTGAACTCCATCAGCTTCCAGTACTCCACCCAAGGCGTGTTCGCGTGCTCGCGTCCCATGGATTGAAACCAACCGCCCAGCCCGAAGCCCAGGCCTCCGCCCAGGCAGCCCCACAGCGCCATGACACGCGGAACAGGGTGCCGCCATAGCCACCCAAGGAACGCGAGCCCGGCCAGCAACAGCCCCGCCCACAGTTCCTCGCGCGGCTTGTTCACCGGGTCTGAAAAGTAGAGCAGCTTCGGTTCGTTGACGATCTTCCAGCCCGCGTGCGTGCCCGCAATACCGGCTGCGATGGCGATGAGCAGATCACGCCTGCGTATTCCGGGCCGCTCCAGCGCCGCCCCAATCACGGCGCCGCCCAGCAGGCCCCATACCGCGCCCTTCAATGCCAGCCCAACCAGACCGAACCAGCGCGTGGCGGGCGCCACAGAGAACCCTACGGTCTGGCCGTAGGTCTCCTGCCCGCCGTAGCCGATGCCGACAGCCGCGAACGCGACGACCAGGCCGGCCTCGCGCCGGTCACGCCCCAGCAGCAGCCAGATCACCAGGCCGATCATCGCCCCAGGAATCATGGCGCCCAAGGGACCCCCGCCAATGAAGCCGCTCAGCCCCCAGCCCAGCGACATCGCCACTCCGCCCAACAACTCCCATCTCGTCACGGAAGAACCACCTTGTAGATTCGGGATCCGAAGGGCGCGAAATCATCGCGCCAGGCCCCACTGGAAACGCGCACCGGGCGCTTCTCGAACAGCACCTCAACGGACCGCGCGCCCGGAAGCCGCCATGTCAATTCCACCGGGTTCTTGTCCGCATTCACCGCGATCAGCAGTACGCCTCCCGTGGTGGGGCGCGCAGTCCACTCCACACCCTTGTCCAGCGAATGCCCCGTGTCGTGGTACTCCGTTTCCAGTCTTACCGTGGCCACCGGTGCGGCCAGTTCGCGCTTGATCTCCTTCAACTCCCTGAGCACGCCCCTCAGCCCCGCCCACACGGGAGCCTCGGCCGGCGTCTTGTGCAGGCCCCACCACAGCAGGCCGGTCACGCCATGGGCAATCGCCTGCAGCGCCATGAAACGCGTTTCCGCCGCCGTGGGGTAACGAACCGCCGCCGGGTTCCGGTCGCGCTCCAGCAGCATCTCCCAGGCAAACCCCTGCAACACCATGAACAGGCCCCGCGCGGGGCCGGCCACCTGGCGCATTTTTTCCGCATATCGCCCCACCTGGCTCACCGAGGTATCCAGCAGGTCGCCTTGCAGCCCATCCGGCCACAACGCATACTGAGGCCGCGCCGCAGGCGCGATCACCGGATAGATGTCCGTGGCAATGATGTCGGCGCTTTGGTTGTACCGCCGCAGGGTCTCAACCAGGTTTGTCGGCGAGTGGTTCAGATAGACCGGGTGCTTTGTATCCAACCCGCGAATCCTCTGGTAGGCGGCCTGCATCGCCTCAGGCGTGACGCGGACTTCCCGGGGCTTCTTCCAGACGAACGATGGCTCGTCCTCCACTTCCCAGAACATCAGGCCCGGATGCCCGCGGAGTGATTCCACCACGCGCGCGACCCGCGCCAGATCCTTCGCGCCCGTTGTCGTCCACCCACGCAAGCCCGCGGCCCGCGCCTCGTCGAACCGCGCGCGCTCAGGCGGCAGGTGCACTACGTCGACACCCGCTTCCGCCGCCTCCCGCAACGGCTGGCCCGTTACGGGCAACTGATACAGACCGAGGATGAACGTGCGCCGCCCATCCACCAGGGCCATACCGTCCTTGTCCAAAGGCCCACCACTGGCCGGCGCCGCCACCGCCGCCTGCAGCAGTCGCCGGCGTGTCACCGTCCGCGGGCCTTCGTCAGGAACGCTTCGATCTGCCGCATCTCCGCGGCGGAGTAGCGGCCGCGCCCCGTGTCATGCTTCCAGACGCTGCCGGCGCTGATCGCCGCGATCTCCGTGGCAAGCAGGCTCCGGCGCACAGGCGGATCGCCTGTCAGGTCATAGACGACGGTGGAGCCGCCCTCGGTGCCCAGAACCACGCCGGGGAATGACTCGCCTGTCTTCAATCGCACCGTCTTCGGAGTCCGGCTCTTGTCCGGCTTCAAGACATCGGGACCGATGGCCGCGCCCAGGCCGTCCAACGCATGGCAGGTTCCGCAGCGCGTGCCGCGCACGGCATCAAAGAACAGTTCGCGGCCCGGGTCTGCGGGCGCGGTGTGAATCGTGCCGGACGCGGAGGCCACCACCGCCTGAGCGGCAGCGGACTCGGAGATATCCCGAAGACTCATCACATAGTCGGCCACGGCGGCGATCTCAGCCTCCTTCAGCCGCCCCTTGAACGGAGGCATGGCGGTTCCCGGCAGGCCGTTCGCCACCGTACGAATCAGATAGTCGCGCGCAAATGTCCGCCCGCGCAGCCTGGGTCCACGCGACGCCGCCCCGCCCGCCCCATGACAGTACCCCACGGCGCAGCCCTGTTGGAAAATCCTGGCGCCTTCTTCCAATTGACCAGCTGCCACTTGACCAGCCAGAGGTGTTTGCGCGGCCAAAGGCAACGCGGCCACTAACCAGTTCCATCTCCGCATCTATTTCCCCTCCTCCGGCAGCGCGAACACCACCAGCGTGGATCCCCCGCGGAACTTTTCCGTCTCCGGCCACAACTGCGACATCAACCCCGCCAGTGCCGATCCCAACCCAGTGGGCGCCGCCACGTACATCCGGCCTGCCACCGAATACGCTATCGGCGATCCGCGGTGTCCCGAACCTGTCTGAAAGTTCCACAGCCTGGCGCCCGTACGCGCATCCAGCGCGAAAAAGTTGCCCTCCACATCGCCCGTAAACACCACGTCCCCGGCCGTGGCCAGTTGCGACGCCAGCAGCGGGTACTTCGACCGGTATGTCCACTGCCGCTTGCCCGTCACCGGGTCATAGGCGCCCAGGTGCCCATGCGGATCCTTGTCCGGCGGAGCCACCAGCTTGAAGGTGCCGCCAAAGTAGGTCTGTCCTTCCGATGGCTTCTCCTCCTGCGCCGTCACTTCCTGGCACCATTCGATTCCGGTGGTGTAGAACAGCGACGTGCGCGGCGAGTACGCGGCCTGATTCCAACTGCGGCCGCCGCCGATGCTGGGGCACAGCACCTTGGTCTTGCCCACCTCCGGCTCGTTGCGGCCCACCAGTTCCCCGGTTTCGGAAACGCCCTTCACCCAGTTCAGGTTCTTCACCACGTGCCAGGCGTTGATGAACTTCCCGTTGGTTCGGTCAACCACGAAGGCGATGCCGCCCTTGTTCACGTTCACCAGCAGCTTGCGGCGCGTGCCCTTCACGTCGGCATCCAGCAGCACGTTCTCATACGCGGTATCGAAGTCCCACACGTCGTGAGGAATCTGCTGGTGGTACCAGCGCAACTTGCCGGTGTCCGCCTCCAGCGCCACCACACTGTCCGTGTAGAGATTCTTTCCCGCCCGGCTGGCTCCGTGAAAATCCGCCGCCGGATTCCCGATGCTCCAATAGATCAAACCGAGTTCGGCATCATAGGACCCGGTCATCCAGGACGACCCGCCGCCGAACTTCCAGCTATCCCCGGCCCAAGTCTCATGCCCTGGTTCGCCGGGCCCTGGAATGGTCCAGAACTTCCACGCCACACGGCCCGTCTTCTGGTCGAGCGCAGTCACGTAGCCGCGATGCGCGGAATCGCCGCCGGTGACGCCGGTCACCACCAAACCCTTCACCACCAGCGGCGCGGCGGTGATGTTGCAGCCGCATTGCCGCGAGTCTTCAATCTGAACGCGCCACAGTTCGCGGCCGGTCTTCTGATCCAGCGCCACCACGTGGTTGTCGATGGTGCCCATGAACACGCGCCCGCCGGCAATCGCCACGCCGCGATTCCACGGGCCGTAGATCAACGTGAAATCCTTGGGCACCTCATAGCGGTACTGCCACAACTCCGCTCCATTCTTCGCGTCGATGGCATAGACGCGATTGCGGCTGGTGGAAAGGTACATCACGCCGTTTTCGACAATGGGGGTCACCTGCAGTCCACCATCGGGGTCGCCGGTCTGAAGCATCCATGCCGGGGCGAGCCGCTTCACGTTCGCTGTGTTGATCTGGCTGAGCGAACTGTACCGCCAGCTCTTTTCCGTGCCGCCGTAGTGCAGCCAGTTCTCGCCGGACGCCTCCGGCTGGGCGCTCAATGCCGGCGCGCACAACAGCACGGCGCGGGCAACTCCCGAAGCAAGCGATCTTGACATAAGCGATAGTGTATCCCGTCCCGGTACCATGGAAGGACATGCCCGAAGCCGTCATCGTCAACAGCCTCAGAACGCCCCTGGCCAAATCGTTTCGCGGCTCGTTCAACCGCACGCGGCCCGAGGACCTGGCGGCCCATGCCATCCGCTCCGTGTTGGCGGCGGCGCCCCAACTGGACCCCGCCCGAGTGGAAGACGTCATCCTGGGCTGCGGCCAGCCTCACGGCCCGCAGGGGCACAACATCGCCCGCACGGCGGCACTGCTGGCGGGCCTTCCCCCGTCCACGGCCGGCCTCACTCTGAATCGCTTCTGTTCGTCGGGGTTGCAGGCGGTCGCCACCGCCGCCCACCTAGTGATCAACGAAGGCGCCGAGGCGGTCATCGGCGGCGGCGTCGAATCCATCACGTTCATCAAGCGCAATCAGGACCCGCACCCTGTCCTTTCGCAGACCTACCCCGGGGTCTACATGGTGATGGGCGACACCGCCGAAGTGGTGGCCAAGCGGTACGGCATCTCGCGCCAAGCCCAGGACGAATACTCGTTGCTCAGCCAGCAGCGAACCGCGCGCGCCCAACAGGATGGCTTCTTCACGGGCGAGATTGCACCCATACACGTCACCCGCAACCGCATCGACGGCAAGACGGGCGAGATTGTGGGTCAGGAAGACGTTCTCTTTTCAACGGATGAGTGCAACCGGCCGTCCACCACACTGGAGGGTCTGGCCAAACTGCCGCCGCACTTTGACGCCGCGAGCGGCCAGGGGACGGTCACTGCGGGAAACTCAAGCCAGCTTTCGGACGGAGCCAGCGCGACGCTGGTGATGTCGCGACCGTTGGCGGACTCCCTGGGCATTCCCTACAAGCTGATCTTCCGGGGATTCACCGCGGCCGGCTGTGAGCCCGACGAGATGGGCATCGGCCCCGTGTATGCCGTACCCCGCCTGCTGGCGCGCACCGGGCGGGCCATGGAAGATATCGGAGTGTGGGAACTGAACGAAGCCTTTGCCGTGCAGGTGATCTACTGCCGGGACCGGCTTGGGATCCCAGTTGATCGACTGAACCCCAACGGCGGCTCCGTTTCCATCGGGCATCCTTTCGGCATGACCGGATCGCGCATGGTGGGGACACTCGCCAACGAAATGGCCCGCCGCGAGGCCCGTTTCGGGGTGGTCACCATGTGCGTGGGAGGCGGACAAGGCGCGGCCGGTCTGTTCGAACGACCCTAACCCGGCCGTCATCCCCCTGGCAATTACCCCCTCGAAACGGTTTTCCGGAACTGCTCTAGAATGGGATGGTGCCCAACGATTCCGCGCCCCGCGAGGCGGCGCTCAACGATTCAACCATGCAGCGGGCCGTGTCCCAACTGAACAAGGTCCGCGCGGAAATCGCCCGCGTCATCGTGGGCCAGCAGGATGTCGTGGATGGCGTGCTGATCTGCCTGTTGTCAGGCGGCCATGTACTGCTCGAAGGCGTCCCGGGGCTGGGCAAAACCACGTTGCTGCGGACGCTCTCGCGGGTCCTGCACCTGAAGTACTCCCGCATTCAGTTCACGCCGGACCTGATGCCGGCCGACATCGTGGGCAGCATGATCATGGAAACCGACGAGCGCGGATCGAAGTCCCTGCGTTTCCAGTACGGGCCCATCTTCGCCAACCTGGTTCTGGCCGATGAGATCAACCGGGCCACTCCGAAGACTCAGTCCGCCCTGCTTGAGGCCATGCAGGAGCGCACCGTGACATCCGGCACAACCACTCACGAGTTGGAACGTCCATTCCTGGTGATGGCCACCCAGAACCCCATCGAGATGGAAGGCACGTATCCGCTGCCGGAAGCGCAGCTTGACCGGTTCCTGATGAAGATCCTGGTGCAATTCCCCTCACGCGACGACCTGAACCGGATCGTCGACTACACGATCCAACGCGAGGAGGCTGAACTGTCGACCGTGCTTGACCGCGACGGCGTGCTGGAACTGCGCGGGGCCTGCCGCGGAATTCTGGTGGCTCCGCACGTGCAACAGCACGCCGTGGACCTGGTGATGTCGACTCAGCCTGGAACGCCATCCGCCCATCCGCTCACCACCAAGTACATCCGCTTCGGCAGTTCGCCGCGCGGCGCCCAGGCACTTGTGGAGTGCAGCCGCGTGCTGGCCCTGATGCGCGGGCGGCTTCAGGCGAGCGTGGCCGATGTGCAGGCCCTGGCGCCTTCGGTGCTGCGGCATCGCATCATCCTCAATTTCGATGCCCACGCCGACGGCCAGACCCCGGAGACCGTCCTCAAGGAAATCATTAACTCAGTCGCGGTGGCGGCGTAGCCTCTTCGTTCTGTCATGCCACAAAGCGGTTTTACCATTGAACGGGCGTTCCTTGAAAAGCTGGAACGGCTGACAATCCACTGGCAGAAATCGTTTCCCGGCCTGGTGGGCGGACACAACCGGTCCCGGTTCGCGGGCGCCGGCCAGGAGTTTCTGGATCATCGCAACTTCCAGCAGGGCGATGACCTGCGCGCGGTTAACTGGCGCGCCTATATGCGCATCGAGAAGCTTTTTCTGAAGATGTTTCAGGTGGAGCCCCGGGTGCCTGTGAGAATTCTTCTGGATATCAGCGAATCCATGACCACGGGCGAAGTGTCGAAATTCGATTATGCGCGCCGTCTGGCCGCGGCCCTCTGCTACGTGGGCCTGGTCCGCCTGGACACTATGTGCATCCAGCCCTTCTGCGGCCGCCTGCTGGATCCATATTCCGTGGGCGGCGGCCGGCACCGGTTCTCTCCCATCGTCGACTTCCTGGGCGGGCTTCAGGCCGGCGGCAAGACCGATTTCCTCAGCAGCGTGCGGCAGTTCGTTGGCGAGTATCCCCAGCGCGGGCTTGTAGTTGTCATCTCCGATTTTCTGGACGATGGCGATTGCACGCGCCCTCTTCAATATCTTTCAGACTTCGGCCACGAACTGCTGCTGCTTCATCTGTGGGCGGACGATGACCGCACGCCGCCCTGGGATGGCGAACTCGATCTCACGGACGCCGAAAGCGGCGCCAATCTTCAGATCTCTTTTGACGCGGACGCACGTGCCGCTTACACGCGGGCGTTCGATGAGTTCGCCGCCGGCCTGCGCCGCATGGCGTTGCGCACCGGCGGCCGTTACGTGGGTCTGCCCACGTCCGTTCAAGTGGAAGATGCGATCTTCGGGCCCATTGTCCGGGCCAGGGGCGTGGCCTGATGCATCTGTTCAATCTCGGCCTCGGGGAGTTTCTCGGCCTGCTGGGCGCGGCGTCGGGCGTGGTGCTTGCACTCTACCTGCTCGACCGGTCGAAGCAGAAGATTCGTGTCGCCACGCTGCGATTCTGGACTCCGGCGCCCAAGCCATCGGACCTCAAGAACCGGCGCAAGATTCAGCAGCCGTTGTCTCTGCTGCTGCAGTTGCTCAGCATTTTGTGTCTGCTGCTGGCGATTGCCCAGTTGCGGTGGGGATCGGCTGAAAGCGGCGCGCGGGATCATGTGCTGATTCTCGACACGTCGGCCTGGATGGGTGCGAGAGCCGGCGCCACGGCGCGTGAAGGCACCCTGCTTGACGCGGCCCGGCGGTCGGCGCGGGCCTGGCTGCGCACGCTGCCCTCCGGCGATCGTGTGATGGTGGTGCAGGCCGACGGCCAGGCCACCGCGGTCACGGCGTTTGAAACCAATCGTCAGGTGGTGGAACAGGCCATCGCCGCGGCAAGTCCCGGGCAAAGTGCGTTGCGGCTGGGACAAGCCCTGGCTTTCGCCCAGAAAACACAGCGAATGCACGCCAGGCGGATCGGTGAAGTGGTCTTTGCCGGAACGGGGCGCGTGAGCACGGACGAGGAAAAGTTTGCCGATGCGCCGAAGAATCTGCGCGTGCTGCCGTCGGCCGGTCCCGCGAACAACACCGGCGTGCGCCATCTGGCGGTGCGGCGCGCCGGCGCAAGCCCGGATGTCTGGGAGATCTACGTGACGGTGAAGAACTACGGGCCGGAACCCCGGGTAGTCCCGCTGGCCGCCACGTTTGGCGGGGCGCCCGCGGGTACGGAGACTCTACGTCTGACGGGCGGCGCCGAACGCGAAGTGAGCTTCCGGTATAAGACGCTGAGCGCCGGGGTGCTCGACGTGCGCCTGTTCAACCCTGATGCGTTTCCGGGTGACGACCGGGCTTCCGTGGAACTGCCCGCGCAACCGCGCGTCAAGGTGGCCGTCTATTCGAATGAGCCCAACCTGATCCGGCCCCTGCTGACCGCCAATCCGCGCGTGGAAGCCGTGTTCCGGGGCCATGCCGAGATGCCGGATGCCGCCACCGATGCCGCCCTTGTGATCCTGGATCGCCCTCCGCGCCGGGTGGACCCGAAAGGTCCGGCTATCTGGATCGAGCCGGCGGCCGGAGTTTCCGCCATGGCGCTCAAGCAGCAGGCGGAAGGCGTGGCTCTGACACGATGGCGCGACGAGCATCCCGCCGGACGCGGCCTTCGCACGCGCGACCTCCGGCTGGCCAAGACCGCGATCTTCGCCCCGGCATCCGGAGATGTGGCCGTGGCGGAGAGTTCCGCCGGTCCCGTCATCGTCGCCCGCCCCGCATCGCGAGCCATCTACTTTGGCTTCCACCCCATGCGCTCCGAACTGCGTTTCGAACTTGCCACGCCGCTGCTCTTCGCGAACATCGTGCAGTGGATGGCCCCTGACAGCTTCCGCCGCTGGGAGCTCAACGCGTCCAGCGCCGGATCCATCACCGCCGAGGTGGACGGCGAAGCAGAAGAGATCCAAGTGACCGATGAGAACAACCAGCCGGTTCCGTTCACCGTCCAGGACCGGACGCTGCGTTTCTTCCACGGAACCCGGGGCACCGTGCGCCTGCGGGACGGCCGTCGCGAGTCCGTCTACTCCCTGACTCTGCCGGAAGTGGAAACCGCCGTCTGGACCCCACCCGCCACGGTGCGTCGCGGCATTCCCCGGCCTGGTTCCGGCGGACCCTCCGCCACTGACCTGTGGCGTGCACTGGCGATTCTGGGCGCCGCCGGCCTGGTCACCGAATGGCTCCTGTTCGGGCGCCGTCGCCTGCCCTTCGCCGTGGCCAGCATGGAGCTTTCCGTACGCCTGCGCTCCCTGCTTCGTAAACCCAGCCTGCTCAGGAGAGCATCATGAGCTTTGACAACGGCTGGGCTCTCATCCTGGTGGTGGCGCCGGTGGTCTGGATGCTGCGCGAGTGGCCGCGCACGTCGAGGCACCTCTCCCTGTTGCTCAAGGGCGTGTCGGTGATCCTGGTGGCGCTGGCGCTGGCTGAACCCACGCTCAACGTCTCGGAAAGCAAGGTTGCGGTGGCGGTGCTGGCCGATACCTCCGCCGGACTCACGCCGGAGGACTTGGCCAGGGCGTCCGGCATCGCGTCGAAGATCGAGGGCGGACGGGGACGCCACTGGGTGCGCGTGATGCCTTTTGCCCGGTCGACACGGCCCGTGGATTCCGCCGAAAACTCCGGTTCGCTGGCGCTCCGTCACACAGCGGGAGAAGGCGGGCAGAGCACGGACCTTGAGACCGCCGTTCGTGAAGCGAGCGCTGCCCTGCCCGAAGGCCTCGTTCCGCGCATCGCCCTGGTCTCGGACGGAAACGAAAACCGGGGCAGCGTGGCGCGGGCCGCCTGGCAGGCGCAACGCCTGGGCATCCCCATTGATACCTTCCCGCTCGCCGGGCGCACCCGGCCGCAGTTGCGGCTGGAGTCCGTCGCCCTGCCGCCCCAGGCCTTTGCCGGCGAGCGCTTCAGCCTGGAACTCCTGGTGAGTTCCCCGCGCAAGACACGCGGCACGCTTGAGGTCACCGCCGAAGGCCGCTCGCTGGGCACCACCGAGGTGCAGATCGAAGCGGGTGAGAATCGTCTCAACGCCCAAGCCTCGCTGGCGGCGGCCGGCGCCGTGGAACTCGGCGTAACGCTCCGCACGTCCGATTCGGGCGATATCCGGTTCAATCAGGCCATTGCACTCCGGCGCCCGCGGATGCTCTTCGTCAACCAGGATCCCGAGGGCGCCGACACCGATCTGGTGGATGCCTTCCAGTCGGGCCAATTTGAGGTGGTGCGAGCCCATGATGTGCCGGATCAGAAGCTGGATGAATACCAGTTGATCGTGCTCAACAACATCGACATGGATGGGCTTCCGGAAAGCCACAAGACATCTTTGGAACGCTTCGCGCGCGAAGGCGGCGGGCTGCTCGCCATCGGCGGCGAGAAGAACGTTTATGTGGAGAAGAAGCCACCGGTCGAAAGCGCCCTCGATAAGGCGCTGCCGGCGAGGCTGGCCCCTCCGCGGTCGCCGGAAGGCACCTGCATCGTGCTCATCGTCGATAAGTCGTCGTCGATGGAAGGCCGCAAGATGGAGTTGGCGCGGCTGGCGGCCATTGGCGTCATCAACAATCTGCGCCCCATCGACATGGTGGGCGTTCTCATCTTCGACAACTCGTTCCAGTGGGCAGTGCCCATCCGGAAGGCCGAGGATCGCACGCTGATCACGCGGCTGGTGGCTGGCATCACACCGGACGGGGGCACCCAAATCGCTCCCGCACTCGCCGAGTCGTACCGCAAGATTCTGCCCACCCGCGCCACGTTCCGTCACATCGTGCTGCTCACCGACGGCATCTCGGAGGAGGGTGACAGCATCAACGTGGCCCGCGAGGCGGCCACGCAGCGGGTCACCATCTCCACCGTGGGGTTGGGCCAGGACGTCAACCGCGCCTACCTGGAAAAGGTGGCGTCTTTTTCCAAAGGAAAGTCCTATTTTCTCATCGATCCTTCGGGCCTCGAACAGATCCTGCTTAAGGACGTCATGGAGCATACCGGGAGCACGGCGATCGAAAAGCCCGTCACACCCCAGGTCACCCGGCAGGCTGAGATCCTGGAAGGGGTGGAGATGGCCGAGGCGCCCCCCCTCAAGGGCTATGTCAAATTCATATCCAAGGAGTCCGCCGAGACCATTCTTACGGTGGATGACAAGGACCCTCTACTCGCCCGGTGGCAGTACGGGCTGGGGCGCGCCGCCGTCTTTGCGTCCGATGCCAAACGCCGGTGGGCGGAGCGCTGGGTGAACTGGCCGGGGTTTGACCGGTTCTGGGCCAATGTAGCCCGTGACCTGCTGCCGCACTCCCAACCCGGCGAAGCCCGCATCGAGTTTGACCCGGCCAGCGGCTCCATTGTTGTTGAGTACCGGCTGGGGCGCGGGGTCGAAGAGCCGAAAAAGGTGCCCGATATCTTCATCCTGGGCCCGGACAACTTCCGGCAGATCGTACCCGTGGCCAAGGCCGCGGCCGGGCTTTACCGGGGCCGCGTGCCGGCGGGTGACCGCAAGGGATTCTTCCGCGTGCGTCCGCTTGAGGACTCCCGGGTGTTTCCCGAAGTCGGTCTGTACCGCCAGCAGGATGAACTACTGGCCTATGGGGCCAATGAGCAGCTCTTGAAACAGGTGGCCCAGTACACCGGCGGCCGGTACAACCCCTCGCCGGACTCCGTTTTCGACGCCCAGGGACGCGCCATCGCCGGCAGCATGCGGCTCTGGCCCGCGCTTCTGGGCTTGGCTGTGGTGCTCAATCTGGCTGAGTTGGCGGTACGCAAACTCGGCTTGAAACTGCGTTATGCTGGGTGAAACCCAAGGAGATCAACCATGTTCGAACGCCGTAGTTTCCTGAGATCGCTTTCCAGTATGCCCGTCATCGGCGCACTGATGCCCGCCGGTCTGGCGAAAGCCGCCACCAAGCGCGACTATTTCAAGGAACTGGGCGTGCGGCCGTTCATCAACGCCGCCGGCACGTATACAACGCTCACCGCGTCGCTGATGGACCCGGAAGTGGTCAAGGCCATTGAATTTGCCTCCCATTCCTTTGTCCGGCTCACGGAGTTGCATGATGCCGTGGGCACCCGCATCGCTGAGCTCACCGCCGCCGAGGCCGCCATGGTCAGTTGCGGCGCCGCGTCCGCCCTGACGCTGGGCACGGCCGCATGCATGACCGGCTCCGACCGCAAGTTCATCAACCAGTTGCCGGACACCACGGGCATGAAGACCGAGGTGATCATCCAGAAATCGCATCGCTACGGCTACGACCGGGCCATCCGGAACTGCGGCGCCAAGTTCGTGGAAGTGGAGACCGCAAGCGATTTCGCGCGCGCCGTCAACTCTCAGACCGCACTGGCGCTGTTCTTCAATGCCAATAACAACATTGGCCAGATCAAGGACACCGAGTTCGTCGCCTTGGGCAAGAAGCACGGAGTGCCCACCTTCAACGACTGCGCGGCCGATGTTCCGCCGGTCGAAAACCTCCAGAAGTGGACCAAAATGGGCTTCGATCTGGTCACTTTTTCCGGCGGAAAAGGTATCCGCGGGCCCCAAAGTGCCGGACTTCTGGTGGGCCGCAAGGACCTCATTCAGGCCGCGCGCATGAACGCCTCGCCCAACGGCGATGCCCTCGGCCGCGGCATGAAGGTCAATAAGGAAGAGCTCCTCGGCATGCTGATCGCCGTCGAAACCTACTCGAAAAAGGACCATAAGGCCGAAATGCGTGAGTGGGAGAAGCGCTGCAAGCTCATTTCGGACAGCATTGCCCGGCCCGGGCTGTCCACCGAAGTGCGCGTGCCCGAGATCGCCAACGCCGTTCCGCATCTGCATATCCGCTGGGATTCAGCCAAGATCAACCGCTCCGTGGCGGACGTGGTGAAGGCCTTGCGTGAAGGCGACCCATCGATTGAACCCAACCCGGCGTCAAAAGAAGACCTGGTGATTGGCGTCTGGATGATGCAGCCGGGCGAAGCGCAGATTGTGGCCGCCCGCATCCGCGAGATTCTGAAGGGTTAAGCCCTGCCCACCGCGCTCATCACCGGGGCTTCGGCGGGCCTGGGCGCGGTCTTCGCACGCCAACTTGCGGCGCGAGGCTTTCACCTTGTCCTGGTGGCGCGCCGGGCGGACCGTCTGGCCGAACTGGCTGCTTCCCTGCCCTCAGCGGAAATCCTGGCGGCCGATCTTGCCGATGACTCGGGCGTCGCAGCCGTGGCGGACCGCATCCGTGCAACGCAGGACCTGGAACTGCTGGTCAACAACGCCGGATTCGGCACCAAAGGCCGTTTCTGGGAGGCGGAAGGCCAGGAAACCATGCACCGTTTGCACGTGCTGGCCACCGTATCGCTCACCCGGGCAGCGCTGGCAGCCATGGTGCCGCGCCGGCGCGGCGCGGTGATCAATGTCGCATCCGTCGCGGCCTTCACCATGGGTGTCGGAAACGTCAGTTATTGCTCCACCAAGGCCTGGATGGCGGTGTTTTCCGAAGGGTTGGCGGCGGAATTGGCCAGTATCGGGTCGCCGGTGCGGGTGCAGGCACTCTGCCCCGGATACACCTACACTGAATTCCATGACGTCATGGGCGCGGACCGCTCCACCGTACCTGCCCGGTTCTGGCTGGACGCGGAATTCGTGGTCCGGGAGTCCCTGGACGCCCTGGAACGGGGGACGCTTTTTGTCATCCCCGGCGCCATCTACCGTTGGACCGCCCGCGTGCTGCGTCTCTTGCCCTCCGGCCTCAGAAGACGCTTGGCCATCGCCAACGGGCGGCGTATGAAGCGGGCGTAAAGCGTTGGCGGCAAACGGAAAATCCACGACAGAACTTGCAAGTACACGTTCCCCCGTGGTATTCGTTGAGACGTGAAAGAGAAACTCCGCTGGTACGCTGGCGAGGATTTTGACGACTTCGATCACGAAGAAGGCAACGTCGAATACAAGTCTGAAATGAAGGAGTACGGCGCGGACGAGGATGATGAGGAGATCATCATCGACGAATACCGGCCCCTTCCGCCCCTTCCTGCCGCGCCACGGCCTGAGCCTGCGCCGCCCGCTCCCATGGTGATCACGCGTCCGGCCGCACCCCCGCCGCAGCCTCAGCGCGCCAAGGCCCCGCTGCTTGTGATGCCCCCCCCGGCGGAAAGGGCGCCCGCCTCTCCTGCCAAGAAGGCGGTGGCGGCGGCGAAACCCGCCGCTGTGCTCTCGAAACCCGCGCCGGCCAAACCCGCGGCTTCCAAACCCGCGGCTTCCAAACCCGCTCAGGCCAAATCCGCTCCGGCCAAACCTGCTCAGACCAAACCGGCTCAGGCCAAGCCTGCCCCGGCTCCGGCGAAGAAGGCAGCCAAGAAAGCCGTGAAACCCGCGCCGAAGCCTCAGAAGGCCGCCAAAACGGTCAAAACGGTGGCGAAAAAGGCCCAGACGGTCAAGTCTCAGCCAGCCAAGGGAAAGCCCGCGGCGAAGAAGAAGCGCTAGCCGTTAACTGGCGCCGACCACCTTGCGGCAGCGCTCGAACAACTCGATCAGGGCGTCGGCGTGTTCTTCCGGTGTTCTGGCTTTGCCGGACGAAAACCCGGCGGATGCGGCGCCTTTTCCGTATCCTGTGGTCACCGCGATGAATTTCATCATGTCAAGAGCCACTTCGTCTGTATTGCGCTGTGAATCGTTCGATTTTTCTTCGGGCATTGGTTTGAGATAATCCTCTCCATCATCTTAATCCCCCCATGCCCGTCCAAGCACGACAGTTTATCCGGAAAATGCGCGGGGGGGCACAATCGCACCTGATTGAGGCCGACGATGGTCACTATTACATCGTCAAATTCCTCAACAATCCGCAGGGCCGGCGGATTCTGATCAACGAACTGCTGGGCACCGAAATCTTTCGCTATCTGCATCTGGCCGCGCCGCCTTACCAGATTGTTGAAATCACGCGGGAGTTTCTGGACCACAACCCCGACGTCTACATGCAGTTGGGCAGCCGCAGGCGCGAGGTGGAACCGGGCTGGCACTTCGGCTCCCGTTGCCCGGGCCATCCGGGCACCATGGGGCTGTACGACATTCTGCCCGATGTCCTGATCGCCAAGGTATGCAACCGCACGGATTTTCTGGGCGCGATGGTGGCGGACAAGTGGCTTTCGAACTCCGACGGCCGGCAGGCAGTCTACTTCCGCGGGAGCCCGCGGCAATGGACGTTTCAACCGGGGCATCATCCCTCGAAAAAGGACTACATTGCGCTGCTGATTGACCATGGTTACGTCCTCGACGGGCCGAACTGGACGTTTGGCGATGCCGCCGTTTCCGGCCGGTACCACCGCCCCTTTCTCTACGAGGACGTCACGGGGCTGGCCAGCTTTCAACCCTGGCTGGATCAGGTGCGCCACCTGCCGCTTCAGGTCTTGGATGATGCGTACAAGCGCATCCCCCCCCAGTGGTTTGACCGCGATCAGGACCTGTTCGAGGGCCTGCTGGATCAACTGGCCGCACGGCGTTCCCGCGTCGACGATCTACTGCGGGCGACGCGCGACAGTTCAGCGCGGCCGTTTCCCAACTGGCGGGATCCGGTCAGTTTTTCTGTGACTCGCGCTTGACGTCGTCCAGCACTTCGTCGCGCAGCGCGCCGCCGAGGTCCCGTTCCAGCCGCTTGAGGGCCACCGAAACCACGTCGCGGTGATGAAGATGGGATCCAATCCCCTCTTTTTCGCTCATCTCAAGCCAGATTTCGTGCACTTTTTCGATATCCTCAGGCCATAGCCGCGGCGGGTGGGGCCCCAGGTTGACGAACTTGGTCTCACGGCCCTCGGCAATGATCTCAAGCGAAAACGCGTGCTTCTTCCCCGGCAGCCGCTCCCAGGCCAGACCGATGCGCCGGGCCAGTTCATCCGTCTCCATGGTGCGCGAAACGCCGGTCACCAGACGCGAAGCCTGCAGGGTGTTCGCGGTCTGCACCATGGCGTCGAACGGGTTGACGGCCGGCACAACCAGCAGGTCGACGTGTTTGCCTTCCTTCTCCGCCAGGGTGACCACGCGGGTGAACAGCTCATGTTCGTAGGCGCTGAAGATCTGTTCCTCGGTCAGGTCATGCTCGCCGGTGCCCTTGGTCACCGGGCGCACGGTCATCACGATGATGTCGTGGCGGCGCATGTTGGTCTTGTGCAGCACGCGGTGCAGATGGCCCATCTGGCCGTAGCCCCGGACGGCAACCACCACGCAGCCAGGGCGCGCCTGTAGCGTCTCTGGGGTCGCCACCTGCTGGTGCTCCAGGTTGAACTGCTCCAGGGCTTTGCCGGGGGCCGGCATGGCGGCGGCCGCCTGGCGTTTGGCATTCCAACGCTCGGAGATCATGAAGATCACAAACAGGACGATGGTGAAGGAGACGCCGTAGACAGTGGCGATCTTCTTCGAGAACAGGTTCGCGATAGCCACCATGAACAGCATCAGTGTGGTGACGCCGAGACCGATGGGCAATTCAAAGTTGCCCAGTTTCAGGTTGAAGGGCATGCGATATTCCTGGTCCTTGCGCTGGAACCGGAGCGCCACAACGCCCAGCGCCTTCAACGCAAAACTCCACACCACGCCGAACGCGTACGCTTCGCTCAACAGGTAGACGTCGCCCTGGCTCCCGATGATGGTGGCCAACTGGAGCAGGGTCACCATGTTGATGAGCCGGTGGCTGGTTCCAAACTGATGATGCGGCTTGCGGAACCAAGGCAGAAGGACGCCATCCTCGGCCACACGATTGAGCACGCCGTTGGCGCCGATGAGCGAAGTATTCACGGCGCCGGAAAGGATCATCACCCCGACTACCACCACGAACACATGGAAGGCCAGCAGCAGCAGCGGGTGCCCCACCAGGTTCATGGAGAGCCCGCCGATGAGGTTCTCGTAGTACTTGGGCCGCTGGTCATCGGGGATGATCATCACGGCGAGCATCGAAATGAGGCCTGTGCTCAACAAGGCATAGAAGCAGACGATGTTCGCTGTGATCTTCAGGTTCTTCAGCTTCGGGTAAGCGATTTCACGGTAGACCTGGGCCAGCGTCTCAAAGCCGCTCATGGCCAGCAGGCTGTGCCCGAAGGCGATCAGCATCGCCACGGCCATGAAGCTGGGCCAGATGGTTCCTTCAAACCATCCCAGGGAATGAGCGTCCAGGCGGAGGTTCTCCAGAACCGGCGCCGGCGGCAGTTGAACGTTCCCGCGCCAGGCCAGCGTGATGCCGCACCAGATGAGCAGCATCACCACCATCACGGTGGTCACCTGCATGATCCGCAGAGCCTTGCCGCTTGATTCATGCACGCCCTTGATGTTGCTGCGCCAGAAGTAGAGCGTCACCGCCACGCCGAAAAACGCGGCCACGGTCTTGGGGTTGCACCGGACGTCCTGGTGCATCAGCTCCATCACCTCGTTGAAAAGGTGGCCGATGTATTGGCCGGCGCTGACCGAACTGATCGGTCCGGTGAGGATATAGTCCACCACAAGCGCCGAGACCGAGAGTTTCGCCGCGGTGGGCCCGATGGCGTCGCGGACCACGACGTAGACGCCGCCGCGCACGAACATGCTGCAGCTTTCCATGTACACACTGCGGATGGCGAAACCGAAGAGCATCACGGCGATGATGAACCAGGGCGCAGATTTGCCGATGGCCTGCTCGGTGACGCCTCCCACATAGAACATGGTGGAAGCGAGATCGCTGAGAACAATGGAGGCGCCGCGCCAGAAGGAGATGAAGCTGAGCGCTACAGTGGTGGCGACAACGATACGGCCCGTCGTCAGAGGTCTACTGGTTGGTTCGGACATTAGATGGAGCCATACAGCCCCATCCGGTTATTCTACAGGTGATGCGACTGCCTCTGGACGGCGCCGGCGGCGAAGCCGTGCGGATCGCGCTCGCTTTGCGCGATGCCGGGCACCAGGCGTACCTGGTTGGCGGGTGCGTGCGCGATTTGCTTCTGGGCCGCGAACCGCTTGACTATGACATCGCGACGAGTGCCAGGCCGGGGGCGGTGGAGGCACTGTTTCCGGGCTCCGGGCTGGCCGGGGCGCATTTTGGGGTGGTTCTGGTGCCGGGCGCCGCGCAGGCGGTGCAGGTGGCCACCTTTCGCGGCGAAAACGGTTACTCCGATGGACGCCGGCCCGATCGGGTGAGTTTTGAGGCGGGGCCCGAACAGGACGCGGCGCGGCGCGACTTCACGATCAATGCTCTCTTTTTGGACCCGGCGACGGAGCAAGTGCTTGACTTCACCGGTGGCCGGACGGACCTGGAGAATCGAGTGGTGCGGGCGATTGGCCACCCGGCCGCGCGATTCCAGGAAGACCGCCTGCGCCTGCTTCGCGCCGCCCGATTTGTCGCGCAGCTTGGATTTACCATTGAGCCGGCGACGTTCGCCGCCATGGCTGCCATGGCCAGCGGTGTGCAGACCGTCGCCAGGGAGCGCGTTCGGGAGGAGTTGCTGAAGCTGCTGACAGCCGCCCAACCGGATGCGGGTGTTGCCTGCCTGGAACTGAGCGGCCTGATGCGGGAGATCCTGCCAGAGGCCACCGCCGGGGCTGCCGGGAGAGCCGCCCGGCTCACTGGCGGTTCCAAGGCTCTGATGCTGGCCGGACTGCTATTCGGAAGTCCGCATCCAGACCAAGCGTTGGCCCGGTTGGCGCTGCCCCGGATTTTGGAGGAACGAACCCGGGCCATTTTGGACGGAGCCGCGCGGCTGCCCGGCGCCCCCGCGATGGCGGTGAGTGAGTTGAAGCGCTTCCTGCGCCAGCCTGCTATCTCCGAAGTGCTGGCTCTGGCCCGGGCGGCGGGCGGCGAAGAGGCCGCTTCGTTTGCGGCCGGGCGTCTGGAGGCCTGGCCGCCCGCTGCACTCTGGCCCGACCCACTGCTTGGGGGGCGCGATCTGGCCGCACTCGGTGTGCCCCAGGGACGGCTGTACTCCCGCATACTGACAGCCGTTGAGGACGGTCAACTGGCGGGCACGGTCCGCACGCGGGAGGAGGCGTTGGAACTGGTGCGGGCGCTTTGGTCCTAAAGATTTAGTTGACAAGCACGCCGGCGCCTGTCATGCTCCTAATAGATTAGGACATGGCACGAACGGCACCCCCCCCAACTCACCCGCCTTGAGCTCGAGATCATGAAGATTCTCTGGGCACAGGGCCCATCCGGCGTTCACGCCGTGGCGGCGGCCCTTCCCGGCAGCCCGCTGGCCTACACCACCGTGCAGACAATGCTTAACGTGCTGCACAGGAAGGGGAAGGTCAAAAGGAAGTTGAAGGACCGGGCCTACGAGTACGCCCCGACTGTGAGTCGTCTGGAGGCAACAAAGGCTTCGATGAGCGATATCATCGACCGCCTGTTCGGCGGCTCGGCGGAGAGTCTGGTGATGGGATTGGTGGAAACCCGCCAGCTTTCGCCGGAGTCGCTCAAGAAGCTCCAGGAAAAAATCGAGGAGGCCGGCGATGGGCGGTAACTGGGTGATCACGTATCTGCTGAATAGCGTCTGGCAGTTGACCGCGCTGGCGGTGCTGGCCGTGTTGGCGGACCTTCTCACGGTGTCCTTGGGATTGGCGGCGGCCAGGGCCGAAGCGTCCTGATCGCGCCGCAGGCGGTAGATTCGGATCACCATCCCCGCAAGGGGTTCCGGGCACTCCGCGCAGATGTAGCCGCACAGGCGGCCGGAGAAACGATATGTCATTGTGAGCCTCCATGGCGGCCCACAATTCTCGTGGCCGCTCACCGTTTGGTGATGCAGCCTGGTGGATCGTTACGGCGCGGAGGGAAGTTCCGCGGCGTAAACCTGCGTGACGCCCGTGCGATCGCTCGCGAAAGCGATCTTCGACTCATCGGAGGACCAGGAAGGATGCGGGTGGGTCCACTGCGGGCCATACACCGTGTCCGTGGCGGTCTCCATCCAACTCAGGTTGCCGGACTTCGCTTCGCTGCGCGCCCGCGCGAAGTCCTCAGCCAGCGCATAGCGCGAGGTTTTCCATTGCGAGCCGCCGTTCGATGCCAGCGATTGGCAGACCAGACGGCGCGAGCCGGTGGCCACCTCGATCAACTGAATGCCTTCGTCCGGGTGGTTGGTATCGCACAGCACCAGCGAGCCCGCCCGGTTCGGCGCAATGTGCCAGGCGTTGTAGTTGACGATGGTGGTGATGCGGCGCGTGGTCCAGTCCATGCGGGACAGCGCCCGCGGCCACACGGTGAACACGATGTCACCGGTCTGGCCCAGAAACGTCTCGTGCACAATGAACTCATCGTTGCCGTGTTCGTGGAGACATTCAAGGCCGGTGCCGTCGCGGCGCACGCGGTGCATGCGCGGAGCCGGGTCCCCCGAGAACTCGATCCATTCCGGTTCCAGCGGATGAAACTGCGGGTGAATCACCGTGCGCGGGAATGGAATAAAGTGCCACGACGAACCGTCAAAGCGGCCCGCAACCAGACCTCTCTCCGCGCCGCGCTGCACCGCGGCGGTGAGCCATTCGCCATCGCGTGAGATGGAGCTTTCGCCCAACTGAGCGCCGTCGAACTGGGCAATGCAACGCTCCGCCCGCGTCAGGCGCTCGACGGCCCAGAGCCCGCCGCCGCGGGTGACCACGATGTCGCGCCGATTGGGATGAAGAGCCGCTGAAAACGGGTGGATCGCCCCGCTGCTGGTGATCTGGCGGATTCCGCCATCGGGAAACTCCGCCTCAAACAACTGCGCCCCGCCGGAGCGATAGGAGATGAAGAACAACCCGGCGTCCTCCGGATAGAACGCGCTCTGAAGGAAATACGTGGGATGGCTGATGGCCTCCGCCCCCGTGATGCGGTGCACGGTGGCGCCGCTCCTCTCATCGCGAAACCGGAAATACTCCGCGTTCATGCCCGTCCCAGGTATAGGTCGCGGCCCTTCACCAGCGCGGCGATCTTGCGGTCCGCCACGGAGCGTTTCAGCATCCAGAAGCCGCAATCAGGATGGACCCAGCCCACCCGCCCCGGGCCCAGCACGGTTTCCGCGCGCTCGATGCGCCGGGCGATCTCGTCCGCCGTTTCGATGTGATTCACCTTGATGTCCACCACCCCCAGGCCGATCCGGATGCGGGCATCGATATCCTTCAATGCCTCCAGGTCGTCCGCCGGCCGGTGGGCCAGTTCGAGCACAAGATGGTCCGTGTGGAGCGCGTTCAGGAAATCGGTCAACTGCTTCCAGTTGCCCTTCTGAATGGTCTGGCCGCCGTAATTACCGAAGCAGAAGTGCACGGCGCGCTCCACCGTGATCGCGTCCAGCAGCACGTTAATGGCGCGCGCGGCCAGAGGGGCATCGGCGGGGTTGCCCGGAATGTTCGCTTCATCCACCTGAACGCACGCGCACGGCAGGCCGGGCAACTGCGCAGCCAGGGTCTCAGCAATCGCCATAGTCAGCGCTTCGAAGCTGCCGTAGTGATTGTCCAGCAGCGTGCGTGACAACATGTATGGGCTGGTCACCGTGAACTTGAACGGCCCGCCGGCCACCGATGCGGCCGCTTCGCAATCGGCCAGCAGATTGAGCGACCCTTCGCCAATGGCACCCTCCACCACACCCGCCGCCTTGCGCCGGAAGCTCATTGTTTCCTTGCGCGCGAACACCGCGTGATCGCTCTGCCCCAGCCGCGAACGGATGCCCGACATGGGCCGGATGAAGTAATCGATCATGCCGTTGGTGTCGGGATGGTTGATGTCGAAACGGTACAACTCGCCGTCGGTGGGCAGGTCGATGCCGGCCTGGCGCTGGGTATCGAACACCACACGCGTGGCATCCAGGCGCGCCTGCTCGCTGGGCAGCGCCGCCAGCCAATCGGGAACAGGGTACGAGCCAACAGTGGTTGTCTTGATGGATGGAGAGGACATTGTGAGGTGGCGGCCCGGGGGTTCGCTACGATGTGAGTGGGCCGAATTGGCATTTTACCATCCGGCCGCCGAATTTCATGAACGCCCCCAACGGTTTCCTTCAGCCGCCCGTGCCCCGTAAACTGCCGCGTCCCATCACAATCCACGGGGATACCCGCCAGGATGAGTACTTCTGGCTGCGCGACCGCGAGGATCCCGCCGTGACTCGCCATCTGGAAGCGGAGAACGCCTACACCGAGGCGATGCTCGCGCCCGTGGCCGCCCTGCGCGATGAACTCTACCAGGAGATGGTGGCTCGGATTGAAGAGGCCGACATGAGCGTGCCGGCGCGGCGTGGCGATTTTCTCTACTACTCGCGGATCGGAAAGGGAGAACAGTATCACTGCTACTTCCGCCGCCAGGGATCGATGGAGGCCCCGGAGCAACTGCTGCTGGATGGCAACGCAATGGCGGCGGGCAAAGAGTACTACCGGCTGGGGAATTTCGAACCGAGTCCCGATCAGCGCCTGCTCGCCTACTCGGCTGACTTTGACGGCGACGAAGTCTACACCATTCATCTCCGAGATCTGGCCACAGGCATCGATCAGGCCGATGAGATTCCGAACACTTACTACTCGCTCGAGTGGGCCAACGACAGCCGCACCTTCTTTTACACGGTGCTCGATGGCGCCAAGCGGCCCTTCCAGGTGTGGCGGCATGAGGCCGGCACGCCGGTATCGGCGGATTCGCTGATCCACGAAGAGACCGACGAGCGGTTCACGGTGAGTGTCTCAAAGACGCTGGATGGCCGTTTCCTGCTTCTGGAGTCGCACAGTCTGGCCACCTCGGAGATCCGCTATCTGGACGCCGGTGACCCGGGCGGCACGTTCCGGGTGGCCCTTCCTCGGCGTCATGAGATCGAATACGAGCTCACACATCGCGAGGGTTACTTCTACATCCGCATCAATGACACCGGGCGTGGCTTCCGGCTGGTGCGCACCGCCACCGCGTCGCTGGCGGAGAATGCGTGGGAAGAACTGATTGCACACCGCCCTGGCATCACCCTGGAACAGGCGGTGGCGTTCCAGGCCCACCTCGTGCTGGTGGAGCGCGCCGACGGCCTGCGGAAGCTTCGCGTGCAAGCCTTCGATGGAAGCAGTGACCGCGTGCTCGACATGCCGGAGCCCGTCTACACAACATCGCTGGGCGAGAACTACGAGTACGGCACAACGGTGCTTCGGTTCGTCTATACGTCGCTGGTGGCGCCGCGTTCGGTGATCGATTATGACATGGCGACCGGGCAGCGCGAGGTTCGAAAAGTGGCCGTGGTGCGGGGGGGCTATGACCCAGGAAACTACACCACCGAACGGCACTACGCGCAGGCCGCGGACGGCACCGCCATTCCCATTTCCGTGGTCCATCGCGCCGGGCTCAGGCGTGATGGCAGCGCACCGGCGTTGCTCTATGGCTATGGGTCGTATGGCCTCACCATCGAGCCCGGCTTCCTGCATGAGCGTCTTTCCCTGCTGGACCGGGGCTTCGTCTTTGCCATCGCCCACATCCGTGGCGGCGCCGAAATGGGCAAGGAGTGGCACGACCACGGCAAACTGCTTCAGAAGATGAATACCTTCACGGATTTCATCGCGGCCGCCGAGCATCTCATCGCCCAGGGTTTCACGTCGCCCGGCCGGCTGGCGATTGAGGGCAGAAGCGCCGGCGGTTTGTTGATGGGCGCCGTCACCAACCTGCGGCCCGATCTGTTTCACGCCGTGGTGGCCGGGGTTCCGTTTGTCGACACGCTGAACACTTGCCTGGACGCCACGCTCCCGTTGACGGTGGGCGAATACGACGAATGGGGCAACTCAAACCAGCCCGAGTTTTACCAGTACATCAAGAGCTATTCGCCCTACGACAATGTGGCGCCGCGGCCTTATCCGCACATTCTGGCGACGGCGGGTCTGAACGATCCACGCGTGTCGTACTGGGAGCCCGCCAAGTGGATCGCCAGATTGCGCGACAACAACACGGCTTCCGGCCGGCTCATCCTGCTCAAGACCACCATGGGGGCGGGCCACTTTGGCAAATCGGGCCGGTATGAGAGGTTCCACGACATTGCGTTCGACTATGCCTTCATGATCCACGCGCTCGCAGTAGAATAGGGGGTGGCCAAATTCATGCGAATCCTCGCTCCTCTTGTGGCCGCGGCGGGCCTGTTTGCGCAAGCGCCCCCGGCGGCGCCCGCCAAGCCGGAGGCCGCCAAGCCCGAACCGTCCGAGCCCGGAATCCCGGTGACGAATGAACTGGTGATCCGGAAATGTTCCGGCTGCCACGCCAAGGACGAGAAGGGCAACCTGACGCGGATCTCCTGGGAACGCACGACACCCGAAGGCTGGCAGCAGGTGATCAAGCGCATGGTACGGCTGAACGGCGTGACGCTCACTCCGGACGAGGCGCGGCACGTTGTGCGCGCGCTTTCCGCATCCCATGGACTGGCGCCGGAAGAGGCGAAGCCTGCCGTCTATTTCCATGAGAAGCGGCACGTGGATGAGGAGGTTCCGGACGTGGCTCGCGATGCCTGCATCTCATGCCATGCCTGGGGCCAGCCCATGAACTGGCGCCGGTCAAAGGAAGAGTGGGATCTTCTTGGCGCGATGCACACCGGATACTTTCCCGTGGTTGAGTTCACCGCGTTCCGCAACCGGCCGAACTTTGGAGCGCCGCCGCCCGCACCCGGCGCGGATTCGCGCCACCCCGTGGAGAAGGCGCTTGAGCATCTGGCCAAGGCGTACCCCCTGCGCACACCGGAGTGGGCCAACTGGCAGGCGAGCATGCGTACGCCCCGTCTGGCCGGGCGATGGTTGATTTCGGCACGGCGGCCCGGTCACAGCCGCGTGTTTGGCGAACTGCTGCTGGAGCCGGCGGGCGAAGGCGAATTCACCTCGTCCATCACGATGCACCATGGCGATGGCCGCGTGGAATCGCGGAAGGGCCGAGGCCTTGTCTACACCGGATACGCCTGGCGCGGGCGCAGCGACGGCGCGGCGGACCCGCGGCAGCTGCGCGAGGTGATGATGGTCTCGCGCGATCAGTTGACCATGGAGGGCCGCTGGTTCTGGGGCGGCTACGACGAGTTCGGTTACGACGTGAAGCTGACGCGCGCGGGTGAAGCGCTGATCCTGGGCACAAGCCGCACGGGTCTTCGCCGCGGCACGCAGGGGCAGGAGATCCGGATTCATGGCGATGCGTTCCCCGCTGGCCTCACACCGCGCGACATCGATTTCGGCAATGGGATCACGGTGGCTTCGATCGAGGAGCAGACTGCGTCGGCGATCCGGGTGCGTGTGGATGTGGCGGCCAACGCAGTGAATGGCCGGCGCGACTTGATGATCCGCCGGGCGGCGCTTGCCGGCGCGGTGGCGGTCTATGACACCGTGGATGCGTTGAAGGTGACTCCGGCCACGGGTCTGGCGCGGCTGGGCGGCAACACCCATCCCAAAGGGCTGGTTCAGTTCGAGGCCATTGGCTTCAATCGCGGCGCCGATGACAAGCCTGGCACAGCGGACGACATCGATCTGGGTGTGGTGCCGGTGGAGTGGTCCATGGAGGAGTTCCTGGCCGTTTATGGCGATGACGACAAGGAGTTCGTCGGCACGCTTGGCCCCACAGGGCTGTTCACGCCGGCCAGTGAGGGCCCCAATCCCAAGCGCAAGTTCAGCCGGAACAACTATGGCGACGTCTGGGTGGTGGGCACGTATAAGGGCCAGGACGCCGCCGTGGCCAAGGATGGACGGCCGGTTCAGGCGAAGAGTTATCTTGTGGTGACAATTCCGCTCTACATGCGTTGGGATCAGCCCGAGGTGGCGCAGTGACACCGCTGGCACCGCTCGAAGCGCACACGTTCGAAGCGGCGGGGGAGCCGTTTGCGTACTTACCGAGCGGCGCGGTGTTCCAGTTGCCGCGAAGCGCACAGCTGGCTCTCGATTTGCTGCGGGAGGGCGCGCTCGATCAGCAGGAGCTTCTCGAAGGACTCATTGCGCGGGGCATCTCCGCCGGGGAAGCCGAGGAGACCGTTGAGGAGATGCGCGGCGCGCGTCTGATTGGCGGTGAGGATGCGGCGCCGGCGATGGAAGAGCAGCCCGTCACGCCGTTTCCGTTGCAGACCCTGGTGCTGAACCTTACCAATCAATGCAATCTGTCCTGCCAGTATTGCTACGAGTTTGGGGAAGACCGCGTGGCGACGCCGGAAGGCAAGCCCAAGTTCATGGATTGGGAGACGGCCCAGGCGTCGGTGGACTATCTTTTCGTTCAGGCTGCTGGCCGGCGCGCGGTCTCCATCACGTTCTTTGGCGGTGAAACGCTGATGAATTTCCGCCTGCTGGAGCGCGTGGTGGAGTATGCCAAGGTTCGCGCGGCCGAAGGCGGTCAGTATGTCGATTTCAGCCTCACCACGAACGGCACCCTGCTGACGCCGGAAATCATCGAGTTCCTGGCGAATGAGAATATCGGCGTCACGGTGTCATTGGATGGACCGCCGGAGTTGAATGATAAGCTGCGTGTGTTTGCCAACGGACGCGGCTCCTATGGAGTGATCGCACCCAAGGTGCGGGCCCTGCTTGCGCGGCACACTACGCGGCCCATCGCGGCCCGGGTCACCCTCACGGCCGAGGTCACCGACGTGCTGGGCATTTTCAAACACCTGAAGCACGATCTGGGCTTCACGGAAGTGGGTTTCGCCCCGGTAACCACGTCGTCGAATCGCCTCTATTCGATAGGGCCGCAGGGGCTCGATCGTGTGCTCGAACAGTTCAGGTTTCTGGCGGAGGAGTACCGGGATCATGCCCTGCGCAATGAAACGCACGGGTTCTCAAACGTCAGCGACACGCTAACTGAAATCCACCAGGGCGTGAACAAGTCCCATCCCTGCGGCGCCGGACTTGGCCTGGTGGGCATTGGCCCCTCGGGTGACATCGCCCCGTGCCACCGCTTTGTCGATTCGGACGCCCACGCGCTGGGCCATGTTTCCACGGGTATCGACACCGCGCGGCAGGCCGACTTCCTGCACCGCGGACACATCAACCGCAAGTACGACTGCCACACCTGTTTCGCACGCCCGCTCTGCGCCGGCGGATGCCACCATGAGGCGTTCGTCCGGTACGGCGATACCGGCCATCCCAACCTGCACTACTGCGACTGGATCCGTGATTGGACCGCGCTGTGCCTGCGGATTTACGGCGAGATCGCTGCTCGAAACCCGGCATTCCTGAACCACTTCTAAAGGAGAAAAGCGGCATGAGGCGCCTACGCCCTGTGAACCGGAAAGCCCGTCAAATTGACGATCACATCGCTGCCACGCAAGGAGACATCGTCGGTTTGCAGCAGGGCGGCCCGCAGCCGCGCCCGCACATTCCGATGGGCTGCTCCCTGGTGTTCATGCCCGGCTGGGAAGTGGATGCGGCCGGCGGCACAGCCGGGCTCTGCCAGCCCGTCGAGCGCGACCTATACGACTGCTATGTCACCTGCTTCTGGCCCGCGCAGGTGCCCGACCATCTCAACAACTACCCGGACTGGACGGCCAAGTGCGCCACGGCCACCAAGGACTGGCGCAACATCGATCTGGTGTTTCCATGAGAACGCTCCTGCTGCTGGCAGTGGGCGCCGCGGCTTGGGCCCACGCGGCCTGGGCTCAGAAGCCCGGCGGCACCCTCTATCTGGGCTCCTGGCCCGCCACCGTGCACATCTTCGATGAAGCGCAGCAAAAGGCGGTGGGCAAGATCGATCTGAAGACAGGCGTGCCGCGTTCGTTGATGCTTTCCAATGACCGGAAGCTGATGGTGGCCACCACCACCAAGGACAGCGGCATCGAGGTAATCGATCTGGCGTCGCGCCAGGTGACAAGCCACTTCGTGCTGAATACCGAGACGCGCAAGTACCGCCTGGGAGGCATGGCGTTGAACGCCGATGCCACGCTCCTTTATGCCAATCTGTATTCCGTCACGAAGAAGATCGACCGGTTTGAAGTAGACAAGAACCGCGTGGCCGTGATCGATCTGGCCGCCAGGAAAATTGTCCGCGAGCATGACCTGCCCAAGGAACTGGAACCGAATGCCGGCGCCCGGTTCGGCGCCCTCCGTGTGGCGCCCGATGGCAAGCACATCTACTACTTCCGCGAGAACATCTTTGTTCTGGACGCCACAACGTTCAAGCTTGTCGACACAATCGATCTGTCGAAGCCCGTCTTTCCGGGGATGGAGCGCGTTTTTGTGGGCTTTGGTGACGATCCGCATGAGGACCCGAACACGCTGCTCGGTATCTTCAATACAACCGATCCCCACGTGCACCGCCGTGTGTTCGGCATCGCCCGTTTCGATCTGAACAAGCGCAGCTTCGACTTTAAGCCCGTGGCGCCGGCCACCACGGGCATGATGGGCCTGCATATGACGCCGGACCGGATGAAGGGCTACACGGTGGCCTTCAATGGCGATGGCGCCAACCGGCGCAGCGAATTCTGGGAGTTCGACCTCACCAGCCGCGAACTCAAGCGGAAAGCCGAGTTCGCCGGGCGCACCCGGTTCAACTTCACCATCTCGCCTTCGGGCCGCGATCTCTACGTTTTCGGCGCCGGCTTTGAGATTGAGGTTTTCGACGCGGCTACGTTCCAGCCGCGCCGCACCATTGATGTGGGCGCCGACATCACCACCAACATGGTGGCGCTGCCGCGCTGACCGCCGTCATGGAATGGTCCATCCACGGCAACGCGAACGCCGCGCGCGGAATCGCGGGTCTTCCCCCCGAAATTCTCTTTTCGCGCCGCTATGTGGGCAATGAGTTCTGCGAACACCTCATTCCGTCGCCCGATGCGCTGCGCCGCGCGTTGGATGATCGCCTGCCCCTGACCCTGCTCACGCCCTACGTCTCGGACCGAGGGGTGGCGCGGCTGGCTTCCTTGTTTGCGATCTTGCCGCCAGGTGCCGAGGTGGCGTTTTCGGACTGGGGCGTTCTCAATGTTCTGAGGCGCGACTTCCCCGCCCTGGTTCCCGTGCAGGGCCGCCTTCTCCACAAGGCCCTGCGCGATCCCCGCGTGATGGAGCTTTTCAGCGATCCCCTGCCGGCGCTGCGGCAATCAACCGTGGAGAATCATTCCTACCGGGAAATGCTGCGAGGGCTGGGCGTCCGGCGCGTCGAACTGGATGCTCTTCCGCAGGGTTTTGATGCCGCGCTTCCGCCCGCACCGGTGAGTGTCTACCTGCCCTATGGCTTCGTCAGCACCAGCCGTGTTTGCCAGGCCGCGGGTCTGCACTACCGCAAGGAGCGGAAATTCCAGCCGGGCGCTCCGTGCCGTCATGAATGCCAGACGCACCAGGTGGTCTTCACCTACGCCAATAGCCCGTTCCAGAACCAGGATCAGCAGTTCCTGCTGAAGGGCAACACGTACTTCTACCGGCAGACCGAGGCCGCCATCGCATCCATTCTCGCGTTGGCCGGCGCGGGGGCGGTGGACCGGCTGGTGATCCAGCCCGAACTGCCCATGCACGTTCTGGGAGCCGCCGCATGAAGGTCCTGGCGCCCATCCGCTCGCTCGACGAACTGGAGATGCTGCATACAGCCGGCGCCCAGGAGCTGTATTGCGGCCTGGCGCCGCGGGAGTGGGTGGATGAAAACCCCGGCCCCCTCTGGCTGCACCGCCGCAGCCCCAAGGGCAGTTCCGTTGAAAGCTGGGCTGACATGCGGGAACTGGCAGATGCCGCCCGTCTCCGCGGCCTGCCCCTGTTCGCCACACTCAATGCCCCCTCGTACGGACCCACCCAGGCGCCGCAGGTGTTGCGGTTCGCCCAACGCCTTTCCGAAGAGTGCGGCGTGGATGCGCTGATCATTGCGGACGTCAACCTGCTGGCGCAGGCAGCATCGCTGCGCCTCAACGCCAGGCTGCACGTCAGTTCCGTGGCCGCCACATTGAACACGGAGGCCATCCGGTTTCTGGCCGGCCTGGGCGCCTCGCGCGTCATCCTGCCGCGCAGTGTGACGCTGGCCGAAATCGAACACATCACGGGCCAGACAAAGGATCTGGTCGAAATCGAGGTGTTCGCGTTGAACGACGGCTGCGCCTTTGAAGAGGGCTTCTGCTCCACCACGCATCACCATTCGGTGGGAGCGTTCTGCACCAGCCTTTCCGGCATGAAGGCCGATTTCGCCTGGAGCGGCAAGTACTTTTCCAGCCGCCGGGAGCGCTGGCTCCGTGCCAATCTGGAAGACTACCGCGCCTGGGTCTGGTACCTGACTGGGAACGGCTGTTCGGCCACTGCCAAGGGCCTGCCGTACGGACCCTGTGCCCTGTGCGCCCTGCATGATCTGGCGCGCTTCGGCGTGGCTTCGCTCAAGGTGGTGGGCCGGGAATCCAGCCCCTTCCGTAAGTTGGCCAGCGTGCGCATGGTGCGCCACATTGCCGACCAGGTGCACGCCCGCACGGCACGCCCGGTGATCATTGGCAATGCCCGCGCCCTAAGGCAGGAGCCGGAACACTGCGACGCCGGCTACATGTGCTACTACCAGACGGCTCCGTGACCCCCCTGGCTCCATACAGACGGGTGATGCCGTTCCTGCGGCCCTACCTTCCGCAACTGGCCCTGGTGGGGTGTCTTTCTCTCCTGGGTACGTCGGTCGGTCTGCTGCAGCCCTACTTTTCAAAGCTGCTGATTGACGATGCCCTGACGGTGCACGATCTGGGTGCGTTGGGCCGTATCGCGGCCTGGATGGTGTGCGCCGCCTTGGCCGCGTCGCTCCTGGGGGCCGCGGCCAGCCTGCGTTATACAAAGACTTCGGCGGCCATCCTCTTTGACATGCGTTCCGCGCTCTACGCGCATCTACTGCGATGGTCCCCACGCCAATTCGCGGGCTGGCGCCTGGGTGAGTTGGTTTCACGCCTCAACAACGATGTCGGTGAGGTGCAACGAATCGCGGCCGACACCATTCTGGCGGCGATATCCAATGTCCTGTTCCTGGCCGGCAGCCTGATCGTGATGCTGCTGCTTGACCCGGTGCTTTCGCTGGCCAGTGTCGCGCTCATCCCCGCCAGCGTCTGGGCACTCCGCCGCTGCCAGGCCGAGTTGGCGCAACACACCGCCGCCGTTCGTGAACGCAGCGCCGGCATCGGAACATTCCTCATCGAGACTCTTTCGCTTCACCGCCTGGTGGCCGCGTCGAATCGTGAGCGCGCCGAAGGCGCCCGTTTCACCCGGCACAACCAGCTGTTTCTGGATGCTTTGCTGCTGATGCAGCGGGCCAATCTTAAAGCCGGCCTCTTCCCTGGCGCCATCCTGACCATCGCCACGGCGGTGGTCTTCACCGTGGGTGGGGCGCGTGTGATCGAGGGCAAGCTGACCATTGGCGCGCTGGTGGCGTTCATGGCCTATCATCTGCGCCTGCTCGCGCCCGTGCAGAGCCTGATGGGGCTGCACACCAGCCTGGTGACAGGCGCGGTTTCCCTGCGGCGTGTGACCGATCTTTTCGATACCCACCCCGCCGTCGCCGAGCCCGCGCAGAGTGCCGCCCTGCCGCCGCCGCAAGGCGAGATCCGCTTTGAGGATGTAAGCTTCGAACAGGGCCGCGATCAGGTGCTCTCGCACTTCAGCCTGCACATCCCGGCCGGCGCCATCTGCGCCGTCACCGGGCCCACGGGGGCGGGCAAGAGCACGCTCGCCGATCTCCTGCTTCGTTTCGAGGATCCGCAAGCGGGCCGCATCCTGCTGGATGGGCACGATCTGCGAGGCCTGCCCTTCACCTACCTTCGCACCGCGATTGCCACCGTGGAACAAACGCCGCTCATCTTTCACGCCTCGCTGCGAGAGAACATCGCCTACGCGGACCCCGCGGCCTCGCAGAGCCGGATCGAGGCGGCCGCTCGCGCGGCGGCGATCCACGACTTCATCGCGGCCCTGCCGCAGGGTTACGATACGATCGCGGGCGATCGTGGCCTCGCCCTCTCCGCCGGAGAGCGCCAGCGCATCGCGATTGCCCGCGCCCTGCTGCGCGACGCCCCCATCGTAATCCTGGATGAACCCACGTCCGCGCTCGATGAGCAAACGGAACTCGCCCTTCGCGATCAACTGGCCCAGGCACTTCAGGGGCGCACGGCAATCCTCGTGACGCACCGCCCGGCGCTGCTCGGCCTGGCCACCCAGCGCGCCGTGCTGGGGGCCGCGCCATGAGCACGCCTCCTCTCATCGCCATCGTCGATAGCGGCATCCACCCGGGCCATCCCCACGTGGGCGAGATCGAAGCCGCGGAAACGTTCACCGGCGGCACCTGGCTGGATGGAATTGGCCATGGCACCGCTGTCGCCGGGCTGATCGAGGAATGGTCACCCGGTTCCCGCCTGCTCATCGCCAAGGTCTTCGACCGGCAACTGGTCACCAGCATCGACACCCTGGAACGGGCACTCCACTGGTGTTTTGCCCGAGGCGCCCGGTTCATTAACTTGAGCCTCGGCACCAGCAACCCGGAACACCGGCCGCGTTTTGAAGCGTTGCTGGCCGCGGCATCGGGCCCTGTTTTTGCCCCGGCCATGACACCCGCCGGACCGCCCTTGCCGGCTGGACTTCCTGGCGTCATCGCCGTCGATGTCGATTGGGCGTGCCCCACCACAACATTCCGGCATGAAATGCGCGGGGGCGCCCCGGTCTTTCTCACCTCGGGCTACGCGCGGGAAATTCCAGGCGTGCCGCCCGAACGAAATCTGCGCGGCATCAGCTTCGCCGTCGCGCGAATGACCGGCATCGCGGCTCGATACTGTCACTCGGAAGCGGCCGCCCGGGCCTTTCCGTCCTCGCTGATCTCCTTGAACAGCACCCTGCCCAAGTGAGCGATGCCGTCGGAATCGAGCAGCCGCCCACGCCGGCCCGCCTTGATGTAACCCTGCAGAGTGCGGCGAACCAGCTGGTCCACACCAGCGAGCGCCAGCGCCGGCTCCAGACCCGAAGCGAGAAGGCACTCATGCGCCGTGGCGATCACCCCCGTCACCACGCTGGTGGCGATCCGGTGGCCGTCGACATACTGCCCCTTGTCAGCCAGTTCCACGACACGCACCTGCGCCCCGGCGATCAACGGCTTGAGCGCCTTGGCCGCTTCACGGCAGCCGTGAAACAGCAGCGCGTTTTCCTCCACGCCTTCGGCCGGAAACACCGAGGCGGTCAAGGCGCCGCGGCGCCGAAGGGGCTCAATGAAGGACGCATCCAGGGCCACGCTGCACAGCAGGATGGTTCTGCCGGTCCAGTCCACCCGTGTCGCCGCCATCGCGCGGCAGGCCTCCATCACGGCCGCATCGGGCATCACCATCAGCACCACGTCCACATCGCCCAGAGGATCGTAGTCCTTCACAGCGAAGCCGGCCCCCAGCGAGTTCACCAGACGGCTGGCCACGCGGAACGATGAGGTTCCTTTCACCGGGCCCAGACATTCGGGCAGCCCAGGCAGGCGTGCCACCCAGTTCAGGCTCAGGTTGCCGGCGGCCACCATTCCGTACGTCAGCCGGCGTTTCACTCCAGGCTCCTGGTACGCAGGGCTTTCACTTTGTCGCGCAGTTGGGCCGCGCGTTCGAAATCGAACTGCTTGGCCGCGTCGCGCATCTTCTGCTCCAACTCCAGAATGTAGCGGTCGCGCTCATCGGGCGTCAGTTCCTCCAGGCAATCTCCCGGGTCATCCGCTTCGACAGTCACATAGTCGGCCTCGGCGATCTTCACCAGGCTCATGTCGATCGGTTTGATGATCGATTCTGGCGTGATCCCATTGCGCTCGTTGTAATCGGTCTGAATCCGGCGCCTTCGATCGGTCTCATCGATCGCCCGGCGCATGCTGTCGGTCAGGACATCCGCATAGAGGATCGCCCGCCCGTTTACGTTCCTGGCCGCCCGTCCGATGGTCTGGATCAGCGCGCCGGAGGAACGAAGGAAACCTTCCTTGTCCGCATCCAGAATGGCCACCAGCGACACTTCCGGCAGATCCAACCCCTCGCGAAGGAGGTTCACGCCGATCAGTGCCTCGAACTCGCCGCGCCTAAGGTCGCGCAGGGTCTTCACACGGTCCAGCGTCGACACCTCCGAATGCATGTAGCGGCAGCGCACCCCCACTTCCGTGTAGTACTCCGAAAGATCTTCCGCCATCCGCTTGGTCAACGTCGTCACCAGCACACGTTCAGCCCGTTCGGCACGTGCACGGATCTCCTTCAACAGGTCGTCCACCTGCCCGCGAATGGGCCGGATCTCAACCGGAGGGTCCACCAGGCCCGTCGGCCGGATCACCTGCTCCACCACCGCGCCCGACGTCTTTGTCAACTCATACGGGCCCGGCGTGGCGGAAACGAACACCAACTGGTTCACGCGGTTGTTGAACTCCTCGAACGTCAGCGGGCGGTTGTCGAGCGCGCTCGGCAGGCGGAACCCGAAGTTCACCAGAGTCTCCTTCCGGGACCGGTCGCCATGGTACATGCCCTGAAGCTGCGGCACCGTTACATGGCTCTCATCAATGAAGATCAGCGAGTCGTGTGGCAGATAATCCAGCAGCGTGGGCGGCGCCTCGCCTGGCAGGCGGCCCGAAAGGTGCCGTGAGTAGTTTTCAATGCCGTGGCAATAGCCCACTTCCCGCATCATCTCCAGATCGAACCTCGTGCGCTGCATCAGCCTCTGCGCCTCAACCAGCTTGCCGTTCTTCACCATCTCCGGGTGCCACCAGTCGAGTTCGGCCGCGATGCTGGACAGCGCACGGTCGCGCGACTCGGGCGACATCACGTAGTGCGTCTTCGGATAAATGGGCAGACGCACGTAGGTCTGTTTCACCTGGCCGGTCAATGGGTCGATTTGCGCAAGCTGCTCGATCTCATCGCCCCAAAGCTCCACGCGGAAGGCCTGGTCATCATAGGTGGGATAGATCTCAATCACGTCGCCGCGCACACGGAATGTGCCGCGGCGCAGATCGTTTTCGCTTCTCACGTAGAGGATTTCAACCAGCTTGGCCAGAATCTGGTCTCTCGAAAAGCGCTTACCCTTCTCCAGCATGAGCAACATCCCGTAGTAGGCTTCCGGAGAACCCAGGCCGTAGATGCAGCTCACGCTGGCGATGATGACGCAATCCCGCCGCTCGAACAACGAACGCGTGGCCGAAAGCCTCAGCTTGTCCAGTTCGTCGTTGATCGTCGCTTCCTTCTCGATGTAGACATCGCTCGAAGGGATGTAGGCCTCCGGCTGATAGTAGTCGTAGTAGCTGACGAAGTACTCCACGGCGTTCGAGGGGAAAAATCCCTTGAACTCGTGATAAAGCTGCGCCGCCAGCGTCTTGTTGTGCGCCAGAATCAGGGCCGGCCGGCCGGTGCGTTCGATGACCTTCGCCATCGTGAACGTCTTGCCGGATCCGGTGACGCCCAACAACACCTGATGCGCCTCGCCCGCGGCCAACCCCTCAAGAAGCTGTTCGATGGCCGTCTCCTGGTCGCCCTTGGGGCGGTAACTGACGGCAAGCTGATAACCCACCCCACGATTATCCCGTGACGGGCTGGTCCCCCGCCGGGGTTGAACAAGCCAAGGTCAAGCCACGGCGCGCGTGGCCAGTTCGGCGGGCAGTGCGATGGTGAATCTCGATCCCCGTCCAGCCCGGCTCTCCACGCGAATCTCACCGCGGTGCTTCTGGACAATCTGTTGGCAGGTGAACAGGCTCACGGCGGCCCGCACCCGAGCCCCATCGCGCCGGATGGAGGGCAGAAACAGCGCCGGCAGCCGGTCTTCGGCAATGCCCCGCCCCGTGTCCGACACCACGATCCGGATTTCACCGTCCGCCACGGCCGTTGACACGTCGATGCACCCGGTCCCGTCAATCGCATCGCATGCATTCTCAATCACGTGCATCAGCACCTGATTGATCTCCGCCGCGTAGCAGAACACCGGAGGAATCTCTTCCAGGCTGCGCCGCACGGTGATCCGGTTCCTGAATCGGGGTTCCATCAGAACCAGGGTGTGGTCAATGGCCTGCCGCAGATCCACCTGTTCGAACGGCGCCTGGTCGATGCGCGCAAAGCCCTTCAGACTCCTCATCAGTTGGGCGATGCGCTCGCTGGCCACCCCGATCACCTCCTCGTTCCGCGCAAGCAGATCGAGGGACTTGGCCAACCCGTCGGGTGCCCCGCTTCCCATCCGCGCAATCACCCGCCGGGCCACATCGTTGGAACTCTGAATCGCGCCCAGCGGCGAGTTCATCTCGTGCGCCAGGGCCGCCACCAGATTGCCCAGCGCCGCCATCTTGCCGGACTGCACCAGTTGCGCCTGCGTCGATTGCAGTTCGTCCAGCAGCCGTGCCAGTTCGCGGTTCTTCTCTTCCAGTTCCTCGTTCTTACTGTGTTCCAGCTCAGCCTGCCGCCGCGATGCCGCTATCGCCATACGCAGTTCAACGTTGCGAACCTTCAGCGCCGTCTCGTCGCTGAATACCTGCTCGCGCACCTGCTGATGGGCCTTCAGGTGTGTCAGTGCCTGCTCGAAGAGGCCCTCCCCCTCGCAGACCTCGGCCAGTACCTGATGCGCCTGGAATACCTTCGGCTTGGTGCCAAGTTCGTTGGCAATCGCCAGGGAGCGTTCGAGCACCCGCCGCGCCTCGCCGAACGCACGCTGCTTCAGGTAAAGCCGGCCCAGGTGAATCAGGTTCGTCGTCATCGCCTGCCGGCTGCCACGCCGCTCCCGGATATCGAGGCTCTCCAGTTCAAGCGCCAACGCCTCCTGGTCCCGGCCCGATTCGTGACACAGAGCCCCCAGATCGCAGAGGGCGCGCGAGATCCCCATGGCGTTGCCCAGTTCGCGATACAGCTCCAGGCTCCGCTGGAAATAGCCTTCCGCCTCCTCCATTCGGCCCATCGCCTGGTAGCAGGTGCCCATGCCGGTGTAGCACCGGGCCTCACCCAACCGCTGACCCGCGGACTTGAACTGTTCCAGAGCCTTATGCTGCTGGCCCAACGCCCCTTCGACATCCCCCACGCTGAACCGCATCATGCCGCCAATCGAATACATCCAGCCCAGCGGCTCAGGGTCCCGGTCCACCTCTTCGAAGTAACGCAGGGCCTGGGTTCCTTCGTCGAACGCAATGTCCATGTTGCCCAGCGTCCAATGGACCATCGCCAGAACACCGCGCGACTCCGCTTCATCACGCGCCCGGCCGGCCCTCTGGGCGGCATCCACGGCCTCCTGAGCCCCAGCCGTGGCCGCGGCCAAGTCGCCCTGGATGTATTCCCTGAAGGCCAGATTTCGCAGAGCGCCTGAGATCCCGGCCTGGTAGCCCGCGGCTCGCGATAGTTCGAGCGCCGTGGTGGCCAGTTCCTTCACCCGGTCCCACTCTTCGTTCTCACGGGACCGCCACGCCAGTTGGACCATTAGGTCAACACGTTCGGCCACCAATGCAGTGTGCGGCAACTCCTGAAGCTTCCGTTCGATCCCTGAGGTAGTGTCAGACATCGGCCTTAAGCCGAGGATAGCACCACGCTCAGCGTCTTACCGGTAGCCGTACCGCGGCCCGGCTCATCCCATCCGGAAAGCCCAACCGCATCACCGGCCAATCCCCCGCCGACTCCGGAACCCGCAGATTGATCTGATAAAGCCCCGCAAACCCCGGTGCGAGCCCGGCGTAGGAAACCGGGGCGGCCACGCCGTCCAGCAGCACCACGAACCCGGAACGCTCCAGCGCGGCAGCCCCTTGCGCGACCTGTCCGTAGATGGCCGGCGGCACGGTCCTTCCCAGGCCGGTGGCCCAGACCGTCAACGCCTCCCCCGGCCGCGCGGGTTCGGTCCGGCTGGCCACGGAACCGTCGAACCGCTGCCCCACCACGTAGCCGTCCCAATGGAAGACCTCCGGCGCAGCCTCCTCAACGGTCAATGGGATCGGCGGGCCCGTCAAACCGTTCCAGCCCACCTGCAGGTTCCGAACGCCAGGGGTCAAGTCGCTTGGAATCAGGAAGTTGATCTGGCCTGGCGAGACGAACAGCAGGTGCGCCTGCCGGCCCCCGACGGACACCCGGACGCCGGTGCCCGGCAGCACCGAAGGCATCACCGGACCGGCAAGATCCCCGGGCAGGAGACCCCGGGCCGCCTGCGCCAGGCCTGTTCCATAGAGCGTGGCCAAAGTATTCGGCGCCAGCGGCCCCCCCAGGCTCGACGCTGCGTGCACCAGCCCCTCAGCCGAGTACCGCGGCGCGGTTTGAGCCCAGGCCGTGAAGGGCAGAACCAGCCAGAAGGCGCGTGGAATCACATCAAGAAAGTGGCTTCAAACAGCCTCTTTTCTCAAAAAAAAAGAGCCGCGAAACCCGGAGAAAATCCGGGATTCGCGGCCAAATCGTGAGCAAAAACGGTCTAGCGGCCCACCATCAGGGACACATTCTGGGCCACCGCAACGCCGTCCACCTCAATACTGATCCGGACATCGCCCGGACCCACCGTGGGAACGGTCACATTAAACTGGAACAAACCCGCGAAACCAGGCGACAAACCGGCAAACTGGACCGTCGCGGGAGTCTCGCCGAAACGAACCTGAACCCGGCCGGCCACCATCGCCGGATTCTGGCCGGGGGCCATGGTGCCGGCTGCCACCGGAGGCGTCGTGGGACCAAAGCCGGTTCCGAAGAAGGTGATCACCTCGCCCGCCAGTACCGGACGCGTCGTGAGTCCGGGGACCAGTCCTTCCGGGCCCACCCAGACCGGGGGACCCCCGCCGGCGATGAGGGCCGACAGGTACTGGACGCCGCCGCGCCGGAACTGCTCCCCGGCAAAGACCGCGGGGCGCAGCCGGGCCATGTTGACCGCGATGGGGTTCGAACGGCCACCCGGCCCAATCAATTCCATGGGCACAGGGCCTTCCATGGCATCGATTGCCACCTGGGCGTTCACCTGCGTCGGGCTCACATAGCCGACGGCGGCCTGCTTGCCGCCGATGAACACCCGCACGCCATCCAGGTCAAGCTGGGTGCGCCCGTTGCTGAAATCGCCCGCGTCCCAGGTCCGCGTGGAGCGGGCCAGGTTCGTTCCGTAAATCTCCACCCAGCCGCCCGGCGTAACGCCCTGGGCACCGCTGAAGATCGACCGGACGCCGGCGTCGCTGATGGCCGGCGCGGCGCCGCCGGCCGCGCGGCGAATGGTCACCGAAGTGGTGTAGATATGGTCATTGGCGTTGGTTCCGGTGCCATCGGCCGCGTTTCCGGCGGCGTAAAGCACGACATCGCCGCTGGCGTCGATCGGCGGCACCCAATCGACGTCAAACGTCCGGCTGCCGCTGGCGCCGCCCTGGGTAGTGGCTGGCTGACGGTGAGTTGCGTACTCGCGCTCGCCGAAACAGGGCGCAGGATTCCGGACGTTCCCCGGATCGTCGCAGAACACCTGCACTTCCATGGACGGGACGAAGACACCCGATTGCATGATGGGGTTGGCCGCCTGGCGCGCTGCCAGTTGGAAGCCCCAGCGGCGGGAGTCAGGGTGAGAAACGGTCACGCGGATCCGCTGCCGTACGCCCGGCAGGTAGTCCGCCGCGATCACCTGCAAGCGTCCGGCGCTGTTTGAGTTCGCCGGGGCAAAGGTGCGATGGCAGCCGGCACAATCGCCGCCACCGTCCACCTGCGCACCCGTACGGCGCGCGGGAGAACCCGTGCTGAATCCGAACAGCCCGGCCGGTAATGCGGCCAGGCTCAGGGCAAGGAGGTACCTTGATAGTCTCTTCACTGATGTCACCTTTGTACTGTAATTGAGAGTTGCTGCTGCACCCGGACGCCATCAATCTCGACCACCAGTTGATGATCGCCATCGGCGACGCTGGGAACCGCCAGGTTGAGTTGATAGACACCGGCCAATCCCGGGCTCCGGCCGGCAAACTGCACCGTAGCCGGGGTTTCACCGAAACGCGCCGTTACGTTTGGCGCTCTATGAAGCGGACTGCCTGGCGTAAGGTTCCCCGGCACCACATCCGGGTCCGTGGCGCCCCAGCCCAATCCGTAGATCTCGATGCTGTCGCCTGGCTTTGCGGGACGCGTGGCGGCACCCGCAACCAGTCCAGTCCGGCCGACGAACGCCCGGTCCGTATGGTAGGCCACAACATACTGCGTGTTGCCGGAACGGAAGGCCGGGTGGGTATGCAGCCCCGGCGTGCGGGCGGCCGCCGTCACGCTGAAGTTGTCACTCGAACCGGCGGCCGTGGTCACCCGCAGGGTCGTGGGCCCGACGCCCACCCCGGCTGGTACCAAGGCGTTGATCTGGCCCGGCGCTACCAGCGCGATGAAGGCAGGCTGGTTGTTGATGGTCACGCTGACGCCTTCCAGCGAGGTAGGCGCACGCCCGCCCTGGAAAGCAGAGTCCCAGTTGGCGGTGCGCGGCGCCAGATTCGACCCGTAGATCTCAATCAATGCTCCCGGGGAGAGCGACTGGAAGCCACCGAACTGATTCGCGGTGATCACGCCACCAGTCGGAATCGTGGGCCGGGGGCCACCACCACCGCCCGCCGCAGGGGTAAACGTTATCTTGAGCGCGTAGATCTGGGAGTTGTTCTGGCTCCCACGCGACGCATTGGCCGCGATGTAAAACGAAACCGGTCCGACGTCGGTTGCCGGCGGAGTCCAATCAAAACTGAACGAATTCGTGGAATTAGCGTTCGTGTGCCCGATGTATTCGTGCGCAGCGCTAGCGGGACAACCGGCACTCGGCCGGTCCGAATCGTTTCCGCACAACACGGAAGTCCGCGTATCGGCAGCATCGAGACGTCCAGACTGCGTCGTGTCTCCGGTTCCCTGCCGCGCTGTCGCCTGAAATCCGAAACGAACCCCCTGGGAGTCCACAATCCGGAGCATCATCCGAATCTTGCCGCTGCCCGGCGCGTAGGTGGTGGCGCCCCCGGCAGCAGAAAGGTTGATGACGTTCGTGCCAGCCGCAGCCGTGCCAGGGTGGCATCCGGCCTGGGCGCAAGTCCTGTTCCCGGGCGCGCCCGTCACACCTGCCGGTGGGCCTTCTCTGTACCCCAGGGCAGGTAAGGCCACCAGCGTCAGCGCACACGTAGCGCCGAACATCCAAATGGATTTATTCATAGCAAATCGAGACAGCTCTGTGTTCATAGTCTACTCCCTTTCACCCATCAATTGACCCGAACCCTGTGAAACTGTTGTGAAATTCTTGTGAAAGGATCGTTCTCCACACGGCCCGGTAAAATGGCCGAAATCCAATCCGCACAAGAACGCCTGACAACCAGGAGCGTTTGGGTAACTGTCTCGATAGCCTATCAAGCTTCGCCTCGCGACGCTTGAGGAGCGGACAACCCCACAAGACGTTCTCTTAGCCGGGAAGACCCGAACTTCCGCCGGAGGCTGCCGCGGCCGCCAAGCAGATCAGCAAGACGCTCCGCCTGTTGAATCTGCGGGCCAAAGAGGAGAACCAGACCGGCGTGTTCGAGCAGACCGCCGCGCTGCTGCAATCCGTCAAGGGCAAGAAGGAAGTGAGCGCGGAACTTCAGCAGCAGTTGGCCAAACTGGCTCATGGGGCGGGGGCACGGGAACCGAAGCGACGGATGCAGGACTTCCTCAACGAGTCCTGGGAGCATCTCTTCGCCGTGCCTGGCCGGATTCTTGGAACTCCTGGGCCGGAACGCAGCACTTCAGATCACGCCCGACGTGATCCACGTGATTCTGGGCGGAGCCGACCTCATCCAACAGGCCACCAGCCGCATTGTGGCCGCGCTGAAGGAGCGCGACCCCGCCCGGCAGGAAGTACCCGTCGCAGTTGCTTGAAGGCGAGGATACCGAACTCGAAAAGAACCTGGTGGAAGGGATCAGCGATCCCATCATGCACATGGTCCGCAACTCGATCGGCCACGGCATTGAGGCGGCCGCCGTGCGGACGGCGGCCACGGCCTCGATCCCGAGAAGATTCTCCGCAGGGCCATCGAACGCAGTCTGGTGCAGAGAAACGGCCATCTCACCGAACAGGAGATCTTCCAACTCATCTTCGAACCCGGCTTCTCGACGGCCGAAAAGGCCACCGACGTCTCCGGCAGGGGCGTGGGCATCGACGTGTCCAGGGCAGCACTTTGGTCCGGGAGATGCTCCGCCCCGCGACCGAGGTTCTCGTCTCCATTCAGAACCCGACCGGGGTGATGCTGCTGCGGGAGGTGAAGCCGAAGAGCGAAATCCGGCCGAATGCCTGGTGATCGTGGCGGAATGCCAGGGCCGGCCTCATCCCGGATCTGGAAGGCATTCACCAGCGGGCGGCCTGACCCCGCGCCCCGCCGCCTGCGCACGGCAACACAAAAGATACATAATGTTTCAGAGGTACGGGCTTACCGCACCCCTGGAAGGAGCCTGCCCTTTTGCACGCAAGCAAGACCGCCGCGCGGCGCCCACCGGCCAGTCTGGCGGATGTGCTGCGGGAAGAGTCGAACGCCGTGCGGAGCGACCAGCCCCCAACGGCGTTCACCGACGGGCTGGACGAGGCCGCCAAGCTCCGCCAGATCCGCACGCACGCGCACGCCGACCCCAAGGGGACCAGCGCCCTGTGCCTTTCAGGCGGCGGGATTCGCAGCGCCACGTTCTCTCTGGGCGCTCTTCAGGCGATGGCGCGATTCAACATCCTGGGCCACTTCGACTATCTCTCCACCGTATCCGGCGGCGGGTTCGCCGGCGGCTGGCTCACCGCCTGGATTCACCACGCCTCCATCGATGCATTGAATAACCTGGGCGGCAAGGCCACACGTTCCACCTTCACCACGGACCCCTGCGTTCGCGGCGCCGCGCTCACGCTGGGCGAACTGGGCCAAAGCGGCACGGAAGCCGACCCCATCCGCCATCTGCGCGACTTCAGCAACTACCTTTCGCCCCGCATGGGCGTGCTTTCCGGCGATACCTGGACTCTGGCGGCGACGGTTCTCCGGAACCTGTTCCTCAACTGGCTGCTGCTGGCTCCCATTCTCATGCTGATCCAGATTCCGCCGCGTCTGGTGCTCAGCCTTTTCAACTTTTCCTTCCAGCGCTCTTACCAGCCGCCGCACTGGGTGGCGTTCGGGATGCTGGGCGCGGCAGTCCTGCTGAGCATGATCGCCGTCCGCCACATCGGGCTCAACCTGCCCAGTGGAACCAACCAGGGGGGAGGCGCCCGGGCCTTTCTATGGCGCTGCTTCGTTCCCTGGACCGCCAGTTGCTTCCTTTTCACGCTCTACCGGGCCTGGATTATCGACCTCGGTCTGAGTTGGCTTCTCTTTGTGGTGCTGGGCATGGCGTTCTTCACCGCCGGCTGGCTGTTCTACCTGCTCGTCGGTCTGCTACCGAAGGACAAGCGGGAGTTCCTCCGCCTGGTGCGCGCCATTCCCATTCTTAAGGTGGGCGCCTCGGGCGCGGCGGCGGGCCTGCTGCTTTACCTGATGGTGATCGTGCCCTTTCCCTCTCCAACCGATGACGTGGTGGCCTACACGGTCTTCGCGGTTCCGGGCCTGATTCTAGCCATGGCCGTGGGCGGCGGGATTTTCACCGGGCTGGCATCCACGGACCTGGAAGATGACGACCGCGAGTGGCTGGCGCGCGCCGGCTCCTGGTCCATCGTCTTCGCGCTCGGTTGGGTGGTGGTGGGCGGCCTGGTGTTCTACGGCCCGGCTCTCCTGTTCAAGGCCATTCAGGATGACGGTGCGGCGCGATTGCTGCCCGCCCTGGGCTGGACCGCGGGCCTGGCTGTGGCTCTGATCGGGCTCAGCTCACGCACGGGCCGCGAGCAGAACCGCCGCCGGGGGGAACCCTCGCCAGGGACGGCGCGCCAGATCCTGACCGTCCTCGCCTCCTGGGCCACACGCATCGCGGTGGCTTTCTTCCTCATCACGCTGCTGGTGAGCACTTCCGCGCTGGTCAACCTTCTTCTCACGTCATTGCCGTTCGGTTTGACGGACGACTTCCACAATCACCGGGCCATCCTGCAACGGTCCCCCCGGAACTTCTGTGCGCCGTGGCCCTGGGGTTGATTCTGCTCACCTGGTTTTTCGGCCGCTACATCAATGTGAACCGCTTTTCGTTGCAGGCACTCTACCGGGTGCGGCTGATCCGCGCCTTCCTGGGCGCCTCGCGAACCCGCCGCAAGCCGAATCCGTTCAGCGGCTTCGACCATGACGACAACATCCACATGCACGAAATTCGCCAGTCCCAGAAGCCGCTTCACGTCATCAACACCGCGCTCAATCTCGTGCGAGGCGAAAAGCTCTCCTGGCAACAGCGCAAGTGCGCCTCATTCACCATCTCGCGCTTCCACTGCGGGAATGCCCAGCTGGGTTACCGGCCTTCCGCGTTCTACGGCGGCACACGCGGGCCCAAGGGCATCTCGCTGGGGACGGCGATGGCCATTTCCGGCGCCGCGGCCAGCCCGAACATGGGTTACCACTCCTCGCCCCTCGTCACGCTGATGATGACGCTGTTCAACGTCCGGCTTGGAAGCTGGATGGGCAACCCGGGCCTGCCGGGCGGCCACTCGTGGATTCATAGCGGCCCGAAGTCGGCGGTCACTTCGCTGATCTCGGAAGCCCTGGGCCTCACCAATGAGAAGAACGAGTACGTCTACCTTTCCGACGGCGGCCACTTCGACAATCTGGGGCTGTATGAGATGGTGCTGCGCCGCGTCCGGCACATTGTTGTCATCGACAGCGGCGCCGACCCCGATTCGACGTTCGAAGACCTGGGCAACGCCCTCCGCAAGACTCGCATCGACCACGGCATCCCCATCGAGTTTCCCGAAGGTGCCATTGAAGATCTGCGCTGTGGACGCGCCCGTTGCGCTATTGGCCGGGTACTCTACTCGGCCGTCGATCCCGAGGGTGTTGACGGCACCGTGGTCTACATCAAGCCTGTCTTGCGGGGAACCGAAACCCCGGATGTGGCGAGCTATGCCGCGGACCACCCTTCGTTCCCCCATGAGCCCACCTCCGACCAGTGGTTTGACGAGCCCCAGTTTGAGTCTTACCGCCGTCTGGGCGAGATCACGATTCAAGAGATTCTGACGCATTGGAACACCGGCGGCATTCAGGAGTTCACCACCAGTGTGGGACACCACCTGCACCATGAAGCCCAGGCACGCGACCTGCGCGCCCGGAGCGCCGCCACCGCATGAGCCGTTACGACGCGATCCTCTTCGACTTTGACGGCGTGCTGGCGGACAGCGAACCCATTCACTATGAATGCTGGATCGAAATTCTGCGCCCGTTCGGCCTGACGATGACTTACGAGTGGTACTGCCAGCGTTGCATCGGCGTTTCAGACCGGCGGATGATCGAAGTGCTGGCCTCGTTGGCCAACCCGCCGGCCGACGCCGAGGAGCTCTACGCGCAGTACCCCGCCAAGAAAGCGATCTTCCGGCAGCGCATGCTGGCCGCGCCGCCCATCTTTCCCTCAACGCTGGATCTCATCGGCGAACTGAAGGGGCACAAACTGGCCGTGGTCACTTCAAGCGGTGAGTCCGAGGTGGCCCCTATCCTCGAACAGGCCGGTTTGCTGCATCGCTTCGAGACCTGTGTCTTCGGCGGCGATGTGGAGCGGCTGAAGCCCGCGCCCGACCCCTACCTGCTGGCAGCCCGCCGGCTGGGGGTCACGCGGCCCCTGGTGGTTGAGGATTCCGAAGCCGGGCTGGCAAGCGGCCGGGCCGCTGGGTTCGAAACCCTCCACATTCCAACGCCCGCCGCGCTGGCAGCCACGGTTCGTGCCCATCTGGGACCGGCATGAAGAAATCGGCAAGAGGGAAGAGGAAAAGGCCGTGTTACGATAGCGCTGCCATGGTCTTGAGGTTCGCACTCATCCTCGCAGCCGCTGCGTCAGCCAGCGGCGCCGGGTGGGACTCCGTGCTTCGGCTGTCCCCCGGCACGCCGGCCAGGGTTGAAACCCGAACCGGCAAGAGCGCGCAGGGGGACTTGCGGCGGGCCACTGATACGGCGGTCGTGCTGACCACGAAAAGCGGGGAGCAATCGTTCGAGCGCGCCGATGTCCGCCGCGTTCGGGTGGCCAATCCGGGGCGCAGAACGAGAAACGGCCTGATCTCGTTGGCCGCCGGCGCCGGCGCAGGGTACGCCATTGGCGTCGCGGTCTGCCCCAGTTGCCAGGGTGAGGGGGTACCTGCCAAGTACACCGGGCCTCTCACGGCCGTGGGCGCCGCAGTCGGGGCACTGGGGTTTCTCCCCGTGCCCTATTCCACCGTCTACGACAGTGGAAAGCCGTAGGCGGCTACTGCCAGGGCCGCCAGCGGCGGTCGAAAAGGCGGACCAGGAACATCAGGGCGGGCACGCCGGCCAGCGCCGTCTGATAGGTAGGGACTTCCATACCAAGATATTAATCAGACCGTTGGTTAGTAGACATTGAGTTCAACCTGCGGCGTACACGGTGTCCTTGGTCAGGAAGAACATTTTGATAGTCCAGGGCAGGCGTTGCAGGGATCGTAGGCGCGCCAGGACGGCGCACTTGAGGTCGTCCGCTTGGCGCAGCAACATCCGCCCGATTCCGTGGTTCTTCACGTAGTTCCACACCTGCTCA
>VFZY01000005.1 GCA_016870915.1 Acidobacteriota bacterium | reverse complement strand
CTGGAAACAGGCATGTTGTCAGTTTTCGTTTTTGTGCGATGGTCGAAAGAAGCCATCCGCAGGCACTGGCCCGCCCTCGGAAAGGGGATTCTGATCAAATCCGGCACGGGAGTGAGGCGTTGGTGTATACTGTCGGGGTCCGGGAGACCCAAAATGGAAATCCCGGTTAAGATGGTTTGAAATCCCATGAAGCTCCTGATTGCCGGCGTTTTCGCCGTGTCGATGGCCCAAGCCGCCCATCTCGGCAAGCCGTTTACCCTCGCCGCGCCCGTTTCGGTGGAGGAAGTTGCCGCCAACCCGGCCAAGTACACCGGCAAGGTGGTTCAGGTGAAGGGCAAGGTCACGGAAGTCTGCCAGATGATGGGCTGCTGGATGAGCCTTACCGGCGGCGGCAAGATGATCCGCGTCAAGGTCAATGATGGGGAGATCGAGTTCCCCAAGACGTCCCCCGGCAAGACGGCGGTGGCTGAAGGTGTCCTCACGCGCATCGAACTCTCGCGCGAACAGGCCGTGGCGCGGGCCCGGCATGAGGCGGAGGAGCAGGGGCGCAAGTTCAACCCCTCCTCGGTCAAGTCCGGCGCCGTGATCTATCAGATTCAGGGCGTAGGCGCCGAAATTCTCGACTAAGCGAAGTACCAAGAATCGAAGTGTAAAAGATGAAGCGAACCCTTTCCCTGCTTTGCCTGGCCGCAATGTGGCTGCCCGCGGCGGCACCGCCCGTAAAGAAGCCGAAGCTGGTGCTGGCGATCATTGTGGATCAGTTCCGGTACGACTACCTGCACCGCTGGCGCGCCCAGTACCAGAGCGGGCTGGCTCGCCTGATGGACCGGGGCGCGGTGTTCACCAACGCGCACTACGAGCACTTCCCGACAGTGACCGCCATCGGCCACTCCACCTTCCTGAGCGGCGCCACACCGTCGGTTTCCGGAATCGTGGGCAACGAGTGGTACGACCGGTCGAGCGGGAAGCAGGTCACCAGCGTGACCGATGAGACGGTGCAGATCCTGGGCGCCACAGCCAAGACTCCGGCTTCGCCGCGCCGGTTGCTGGTGAGCACACTTGCCGACGAGTTAAAAATGAGCGGGTCCGGCAAGTCGAAGGCGATCGGCATTTCGATGAAGGATCGCAGCGCCATTCTGCCGGTGGGCCGGATGGCCAACGCGGCGTACTGGTTCGATGCGGGGAACGGCAACTTTGTCTCCACGACGTACTACTTCCCCAAGCTGCCTGCGTGGGTGGAAGCGTTCAATCAGACCCGGGTGGTGGACCAGTGGGTGGGTAAGACCTGGACCTCGGTGGAGGAATCCAATGGCGCCAGCCCTCTGTTCACGCTGCCCGACAAGGCGGACGGCACCTACTATACCGCGCTTGAACGCGTTCCCTATGGCAACGACGTAGTGGAGATGTTCGCCGAGAAGGCCGTCGAGGCCGAGCAGTTGGGCCAACGCGGCGAAACCGACGTCCTGGCCCTGAGCTTTTCCGCCAATGACCGCATTGGGCACGACGTAGGCCCCGATGACCCGCGCGTGCGGGATGTCTCGATTCGCACGGATCGCGTGCTGGGCAGGTTCTTCGACTACCTGGACAAGAAGGTGGGTATGGCGAACGTCCTGGTGGTGCTCACAGCCGACCATGGCGTGGCCCCGCTGCCCGAAGTGATGGAGCAACGCCGGATGCCAGGCGGCCGCATCACGGAGGCGACCATTCTTGAACACGTGCAAAACCGCCTCACCGAACGTTACGGCGAAGGCAAGTGGGTGGTGGGCAAGTCCGGCTCGGCGCCCTACCTGGATCACAACCTGATCAAGGCCAAAGGGCTCAATCTGGCGGAGGTACAGCGCACGGCGGCCGAGGTGGTGCGCAGCCACCCGCACATCTTCCGGGTCTACACCGGAACCCAGCTAGCCAACGGCCAGATTCTGGACGACCTGATCGACCGCCGGGTCCGCAACGGCTACCACTGGGAACGGGCAGCCGACCTGTTCATCGTGCCGGAGCCGTACTGGCTGTTTGAGGCCAAAGGCACCAGTCACGGCACGCCGTTCAACTACGATACTCATGTTCCGCTTCTAATGATGGGGCCGGGGGTCCGGCCGGGGCGCTATCACAAGCGGGCCGCGGTGAACGACATTGCCCCCACGCTGGCGAACATTCTGGAAGTGGAAGTACCGGCAGGGTCCATCGGGCGCTCGCTCGACGAAGTGCTCACGAACTAGCTAACGACGGATTCAGTTCACCCAGCGATTCACCGGCTCCATGCCGCTCAGTTCCGCCACCTGTTGGGCCTGGCGCATCCGGGCGCCCCGCTGGCGCATCAGGTGAAACGCCTTCAGGGACCTTTTGTGGCTGCGCCGGTAGTGGGCCAAATGCCGTTCGAGCGACGGGCTGCGCCGCTCGATCCGCAAAATCCGCCGTTCGTTCCACGCCGCGTGGACGATCTCTTCGAACATCACCCGCTCCAGTGCGCCCTGGGGTGAGAGTTCCCTGGAAATTTCGTCAAAGAAGGCGGCGAATTCCTCTTCTTCTTCCGGCGCCACGAAGAGGTACGTGGGGCGTTCCATGAAACCGATTGTAGCGTGAGCGGCGGCCCGCCGGGATTGACTACTTGGTGGATTGGTCGCGGCTGGAGATGACACGGTCAATGATGCCGTACTCGATCCCCTGCGCGGCTTCCATGATGTAGTCGCGGTCCACGTCGCGGGCCACGCGGTCCACCGGCTGCCCGGTGGCGTCCGCCAGGATGCCGTTCAGAATCTGCCGCATGCGCAGAATCTCGCGAGCGTAGATGTCGATGTCCGATGCCTGGCCGGCCAGGCCGCTCATCGAAGGCTGATGGATGAGAATCCGCGAATGCGGAAGGCTGAAACGTTTGCCCTTGGTGCCGCAGGCCAGAAGCACAGCCGCCATGGAGGCCGCCTGGCCAACGCAGTAAGTGACAATGTCCGGCTCCACCAGATTCATGGTGTCCAGGATGGCGAGACCCGCGGTGATCGAACCGCCTGGCGAGTTGATGTACAGCGAGATGTCCCGCTCCGGATCCTCGGCCGCCAGGAAAAGAATCTGGGCAATGATCGAATTGGCGACATGATCGTCAATTGGAGTACCCAAAAAGATGATGTTTTCCTTGAGCAGCCGGGAGTATATATCGAACACACGCTCCCCGCGTGACGTTTGTTCCACGACATAGGGAACGAAGTTGAGACTATCCATTTGCGGAAAAAACCTCCCCAATACCAGCGCCGTCCACTCTCAGTGGGACACGCTTTTTCGTGCCGGACCCCGGCGTTGACTATGCTGCGTTTCCAGCAGCCGCCGCTTCTGCTCGAGCGCCGAAGCGAGATCCTCGATCGATGTCCGCTCCAAATATTCCATGATACGAGACCGCAGACCCTTCCAGGAATCGTGCATCGGGCAAACGGTCTCGTCGCTACATTCACTCATCCCGGCAATACAGCGGCGGCAACCTTCTTCTCCATCGACAGCTTCCACGATTTTAAGGAGACTGATCGTGGTTGCGGGCTGCCTGAGCGTGAAGCCGCCCGCCTGTCCCTTCACCGACCTCAACAGGCCTCTTTTCGCCAATTGTTGCAGGATTTTCGCCAAAAAATGGGCCGGAATCGCCTCGGAATGGGCAATATTCCGAGCCAGGATGAACTGGCCTTCCGGCTGGCCCGCCAGATGGACCAGGGCGCGGATCGCGTACTCGGCCGATTTCGAATAGATCACAGCGGGCTTCTGACCTCAGTGTAGCCCGCCCAGGTGCTTCATGAAGAAGCCCTGCCAGGCGGCGTCGATCGCCGGCCCGTTCGGCTTGTGCCCATCCGCGGTCAGGGCGAACTCCAGACGGTCCGGGACGCCCAGAAGCCGGTAAACTTCGCGCGCCCGCTCCACATAACCACCGCTCTGCCGGTCGTCTGAATCGCCGCCGTCGGCCTCGCGCCCGGAGGCCCCGCCAATCAGCAGGAACGGCCTGGGCGCGGCCAAAGCCATCAACTCATGATGATCGTGCTCAAAACCGGGCCGCCCCGGGTCCGGATTGAGCAGACTGAGCACCGTGCCGCCGCCAGGAAGTTCCGGCCAACGGCGCGTCCAATCCAGATACCAGGGCGCGTACCAGTTCGTGGAGCCATTCACGGCGATGTGCGGGTCCAGCGCCACCGTCGCCGCGATCTCCGGCGCGAAGGCCCCGACGTAGACCGCGGCCTTCGCCCCCAGCGAAAAGCCGATAAAACCGATGCGCTTCCGGTCCACTTGAGGCAACCCGGCCAGGTACCGGGCTTCACGACGCGCGTCGTAGACCATCTTGGCCATCGGCAGCCAGCGCCCGAATCGCTCATAGACCTTGTCCTGCGCGCCCGTTGAGTAGTTGGAGCCATCCCGGTAGCTTCGAATGAAGGACCAACTGGTCAGCACCACGAACCCGCGCTCGGCCAGCCAGGCGCCCCACCAGCCTTCAGGCGCGGTATAGTCCGGCGTGGTCGAGGTCCAGCAGATCACCGCCGGGCGGCGACCCTTGAACTTTTTCGGCACCAGCAGCAGGTGGCGCTGGTAGAAATCCGTTTCCAGCGGGATTTCGAGATGAATCCTGGTGTAGTGTTCGGTTTCGCGGCGGTCCAGTTCGCGAACCCGGCTTACGTCTCCGAACCACCGCTGGTCCGCGGGGGCCGGATCGAGCTTCCCCAGCACCTGGGTCCAGAACCGGAGCAGTTCCGGCCGTTTCCGGCGCTCCCAATCACGCCGGGACCGCACGCCTTCAACCAACGAAGGGATCGCCTCATTCTCAGCGCCGGGTTCCGGCGCCGGACTGCGCCGGGAGGTCACTTTGTGCTGCCGGGGCGCCTCGCCAGCGGGCGCCGCCTGCGCGGCCAGAAGGGCCATCGCGAGAAGGGCCGGGGTCATGGCTAATCGCTCGAATCGCCGGCTACCTTCAGCACGGCCAGGAAGGCTTCCTGCGGAATCTCGACACGGCCCACACGTTTCATACGCCGTTTGCCTTCTTTCTGTTTCTCCAGCAGCTTGCGTTTGCGGCTGATGTCGCCGCCGTAGCACTTGGCCAGCACGTTCTTACGGATGGCCGAAATGGTTTCCCGCGCGATCACCTTGTTGCCGATGGCGGCTTGCAGCGCCACCTCGAACATCTGGCGCGGAATCAGCCGGCGCAGCCGCTCGATCAGCCCCTTGCCCCGGTCATAGGCGAACTCGCGGTGCACGATGATCGACAACGCGTCCACCGGCTCACCCGCCACCAGGACATCCAGCTTCACCATGGGCGACACGCGATGGCCGGCCATGTGGTAATCGAGCGACGCATAGCCGCGCGAAGCGGACTTCAGGCGATCGTAGAAATCCAGCACGATCTCATTCAGCGGCAGTTCATAATTGATGAGCACGCGGCCGGTGCCAATGTACTCGAACTTCTTCTGCATCCCACGCTTTTCTTCCACCAGCTTGAGGATCTCGCCAATGTACTCCTCGCGCGTGATGATGGTGGCGTCGATGATGGGCTCCTCGATCTGCTTGATCTCGGCCGGGTTGGGAAACTTGGTGGGATTATCCACCTCAATCACGTCGCCGTTGAGCAGTGTCACCAGGTAACGAACGCCGGGAGCCGTGGTGATCAGGTCGATCTCGAACTCACGTTCCAGACGTTCCTGCACGATCTCCAGATGCAGAAGGCCCAGAAACCCGCACCGGAACCCGAATCCGAGCGCCGCCGAATTCTCAGGCTCGAAGTTGAACGCACTATCGTTCAGACGCAGTTTCTCCAGGGCGTCGCGCAGCAGCCCATGCTCATGGCTTTCCACCGGGTACAGCCCGGCGAAGACCATCGGCTTGATCTCCTGAAAGCCCGGCAACGCTTCCGGCGCCGGATTGGCGTCATCCACGATGGTGTCGCCGATCTGCGCATCCGACACCGTTTTGATATTGCAATACAGGAAACCCACTTCGCCCGCCGCCAGTTCCTGGCACGGAATGGGCTTCGGCGACTGATACCCGATCCCTTCCACTTCATACGTCCGGCCGTTCGACCAGAGCCGCACACGCTGCCCCATGCGGATGCGTCCATCAACCACGCGCGCCAGAATGATCACGCCCCGGTAGGGATCGAACCAGGAGTCGAAGATCAGCGCCCGTAGCGGATCATCGGGAGAACCCTTGGGCGGCGGCACCTTCCGGACAATCTCTTCGAGGATTTCTGGGATGCCCGTGCCCTGTTTGGCGCTGGCGAGGACCGCCTCCGAGGCATCCAGGCCGATCACCTGCTCAATCTGCTCCTTGATGCGATCCGGCTCCGCCGAGGGCAGATCGATCTTGTTGATCACCGGCAGAATCTCAAGATTGTGGTTGAGCGCCAGGTAGGTATTGGCCAGGGTCTGAGCCTCAACGCCCTGCGAGGCGTCCACCACCAGCAGGGCACCTTCGCAGGCCTGCAGACTGCGGGAGACTTCGTAGGTGAAATCGACATGGCCCGGAGTGTCGATCAGATTGAGCTGGTACATGTCGCCATCGCTCGCCCGGTAGTCCAGCCGGACCGCATGCGCCTTGATGGTGATGCCCCGCTCGCGTTCCAGGTCCATCGAATCCAGCACCTGATCCATCATTTCGCGGTGAGAAAGGGCGCCGGTCACCTCCAGGAGCCTGTCGGCGAGCGTCGATTTTCCATGATCGATGTGCGCGATGATGGAGAAGTTCCGGATATGAGATGGGTCCATGCGGTAAAATCGGGGGGAAACCCCTATTATCCCATATGGTTCCAAACGCCATTGAAGGCCAACTGGACGCGCAGGGCTTGAAGCTCGCCATCGTCGTCAGCCGATTCAACAGCTTCATCACGCAGCGGCTGGTGGAGGGAGCCCTCGACGCCATCGGGCGTTCCGGCGGCGACCCCTCGAAGATCGAGATTGTCCGCGTGCCCGGATCCTGGGAAATGCCCATTGTGACGCGTGAACTGGCTCTTCAGAAGCGGCATGACGCCATCATCTGCCTGGGGGCCGTCATCCGCGGCGAGACCCCACACTTCGACTATGTTGCCGGGCAGGCCGCCAGCGGATTGGCTCAGATTGCCACGGAAACCGGCGTGCCCGTCGCTTTCGGAATCCTCACCACGAACACCGTGGAACAGGCGATTGACCGCGCCGGAGCCAAGGCTGGCAACAAGGGTTTCGACGCCGCCATCACCGCCATCGAGATGGCCAACCTGCTCAGGCGCCTGCGCGCGGCGGGCCCGCAGTAGCCGATGGCCCGGCGCAAGTCGCGCGAACGCGCGCTCCAAGTGCTGTTTGCCCACGACCTCACCCGGCAGCCTGTGGAGGAGGCCACCCAGGCGTACTACAACACGCTGCATTCGTACTCGGATGACGATGCCATCCACCGCATCGCCCCTGACGCTTTCATGGAAGAACTGGTGCGCGGCACCCTGGCCCGCCTGGACGATATAGACGCCCGCATCACCGCCCACGCCGCCAATTGGCGCATCGACCGTCTGCCGAACGTGGAGCGAAACATCCTGAGGCTGGGAGTCTATGAACTGCTGGCCGGCAACCTGGCGCAGCCCGTGGTGCTGGATGAAGCGATCGAACTGGCCCGCCGGTTCGCTGGGGAGGAGTCCGTCCGGTTCATCAACGGCGTGCTGGATGCGGTGGGCCGCGAACTCCGCCCTTCCGAAGCCGCCGGAAAGTCCGGAGAGTAAAGAAGGCCGGAACCGTGCCGAAAAGCTCCGTACAGCCTTCATGCCGGTGTGGCGGAAACAATCTGGCCCCTCTCTGCGTCTCTATAGGCGTATTGCGGGGACTCAACTGAACATGCGGCGCAGGGTTTGGGTGATGAGCGCGGGCGCCGCCGGTGTGGCCGGCGTGGCCGGTCTGCTCTATCGCGCGGCGCCATCGTTCTGGCGGCAGTACGCTTCCGAATGGGGCAAGGAGATTCCCAAGGCGCCCCACCTTCCGGATCCTTCGCTTTGGCCCGATACCGGCTTCCACGCGGCATGGCTGGGCCACACCACCGTCCTGATGAAGCTGGATGGCTACACCATCCTCACCGACCCGGTCTTTAGCGACCGCTGCGGCATCGATCTCAAGCTGATGACCGTCGGCCTGAAACGTCTGGTGGCCCCGGCGCTTCCTATCGACAAGCTGCCGAAGATCGACCTTGTCCTGCTCTCCCATGCCCATTTCGACCACTTCGACCTGCCGTCGCTGCGCGCCCTGGAACGCGGCCGGCCGGAAGTGGTGACGGCGGCCAAGACCAGCGATCTGCTGCGCGTGGACCGCTACCGGCGCGTCACCGAAGCGGGATGGAACGCCAGCACACGCGTGGGCCCGCTGGTGATCCACGGCCTGGAGGTAAACCACTGGGGCGCCCGCGTCCGCACCGATACGTGGCGAGGTTATGGCGGCTATGTCATTGAATCGCGCGGCCGCCGGATCGTCTTTGCCGGCGACACGGCCGATAGCCAGAGCTTCCGCCGCTTACCGGGCGCCGGTCCCGTGGACCTTGCGCTGATGCCCATCGGCGCCTACAATCCCTGGATTCATGCGCACTGCACACCTGAGCAGGCGATGCGCATGGCGAATGAGGCCCGCGCCGAGCATGTTCTGGCGGTGCACCACCAGACCTTCCAACTCAGCCGGGAGCCGCACCTGGAACCCATCGAACGGCTGCAATACGCCGCTGGGAATGCCCAAAGCCGCGTCGCTTTCCGCGAGATTGGCCAGGAGTTCCACCTCTCGCTCTAGTGCAAAGGCTTGCGAGGCGCCACTACTCGATCACGATCAACAGATCCTTCGGCTCCACCGTCTCACCCACCGCCGCCAGCTTTTTCTTCACCACCCCGGCAACGGGCGCCAGAACCGTGGTTTGCATCTTCATCGCCTCCATCACCAGAAGGCGTTCGCCCCGGGCCACACGCTGGCCCACTTCCACCTGGATGGCCGTGATTGCGCCCGGAATGGGCGCCGCCACGTGGCCCGCAATCGCCGCGTCTGCCTTGGCCCGCGCCGAGGTCTGGACATTGAGCGATTTGTCGCGCACCGTCACCTCGCGCGGCTGGCCGTTGAGTTCAAAGAAGACCGTGCGTGTCCCGTTGGGGTGCGGTTCACCCGCCGTAAGGAACTTCACCACCAGCGTTTTGCCCGGCTCCAACTCCACCGTGATCTCTTCGCCCTTGGCCACCCCGTAGAAGAACGCCGGTGTCGGCAGCACGTCCAGATCCCCATACGCCGACCGGGCTCGCGCGAACTTCAGAAACACATCCTCATACATCAGGCTGCTCATCAGATCCGTGCGCGAGGGCTTGTGCCCCAGTTTCTTCTCCAACTCCGCTGTTTTCGCCGTCAGGTCAGCCTTGGGAAGCCGGGCCCCGGGGCGCCCGCGTTCCGGCTTCCGGCCCTTGAGCACGATGGCCTGAATCTTCTTCGGCCAGCCGCCTTCGGGGGCGCCCAGCGAGCCCTCAAACATGTCGATCACCGAGTTCGGCAGCGTCAGCGTGTGATCCGGCCCCAGCGCCGCGAATTCGGCCGCGCGGATGCCGTGGCTCACCAGGAAGATCGCCATGTCGCCCACCACTTTGCTGGATGGCGTTACCTTGACGATGTCGCCGAACAATTGGTTCACCTCGGCATAGGTCCGGGCGATCTCCGCCCAGCGCTGGCCCAAGCCCATCGATTCGGCCTGCTCCCGCAGGTTCGTATACTGCCCGCCCGGCATCTCATGCAGGTAAAGATCCGCCAGTCCCGCCCGGGGACCGGTGTCGAACGGCAGGTACCAGGTCCGTACCTGTTCCCAGTAATCCGAGGCCTCGCGCAACGTCTCGCTTTCCAGGCCGGTCTCGCGCTCCGTCCGCGCCAGGGCCGCGACAATCGCATTCAGGCTGGGCTGGCTGGTGGATCCGCTCATGGATGCGATGGCCGCGTCCGCCACATCCACACCCGCCTCAGCCGCCTTCAGCACGCTGGCCGCGCTCATGCCGCTGGAATCGTGGGTGTGGAAATGAATCGGCAGGCCCACTTCATTGCGCAACGCCGTCACCAGCCGCTCCGCCGCGTAGGGCTTGCAGAGGCCGGCCATGTCCTTGATCGCCAGAATGTGCGCGCCCATCCGCTCAAGTTCCCGGGCCATGCGCACGTAGTAATTCAAGGAGTATTTCTCGCGCGCCGGATCGAGAACATCCCCCGTGTAGCAGATGGCGGCTTCGCACACGCGCCCGGACTTCCGGACCGCCTCCATGGCCACCTTCATGTTCGGCAGCCAGTTCAGCGAATCGAAAACCCGGAAGATGTCCATGCCCTGGCGTGCCGACTCCAGAATGAACTCGCGCACCACGTTGTCCGGGTAAGCGGTGTAGCCCACCGCGTTCGACGCGCGCAGCAGCATCTGGAAGCAGATGTTGGGAATGGCCGCCCTGAGCATAGCCAGGCGATTCCACGGGTCCTCATGCAGGAACCGCATGGCGACATCGAATGTCGCCCCGCCCCACATCTCCAGACTGAAGAGACCGGACATGCGGTGGGCCACGAAGTTCGCAATGGCGGCCATGTCATGGGTGCGCATGCGGGTGGCGAGCAGCGATTGGTGCGCGTCGCGGAAGGTCGTATCGGTGATCAGCAGCCGCTTCTGCGAAGTGACCCAGCGGGCAAACCCTTCCGCGCCCCGCTCATCCAACTCCTGGCGCGAGCCCCGCGGCGGCGCACCGGGAACGTGGGGCGGCACCGGCGCCGGACGCACGGATGCCGGGCGCGGCTTCCCCGCCACTTCCGGGTTGCCGTTTACAATCACTTCGCCCAGATAGCTGAGAAGCTTCGTGGCGCGATCGCGCCGGGTCTTGAACTGGAATAGCGCCGGCGTTTCGCCCAGAAAGGAAGTGGTCGCCTGGCCCCGCTGAAACGTCGGGTGGTTCACCACATTCTCGAGGAACGGAATGTTGGTCTTCACGCCCCGAATGCGGAACTCGCGCAGCGCGCGGTCCATGCGTTGGCAGGCCTGAGGGAACTCACGATCCCAGGCCGTCATCTTCACCAGCAGCGAGTCGTAGTATGGCGTGATCACCGCGCCGCCGTACGCGGACGCGCCATCCAGCCGGATGCCGAAGCCGGCGGGAGACCGGTAGGTGTGGATCTTCCCGTAGTCCGGCATGAAGTTCCTGGCAGGGTCCTCCGTGGTGACACGGCACTGCAGGGCGAATCCATTGAGCGGAACGTCTTCCTGCGCGGGCAGGCGCATCGCGGAACCGTGCAACGTGTGGCCCTGCGCAATCAGGATCTGCGACCGAACGATGTCGATGCCCGTCACCATCTCGGTCACGGTGTGCTCCACCTGCACGCGCGGGTTTACTTCAATGAAGTACCACTCGCCGGAATCAGCATCCACCAGATACTCCACCGTGCCGGCGTTGTAGTAACCCGCCGCACGTGCCAGGGCCACCGACGCCTCGGCCAATCCACGGCGGATGCGTCCGTCGAGATCCACCGCCGGAGCCACCTCAACCACCTTCTGATGACGGCGCTGCACGGAGCAATCGCGCTCATAAAGATGCAGCACATTGCCCGCCTTGTCGGCCAGAATCTGCACCTCAACATGCCGGGCACGGCGGATGTACCGTTCCAGGAACACTGCGTCGTTGCCAAAAGCCGCCGCCGCTTCCCGCTGCGCCTCTTCCATCTTTCCGGCCAGTTCCGCGCGTGAGTTCACCACGCGCATGCCGCGGCCGCCGCCGCCGAACGCCGCTTTGATGATCAACGGAAACCCGATGCGGGCCGCGGCGCGTTCCGCCTGCTCGCGAGTGCGAACCGGATTCGCCGTTCCGGGCACTGTGGGGATGCCGGCCTTTTCGGCGATGGCGCGGGCCGCCGTCTTGTCGCCCAACTGCTCAAGCAAACCGGCGCCCGGCCCCACGAAAACCAGGCCGTAGCGTTCGCAGGCGCGAGGCAGCGCCGGATTCTCGGACAGGAAGCCGTAGCCGGGATGGACATAGGTGACGCCCTTTTCGGCCGCCAGCGACACCACGCCCTCCACATCCAGATAAGCTTCCACGGGGCCTTTGGTTTCGCCCACCAGGTAAGCTTCGTCCGCTTTGAAACGGTGCAGACTCAAGCGATCTTCCTTGGAGTAGATCGCGACGGTTTTCAGGCCCAGTTCGTTCGCCGCGCGGAAAATACGGATGGCAATCTCACCGCGGTTCAGGGCCAGCAGTTTCTTCATGCTGAACTTTCAGCATAGCGTCTGGGTCCGGCCGCTTCCACCCCGCGGTCAGGCGCGTCCAGAGAAAACACGGCCCCAGAACGATCAACCCTGTCGCCAAGGCGACGGTCCGCACCGGCACGCCACCATCGATGGCAAGCCCGCCTGCGTACGTGGCCATGGACATCGCCAGCACCAGAAATCCGAAGTCGGCCGCAAACACACGCCCGCGAAACCGATCCTCGGCATGAGCCTGCAGGAGCGTTGTCGAAAACACCCAGATGGTTGACCCGCCCGCGTGCGCCAGCGCAACCACGGCGCACGCCACCCATACGTTCGGCGCCACGGCGAGCAGCCCATAGCCGGCCAGAATCAACAGAAAGCCCACACTGATCGCGCGCCGCATACGGTCTTCATTCGACCCCACCCACCCCCCGGCGGCCAGCGGACCAATCATCGCCCCCAACCCGCGCGCCGACATCAGCACACTCATTCCCAGCATGCCCGCCTCGACTGCCCCCACACTACCGGTGCCCAACTTGAACTCACGCTGGCCCAACACCGGCAGGATCACCCAGTTCGCGCCCAGCAATCCCAGGCCAAACTTCGGAATCAGCATGGTTGCCAGCCGCGGGTGATTCCAAATGTACCTTGCACCGTCGGCAATGGGGCGGAAATCCACCAGATCGCGCGCGGTCAGTGGCGCCTTGCCTTCAAGGTGCGGCTCGTTGAACTTCATGCGCTGGATCAACCACGCCGACACCAGGAACGAAACGGCATCAATCAGGAACACGGCATCGCGGCCCAGCCCCACGCCCAGCAATCCGCCCAATCCCGAGCCCAGAAAGAAGTTCACGGACCATGTCATGGACGACAAGCTATTGGCCGTCACTGATTCCGGCCCCGGCCGCGTGATGTTGGGAATGATTGCGGCGCGGCCCGGCTCAAAGAACGCCCACATCGCGGTTTCAAGGAACAGCAGAGCGAAGAGCCAGGGCAGTGCTTCCACGGTCCGCACCAGGAGCATGGCCGCGATCACCACCGCGCGCACGATATCGGCAAAGATCAGCACCTTGCGGCGGCTGACATGATCGTTGATGGCGCCGCCGGTCGGCCCGATGAAGAACTGTGGCAGCACCTGGAACACCAGCACCAGACCAATGGCCTTCGCGCTGCCGGTGAGTTCATAGATCAGGCTGTAGAGCGAAACGGTGTAGAGCCAGTCCCCGATCTCGCTGATCACCTGCGCCCACCAAAGCAGACGCATGTTCCGGTTGCCGCGCAGCAGACGATAGTAGGCCGGGATGGAGACGGCGGCGGCGGATGCCATTCGCGTGCGCGGCTGGGCTACTGGTGCAGACCCATCCGCTCCTTCACCAGACGCACCGTGGAATCGGCAATCGGCCGCACGCGGTCCGCGCCGGATGCGAGCAGTTGCCGCAGATAGGCCGGGTCCGCCGTGATCTCGCGGTAGCGCTGTTGAATGGGCGCCAGGGACTCAAGCACCATCTCCGCCACCTGCTTCTTGAGGTCGCCGTAGCGCATGCCGCTAAAGTGGCCCTTGATCCTGTCGTCGTCCCAATCGCCGAACGCCTGGAAGATCGCCAGCAGGTTTGCCACGCCCGGACCCATGGTTTCGAAGTCGACCGCGGGATTCGAATCCGTGGTGGCGCGCATGATCTTCCTGCGCGCGACATCCGGAGGATCCAGCATGCCGATGGCGTGGCCCGTCCCCGTTGCGGACTTGCTCATTTTCTTATCCGGCTCGTCCAGGCCCATCACGCGAGCCCCCACGGCCGGGGTGCGCGTGGCCGGCATGACGAACGTCTCGCCATAAAGCGAGTTGAACCGCTGCGCGATATCGCGAGTGAGTTCCAGATGCTGTGTCTGGTCGTCACCCACCGGCACCAGCGCCGCCTGGTAGAGCAGGATATCGGCCGCCATCAACACCGGGTATTGCAGAATACCGGCGCCCACGGTCTCCTGTGCTTCCGACTTTGCCTTGTACTGCGTCATCCGCTCCAGCCAGCCCACCGGCGTGACGCAGGTAAGCATCCATCCCAGTTCCGTGTGCGCGGCCACCGAAGACTGCACCATGACGGTGGAATGCCGCGGATCGATGCCACAGGCGATGAACAGCGCGGCCACTTCGGCGATCTTCGCCTTCAGGTCCTCCGGATTCTGATAGAGCGTGACCGCGTGCAGATCGACAATGCCGAAAATGCACTCGTAATCGTACTGAACCTTGGTCCAACTCTTGAGGGCGCCGAGATAATTTCCAATATGAAGATTGCCGGTCGGTTGAACGCCGGAGAACACGCGTGCTTTCATCGTAGTAGGGGTGCCCTTCCATCGTAAACGATACTTTCACCAACAGGCTCACGTTCGACGTCGAAAAACTGGTCCACGGCGGCGATGGTTTGGGCCGTCTTGCAGGAGCGGAAGGGGAGCGCCAGGGGGTTGTCATGGCTCCGTTTGTGCTGCCTGGAGAACGCATCGAAGCCCGCGTTATCCAATCACGCAACGGTTTCACTCAAGCGGTGCCGGAAGTCATCCTGACTCCGTCGCCTGAGCGAATCGATGCGCCATGTCCGCACTTCAGCCGCTGCGGCGGCTGCCACTTGCAGCACGCCGGATACACTTTCCAGGTCGCGGCCAAGCGCGACATTCTGCGCGAAGTGCTGGCCCGCGTGGGCCGTGTGGAAGCGCCCGAGGAGATTCGGACGGTCACCGGCGAACCCTGGGGTTACCGAAACCGGATTCAACTCCACTTCCAGAATGGCCGCATGGGATTTCTCGAAGCCGGCACCCACACCTTGCGACCCATCTCGAACTGCCCCGTTGCCTCACCCATGCTCAATACCGCCATCGGCGCCCTTGAACGAATGACGCACAACCGGCGCTGGCCGCGATTCATCCGCTCCATCGAACTGTTCACCAACGAGACACAGGTGCAACTCAACGTTCTGGAGACTGGCGCCGGCGTGTCTCGCGGCTTCTTCACCTGGTGCGGCGAGGTCATTCCGGGCGCCGATGCGCCGTCGCTTGAATACGTCACCGGCAGAGACACTTTCCGCGTGAGCCATGGTGCGTTCTTTCAGGTGAACCGGCACCTCATCGACGCTCTGGTCGATCTGGCTTGCGGCGAAGAGACAGGGCGGTTCGCGCTTGATCTTTACGCAGGCGTGGGTCTGTTTTCTCTTCCGCTTTCACGCCGCTTTGAACGCGCCGAAGCCGTCGAGTCCGGCCGTTTGGCCGCCGCCGGCCTCCGCTTCAATGCCGAACGTGCCGCCGTCCCGCTGCACGGCGTCCAACTGGCGGCGGAGGCCTACCTGGCCGCCCTCGACACCACACCCGACTTCATCCTGGCGGACCCGCCGCGCGCCGGTCTGGGCCGCGACGCCGTGCAGCACCTGTTGCGGCTGCGCGCTCCCCGTCTTCGCATCGTTTCCTGCGATCCAGCCACACTGGCACGCGATCTGGCCGCGCTTCTTGCCGGCGGCTATGCCATCGAAGAACAGACACTGATTGATCTTTTCCCGCAGACCTTCCACGTCGAAACCGTGACGACACTGGTCCTGCGTTAACCCGCTCATTTTCGCGATCAGGAATCGGCCGCCCCGGCCGATAAGACCCGGAGGAGTTCTCGAAGAGCGCGTGGCGGAACTGCCGAAAATCCTGGCCAACATTCCGGCGTTTCCCCCGGTGGTTCTGCGTGTGCTTGACCTGGCGGGCAACGATGACGTGGAACTCGCCGAGTTGAGCGAGATCATCACGTCCGATGCTGTGTTCGCGGCGCAGCTCTTGCGGCTGGTCAATTCGCCGCTCTATGCCCGCGGCGCCGGAATCACCAGCCTGCATCACGCGGTGGTGACACTGGGAGTGGAGCGCCTGCAGGGGCTGGCCGCCACGGTGGCCACCGGTAGCTACCTTCGCTCCGCGATGCATCTGGGCGAACTGCGCCGCTGCTGGCGCCATACGTTAGCCTCGGCAATTCTGGCGCGGGAATTGGCCGTGGCGGCGAAGCTACCCGAAGATCAGGCCTACACGCTGGGTCTGCTGCATGACGTGGGCCGGCTGGGACTGCTGGCGGCGGCGCCCCACGAATACGCACGCATGTTGCGCGAGGCAGATCGCGACCCGATTGACCTGCTCGACGAGGAACAACGCCTGTTCGGCGCCGATCATTGCGAAATCGGCCGCCTGCTGGCCCATCGGTGGAATCTCGGCCCGGAGTTCGCCATCGCCACCGGCCGCCACCACGACCCGCCCTCCGGCGCCGCGATCGACATGCAAGGCGCCATCCATTTCGCCTGCCGCCTGGCCGACCTGCTGGGATTCGCGGTACTCAAGCCGCTCAAGGACGCCACCTTCGAGGAACTGATTTCCGAACTTCCACCCGTTGTGGCGGCAAGCCTGGCGGCCGGCCCGGAAGAACTCGCGGCGATGGTCGCCCACCGGGTGAACCTGTTCGACGGTTGTGCAGCCACCGAACCGCCGGCAGGATCGGACGAGGCCGAAGTCCCGGAGCCCGCACAGGCGGAATCGGAACTGCTCGCTGTACCCGCAAGCCGGCACGTTCCGCCAGTCCAGGTCCTTGCGCGGGAGAATAACACCATGTGGGGCCTGGTTCCGATCTTCACAGCGGTGTTTACAGCCGTCATTCTGATTTACCTCTACTTCGAATAGCCTCCCCGGTCCCTTCAGCCACCGTGCGCAACTCTCCGGGCCCAGCCACGAACCTGTACCCTGAAGATTGCCCCCCACGCCTCCTCGCAAGCCGGAAGTGATGAGCCCGGCCGGCTACTGGCCGCAGCTTCGCGCAGCCATCGAAGCCGGCGCCGACGCGGTCTACTTCGGCCTGCATCACTTCACTGCCCGGGCGAAGGTTGGCTTCGCGCTCGACGAACTGCCCGCCGTGATGCGCACACTCCATGAGCGCGGCGTGAAGGGGTACGTCACATTCAACACGCTTGTGTTCGATCATGAACTGGCCGATGCCGCCCATGCGCTGGCCGAGATCGCCCGGGCCGGCGCCGACGCCATCATCGTGCAGGACTGGGCCGTTGCACGCCTGGCGCACCGCATCGCGCCCGGCTTGCCCATTCACGGCAGCACCCAGATGAGCATCACCAGCGCCGAAGGCGTCGAGTTTGCCCGCTCCCTGGGTGTGAGCCGCGTTGTTCTGGCCCGCGAACTCTCGCTCGCCGAGATCCGCGCCATCCGTCAGCGGACGGAAACCGAGCTCGAGATCTTCGTGCACGGAGCCCTGTGCGTCTCTTACTCCGGCCAGTGCTTCTCCTCCGAGGCCTGGGGCGGGCGTAGCGCCAATCGCGGCCAGTGCGCCCAGGCCTGCCGGCTCTCCTACGGTTTGATGGTGGATGGCAATCACATGCCCCTGGGCGACGCGCGCTATCTGCTCTCCCCGGGAGACCTCATGGCGCTCGATCACATCGGCGAGATCGCCGCGCTCGGCATCGCGTCACTCAAGATCGAGGGTCGCTACAAGGACGAGGCGTATGTTGGACTCACCACCGCCGTGTACCGCCAAGCCGTCGATGCTGCCAGCACTGGCGCTATACCGGCGGATGCCACCGTGCGGCATCAGTTGGAACAGGTTTACTCACGTGGTCTGGGACCCTGGTTCATTCAGGGCGTCAACCATCAGCAAGTGGTGCGCGGCCGCGCCGGACGCCACCGCGGAGTCCTGGCCGGGCGAGTGAAAGAGGTCACCGCCAATTCGGTGTACATCCAGCCCGAGGCCATCACACTCAAACCCGGAGACGGCATAGTTTTCGATGCCGCCGACTGGCGGAGCCCGGACGAACCCGAAGAGGGTGGCCGGATCTTTGAGATGTTCAGCGAGATATTCAGCGTGCCCGGCAAAGGCATCGAACTCCGCTTCGGCAACGGCGCCATCGACACCACCCGAATTCGGCCCGGCGATCTCGTGTGGCGCACCGATGATCCGGATATTGCCAGAGCCGCTCGCCGTTTCACAGCAGCAGCGGCGCCGCTCCATCGCCGCCGTGTCGATATCCATGTGAGAGCCCGCGAGGGCAGCCCAATCAGCACCGCGTGGACATGCGAGGGCATCACGGTGCAGCCCGAGGCCAACGAACCGCTGGGTGTTGCCCGCAGCCAGGGAATCACGCGGGAAGCCCTGGTGGAGCAGTTTGGCCGCCTGGGCGGTACGCCGTTCGAACTGGGCTCGCTTCATCTTGATGTTGAAGGCCAGCCGTTCGCCCCTGTGTCGCTGCTCAATCGCATACGGCGGCAGGCTGTGGAGCTTCTCGCAGCCGAGCGAACGCGCCCATTCAGGCGTCCGGTAAACGATCCTGACACCGCGCTCGGGGAACTGCTTCCGCCACCCGGCCGGCCGGCGGCGGCTGGCGCGCCAAGGCTCCATCTGCTGGTGCGCACACCGGAACAGTTGGAAGCCGCCATCGCCCGCCGCCCGGCCAGCATCACACTCGACTACCTTGACCTCTACGGCCTGCGGCCTTCGCTGGACCGCATCCGTGCCTCGGGCATCGAACCACGCGCCACAAGCCCGCGCGTGCTCAAGCCGGATGAAGAACGCATCGTCCACTTTCTGCGGAAGCTGGATTGCGCGCTGCTGGTGCGTTCAGCCGGTCTGCTGCGCACGCTGTGCGAGCACCGGCAGCCCGGCCTTACAGGCGATTTCAGCCTGAACGCGGCCAATGCCATCAGCGCCACGCTGCTGCTTGAGATGGGGCTGGATCGCATTACGCCAGGGCTGGACCTGAACGCTGCCCAGGTGGCGGCCCTCGCCGCGTCTACTGGCGCGGCACAGGTTGAGGCGATCCTTTATCACCATCTGCCTGTCTTCCACACCGAACACTGCGTCTTCTGCCGTTTCCTCTCCACCGGCACCAGCTACCGCGATTGCGGCCATCCCTGTGAGAAGCACCGAGTCACACTGCGCGACCCCCAGGGGCGCGAACACCCGGTGATGGCTGACGTGGGCTGCCGCAACACCGTGTTCGGCGCTGAAGCGCAGCAGGCAAGCCGTCATCTGGAGACCTGGCGCCGTGCCGGCATCGGCCATTACCGCGTGGAGTTTGTACACGAGACACCCGAACAGGTGGACGCGGTGACGCAGGCTTTTCAGGAAGCGCTCGCGGGCGGGCTGGACGCGGCGGGACTGGCGGGCCGCCTCAAACGATGGGCGCCCCAGTCCATTACGGAAGGCAGCTACTTCATTCCGGAGAGCTACCTGACGCGCCCGGCGCTTTGAAACTCTTCCAGGACCTTCCCTGGGCTACCATGGAGTGGGGAATCGACGCGCCGGTATGCGGCCTGAAAGGGGCACTTTCAATGAAACTTTCCACTCCCTGGCTTGCCATCCTGGCCACGGCGGCGGCCCTGGCCGCTGATCCAACCGGCGACTGGTACGCCACCATGACGACACCCGGCGGCGCGCTGCGCGTTGCCCTGCACCTCACCCGTCAAGCCGACGGCGCACTGAAAGCCACCCTCGACAGCATCGATCAGGGAGCCATGGGGTTGGCTGCCAGCGCGGCGAAGATCGATGGCTCCGCCGTCACCGTCGAATTCCAGATGATCAAGGCCAGCCTCAAGGCTTCGGCCAATGAGGGGGCCACCGAACTCACCGGCGAGTGGTCCCAGGGTGGAGCCATGCTCCCAGTGAAATTCACACGCGAGAAGTTCGAAATCAAGCCGGCCGCCGCCGTCCCCATCAGCGCCGAAGATCGCGACTTCATCCTGTCGCACCTTGAACGCTCGCGTCGCGAGTTCTACAAGTCGCTCGAAGGCGTCACCGCCGCGCAGTGGAAGTTTAAGCCCGCGCCGGACCGCTGGAGTATCGCCGAGTGTGCTGAGCATCTGGTGACCACCGAGGACGCGCTCTTCGGAATGATCACCAACCAGTTGCTCAAGGCCCCCATCCGCGACGGCCAGCGCAAGACTCGCGCCGATGACCAGAAGGTCGAAGCCCGCATTCTTGATCGCTCCCAGAAAGCGAAAGCGCCCGAAATGCTGATCCCCTCCGGCAAGTTCACCGGCCCCGAAACCATTGCCCCCGCGTTCAACCCCAAGCGCGACCGGACCATCGAGTTCCTCCGCACCAGCCAGGAAGACCTGCGCGGCCGCGTGGCGAACAACATGGACGCCTACCAGTACTTCATCCTGCTCTCCACTCACACGCTGCGCCACACCGCGCAACTGAACGAAGTGAAGACGGACCCCAGCTACCCGAAGTAGAAAGTCCGCCGGGAACACGGTCCTGCACCGCCGCATGCTACGATAGCCCGCCATAAGGAGGTCCAATGTTGCCCGATTGGATCGTAGTTGGAGCCGGCACCGCCGGCAGTGTACTTGCCGCCCGTTTGACCGAAGATGGCCGACGCCGTGCCCTGCTCATCGAAGCGGGGCACAAGCCCACCAGCCAGTTTGTTGCCATCCCCGCGGGCTTCGCCAAGCTCTTCAAAAGCGATCACGACTGGAACTTCGAGAGCGAGCCCCAGCTCGGGGGCCGGCGCGTCATCTATACGCCCCGCGGCCGCATGCTGGGCGGCAGCTCAAACATGAACGCCCAGATGCACACCTGGTGCCATCCGGCCGACTACGACGAATGGGCGGCACAGGGCGCCACCGGCTGGTCCTGGGACGACGTTGCCCCCATCCTTCGCAGCCAGGAGAATTTTCAGGGTCCCGATACCGCCTTCCCCCGCGGCCATAGCGGACCGATGTTGACTGAAACCAACCGCCACGTGCACCCGCTTGCGCACAGCTTCGTTCAAGCGGCGCACGCGGCGGGCATCACGGGACCCGCCGATTGCAACGGCGGCGCCGCCGAAGGCGCCTGGATCACCCAGATTGCACACCGCCGTGGCAAACGCTTCAGTGCGTACAACGCGTATCTCGAGCCGGCGATTGCCACCGGCCGCGTCGACACCATCACGGGAGCCGTGGCGGCCAGCCTGCTCATCGAGAGCGGCCGCTGCACCGGTGTTCGCATCCTGCGCGACGGCCGGATCGAAGACCTTCGCGCCGGACGCGGCGTCGTCCTGGCCGCGGGGGCCTTCGGCTCACCACAGATCCTGATGCTGTCAGGCATCGGCCCGGGCGATCACCTGCAGAGCCACGGCATTCCCGTCCTGCGCGACCTGCCCGCCGTCGGTGCGAACCTGCAGGACCACCCCGCTGCGGCCGTCGTCGTCTCATGCCACAGGAAGGACACTCTCAAGAACGCCGAATCCATCGGCAACCTGCTGCGCTACCTGCTGTTCAAACGAGGACCCCTCGCCTCGAATGCGGTCGAAGCACTGGCCTTCACCCGCATCGGTGGCGATGAACCGGCGCCCAACCTGGAACTGGCAATCGCCCCGTTCGAATGGCGCAATGAAGGCCTCGAACCGCCCCAGGTGCACGCCTTCAGCATCGCCGTGATTGGAATCAAGCCCCGCTCGCGAGGCACCCTGCGTCTTGCCAGTCCGGATCCGGCCGCCAAACCGCGCATTGACTTCGCGCTTCTCACGGACCCGGAGGGCATCGATCGCCGTGTGATGATCGAAGGCCTGCGGCTCACCCGCAGGATCGTCGCCACACAGCCGTTGGCCGCCGAGTCCGCTGATGAACTGCTGCCCGGCCCCGGCGCTCTCAGCGATGACGATCTCTACGAATACCTGGCGGGCAACATCCAGACGCTCTATCACCCCACCGGCACCTGTCGCATGGGCACAGACTCGGGTAGTGTCGTGACACCGGATCTTCGTCTGCGCGGCGTCGAAGGGCTGTGGATTGCCGACGCCTCCGTGATGCCGAGCGTGCCACGCGGGCACCCCAACGCCGTTGTCGCGATGATCGCCAACAAGGCAGCCGGTATCTTGAATTCACCTTAGGGGGCGCCAGCCTGCAGGCTAACCCGCCAAAGCTTAAACGATGGCGGCTACGTTGCTAAGCGTACCGATCGCATCCACCGTGATCGTACACACGTCGCCAGCCCGCAGCGCCGCTTCTTCGGTGACAATGATGCCCGTGCCCGTCGAAAGCACGGTGCCGCAAGGAATGCTATTCGACATCACCAGATACTCAACCAGCGTCTCGATCTTCCGGTGCAGCCGGGCCGTGGACGTTTCACCCGCGAACAGCGTCGCGCCATCGCGAGTGATGGTGCAAGTCATATACAGGTTGTAGGGATCCGTCAACTCATCGGGGGTCACGAACACCGGCCCCAACGCGCAGCAGGCGTTGTAGACCTTTGACTGCGGAAGGTACAGCGGATTCTCGCGTTCAATGTCCCACGCCGAAACATCGTTGCAAAGCGTGTAGCCATGCACCACGCCCCTGCTATCGAGCAGCACGGCCAGTTCCGGCTCCGGCGCCGTGAACTTCGAATCCGGCCGCAACCCTATCGCCTGGTTCGGACCCACGCACACGCGTCCGGTGCCCTTGAAGAACAACTCCGGCCGCGGCTCACGGTAGACATGCGCATAGAAGCCTTCGCGTGTGCCATGCTCGGCATCCCGGAACGCGGCGCTGGTTTCGTAGGTGCAACCGCACGCCCACACCTCGCGCGGCGAAATGGGCAGAAGCGGCTCGGCTGCTTCCCGGTGCGCACTCACCAGCCGGTTCGCCAGTCCCGCCAGCGTGGCCCCTTCATCCTCGGCCCGGCGCAGCAGGGCAAGCAGCGTGTAGTCCGGAATGGGGCGCGCCACGGCGCCCTCGAAAATCGCCGCCACCGTGCGGTCATTGTGTTGAATCTGTCCGAGTCGCATTAGTACTTGAGATAAACCGTCTTGTAGTCGGAGTAGAAGTCGAACGCGGCGGGACCCTGTTCCTTCGGGCCAAAACTCGAATCCTTGGTGCCGCCGAAAGGCAACTGGTATTCTACACCGGCGCTCGGCAGGTTCACTGTCAGCAGCCCGGCTTCCATCCGGTAGATGTACTCGAACACCCTCGACACGTTCGTCGTCTGAATCGACGCCGAAAGCCCGAACGGAACACGGTTGGCGATCGCCATCGCGTCCTCGAAGTCCCGCGCGCGCATCACGGCCAGCACCGGCCCAAAGATCTCTTCCTGCGCGATCCGCATGTCTTCGGTGACGTTGGCGAAAATGGTCGGCTCAACGAAGTAGCCCTTGTCGTAAGCGCCGCCCGTCAGGCGATTCCCGCCTACCACCGGCTCACCCGCTTCCTTCCGCCCAATCTCGATGTACCGCAGATTTGTCTCAAGCTGACCCTCGTCCACCGCCGGCCCGATATCGATGCCCGCCTCCAGCCCGTTGCCCACCTTCAGCTTCCGGGTCCGCGCCACCAGCGCTTCCACAAAACGGTCGTAGATCGAATCTTCCACAATCGCGCGTGAGGTGGCCGTGCACTTCTGGCCCGTCGAGAACATCGCGGCGTTCACCGTGTTCTCCACTGCGGCATTGAAGTCGCAATCCCCCAGCACGATCGTCGGGTTCTTGCCGCCCATCTCCAACTGAATTCGCAGCCGCCGCTTCGACGCCTCCGCATGCAGCCAGTTGCCCACTTCGCAGGACCCCGTGAATGACACCGCCTTCACCGGCCTGGCATTCACCAGCGCGCTTCCCAACGTCCCGCCGGAGCCCGCCACGAAGTTCACCACGCCCTTGGGCAGCCCGGCGTCATGCAGCGCCTCCACCACCCGCCACGCGCTCAACGGCGCGGCCGAGGCCGGCTTCAGCACCATCGTATTCCCGCAGATCAATGCCGGCGCCAGCTTCCACACCGGAATGGCGATCGGGAAATTCCACGGCGTCACCAGACCCACCACGCCCACCGGCTTGCGGATGGCGAACATGTGCACCCGGTCGCGCTCGGAAGGCACCAGGAACCCGCCCATCCTTGACCCTTCGCCGGCGAAGTACTTGAAGATGTTGATCGCCCGCCGAACCTCGCCCTTGGCCTCTGGCAGCGTCTTGCCTTCTTCCCGCGTCATCTCCGCGGAGATCGCCTCGAAACGCTGGTCCAGCAGCTCAGCCGTCTTGAAAAGGATGTTGCCGCGAGCCGGACCCGTCATGTTGGACCATGCCGGAAGCGCCGCCTCCGCCGCCGCGGCCGCTGCATCGACATCCGCCGCCGAGCCCTTGACAAAGAGCCCAACCAGGTCATCCGTGTTGGCCGGGTTGCGGTTCTCAAACGTGGGCCCGTTTACCCACTCGCCATTGATGTAATTCGCGAAAGTCTGCATTACTTTGAAAAATCCACCTTGGGGGCCACGCGGGCCGCCGGATCGGTCTTGAAGTAGGCGTCGTTGCGGGTGAAGCCGAACATCGACGCCGCGATGTTGTTGGGAAACAACTCGATGTTCGTGTTGTACTTCTGAACTGTCTCATTGTACTTCCTGCGCTCCACCGCGATCCGGTTCTCCGTGCCCGCAATCTCATCCTGCAGGCGCATGAAGTTCTGGTTCGACTTCAGCTCGGGGTAGTTCTCCACCACCACCAGCAGCCGTCCCAGTGCGCTGTCCAGACGATTGTTGGCCTCGATCTTCTCACCCGGCGTCCGCGCGCCCACCAGCGCCGCCCGCGCATTGGCAATGTTGCCCAGCACCTCGGACTCCTGCTTGGCAAAGCCCTTGACCGTCTCCACCAGGTTCGGAATCAGGTCCGCCCGCCGCTGCAGGCTCACATCCACCTGCGCCCAGGCGCCCGTGATGGCTTCTCTTTCCACAACCAGCTCATTGCGTGTGGAGACGAGCTTTCCGCCCACCACAAACCCCACCAGCACGAGCAAAACCAGAACGATGATCAGCACTTTCATAGCGTTTAACGCTCCAGGCGGTCGACTGCCGCGACCAAAACCTGAATCTCCTTTAAGTATTGCTCCAACAGCGCCGGGGCGCTGACGGAGCGTGGTTTGATCCGCTCTTCCCGCAGGTCGAGCAGCGTCACAAACGGTGCCGGGTCGACGCCAAACCGCGCGCCGGCCTGCTCCACAATCTGCCTCTTCTGCCAGGCGGCATTCAAGCCTGCCAGACGCAAGGCGTGCCGCGCCAGCACGCAGAACGTCGAAACCGAGTCCGCCATCAGCCGCAGAAGCTGCGCCTGATCGCTCAACACCCCCGCCGCTTTCTGCCGCAGCCGCAGCAGCTTCGCCCGCAACTCATGTTCCACCTGCGCCCGATAGAACGCGTCGTCGATCTCCATCCCCTCCACCACGTCGCGCCCCGCCAGAATGCGGTGCCGCTCGGCGATGTCGTGGAACTCAATCGGGAAGCAATCCGTCGACGTCGCCAGTTCCTCCCCGGAGAGCAACAGCGGCGCGGGGTTGCCCTGATCACGCCACCAGCGGATCACAGGCTCGGCGTCCGCAAGTTCCCGCGGCGTCACCGCCGTCAGAACACACAGAATGTTGAGATCGGAAAAGCCGCCATGGTAATCGCCCGCGGCGGCGGAACCGTACAGCACCACGGACACCACGCGATCGCCCAGCGCCCGCCGCAGCCGTTCCACCAGTTGATTGAGTACCTTGTCCATGTCTCCCGCCCTACCAGTCCCCGGACGCTCCCCCGCCCCCGGAATCTCCGCCGCCGAAACCGCCAAAGCTGTCGCTCGAATCATACCCGCCGAAACCGCCGCCCCGATGCCGGCCATGCAACGCACCGCTCATCAGATTGCCCAGAATCATGCCGGCCAGGAAGTTCCCGCCGTCGCGCCCGCCACGGCCGCCGCCCAGCTTGCTCAACATCAGCAGCACGATGGCCCCGGTCACCAGCGCGCCCATCGGAAACCCTTCGGTCTTCCTCTGGCGCCTCCGGCGTGGCGTGTTCTCAAGCGTCAGGCCCTTTTCTTTCAACACCCGGTCGCCCAGCTCATGGGCCCCGGTCAGCAATGCCTCCCCGTAGCGGTGCTCCCGCAGCGCGCCGCGCATGTGACGCAGCATGTCGCCCGCGAAGCCATCGGGAACCAGGGGCTCAAGCCCATAGCCCACCTCCAGGCGCGATCTCCGGTCGCGAGTCACCAGCAGAAACAGCGCCCCTTCGTTCTTCCCCTTCTGGCCTACCCCAAACTGGCGATAGAGCTTGTTGGCCACGTCCTCAATCGGTTCGCCATCCAAAGTCACCAGCGTCACCAGCGCGATCTCCACCCCCGACGTCGCCGCCAGCCGGCGGCAATAGTCTTCAATCTCGCGCCGGTGCGCCCCGTCCACAACGCCCGCGAAATCGCTCAGGTGGCCTTCCGGTTTGAGTGATGCCAGATCGAGCGCCGCTGCCCGCAGGGCAACCAGTGCCGCCAGCCAGAGCTGTCGCGCCACCCGGTTCATGAATCAGCAGGCCAGGTCTTCGCGCCCGATACGCAGCCCGTCGAGCTTCCCCAACACCGTTAACGCGATCCGGTCCCGCTGGAAGAATTCGCACGCCATCTCCATCACCTCATCCGCCGAAACACGCTCAATGCTCTCAAGCATCTCGTCCAGCGAGAAAAACCGGCCAAAGTACATGTGCTGCCGCGCCAGATTCGCCATCCGGCTCGACGACGACTCCAGCCCCAGCATCAGCGACCCCTTCAGATGATCCTTCGCCCGCCGCAACTCCTCCTCGGGCAGCGCGTTCTCCTTCAGGTCGCGAAACTCCGCCAGCGTAAGCTCAATCACCCGCGGCAGCGATTCCCGCGACGTGCCCGCGTACACCGCAAGCCATCCCGCGTCCCGGAAAAGGTTCAGCTCCGAAAAAATGGAGTACGCCAGCCCCTCGCGCTCGCGAATGTTCTGAAACAGTCTGGAGCTCATCCCCGCGCCCAGAATCGTATTCAGCACGTAGCACGCAAAGCGCCCTTCATGCGCCATCGGTACGCTCGGCACGCCCAGGCACACATGCACCTGCGCCAGCCTCTTGTTCTTCAGTATGATCTCGGGCTTCGGCGCCGGCTGCGTCTCGGGCGCCAGACGCAGGTCGCCGCGCAAGCCGCCAAACTGCTCAGCGGCCAACGCGTACAACTCATCGTGCTTCAAATGCCCCGCCGCCGTGATCACCAGATTACCGGGCACATAGACCCGCCGGTGATAGTCCCTCAGCATGGTCTGGTGGAAACCGCGAATCGTGCCCCGCGTGCCCAAAATGGGCTTGCCCAGGGCATGGTTGCCCCAGAAGCGGCTGCTGAACAGCTCGTGCAACTGGTACTCCGGGTTGTCCACCTCCATCTTCAACTCTTCGAGAATGACGCCCTTCTCCTTCTCGATGTCGTCCTCCCGGAAAGCCGGGTTCAACACCATGTCGGAGAGAACCTCAAAAGCGCGCGGAAGATGCTCGTCAAGGATCTTCGTATTGAAGCTCACCAGTTCCCGCGTCGTGAATGCATCCAGATTGCCGCCGATCGAATCCACCGATCGCGCGATGTCCTCGGCCGTCCGCGTCTCTGTTCCCTTGAACAACATGTGTTCCAGGAAGTGCGAGATGCCATTCTCGCTCCCGGTCTCGCGCCGCGAGCCGCTGCCAATCCAGACACCCACCGAGACGGAACGCACATGTGGCATGCACTCCGTGATTACCGGCAAGCCATTCGGAAGCAGACTGGTTGTGATGTCGCGCGCAGGCGCGCCCGTCGAAGACATGAAGACCGCATCCCCAGTGTAGCGCTTCGTTTCCCGCGCCGTTCACTTCAGGCTCGGATGAACCTTGCCACCCCGGGTCTCGTATCTTAAGACGAGGCGCAATATGGTGAAGTTCCTGCTGTGGTGCATTCTACTGGTTCTCTGCTGGCCGCTGGCCCTGCTGGCGTTGGTGCTTTACCCCATCGTCTGGCTGGTCCTGCTGCCGTTCCGCATCGTGGGCATTGCCGTGGGGGGTGTACTCGCCCTTCTCTGGGCCGTCGTCACCCTTCCCGCCCGGCTCGCCCGCTCCATCGGCGGCTGATCACTTCAGCAGTTCCAGCATGTACTCCTTGGCGTCCTTCGACCGCGAGTGCGAAAGCATCTCCACCGCCTGACGCCGCAGTTCCCGGTTCTTTTCCGTGCGCGCGATCTCGATCAGCACCTTGGTGTGCGTGTCGCGGCTCAACGCACTCAGCGCCACCCGCTTCAACTCCGCATCCTGCGCACCGTCGTAAATCTCCTTGATCATCGGGCCGCTATCGGCGCCCATCGCGCCCAAGGTCTCAATCGCCTGCCGCTGCAAGTCGGGGTTCGATCCGCCCTTGGCGTACCTCACCACCAGATCCCGCGTCTTCGGCGACCGGTTCATGCCCAGCATGAACATCGCCTGGCGCTTCACGCGCAGTGTGTTGGAACCGTTCAGCACCTTCTCAAGATAAGCAATGCCCCGCTCCGGGTCGCTCTGCATCACGCTGTTCACCGCGATCATGCGAACCTCTTCATCGCTCTCCTGCTCCGGCGGAACAGGCTTGCCGGCCGCCTGTTGAATCTCCAGTTCCAGAGCCTTGGCGTCGTTCAGCCACCGGCTGGTGGGATGCGCGCTCCGCAGCGATTGCAGCGACGCCATCGCCGCCTGCGCATCGCCTTTCCGAAACAGCGCAAACGCGCTCCAATAGAGCGCCGCGTCGGCCCGCGCCGTGTCCGCTCCAGCCTTCTTCAGACTCTCCACGGCGGCCTCCCAGCGCCCCTGGTCAAGCGACCGCAACGCCCGCTGATACTCAGACCGCGCGCGCTCCATCTCCATCTGCGCGCGCTGGCGCTGCTCTTCCGCGTCCGGCCGGAAATCCTGGGCCAGCACCGTCAGGGCCAAAGCCGTAATCACTGATGTCATTGTTCACTCCTCTGAAGTGCGTATCCGGCCCGCGTCCGCAGCGCCCGGACCTTGAATAAAAGCTGCCGCTCTTCAATGCGGCCCCTCAACTCCTCGAACTGCCCGGCCGGAACCAGATCCGGACTGTGCGAAATCTCAATCAATAGAAGTTCCAGATCTTCCAGGACTCCCGCCAGCACCGGGTCCCCTTCCATCAGCGCCGCCCGGCGGTACAGCCGGTTCTCGCCCAGAATGTCGATCGCCCGCTCGCGCTCAAGGGAGATGTTCACCACCCCGCCCGGTGGCGCGTTGGCCACACCCGCCAGCACCATCTGCGACCGGTCCAGGTGCCGCGCCACCGCCTGCCGCAGCACACTCGCGCGGTCCACCCCAGGGGGCTTCCTCGCCGGTGGCGCCGTGGTCGTCCATCGCCCGGCCAGGAACGCCACCGCCAGGATGGTCATCGCCGCCAGGGCCGGCTTCAGCACTCTGCGCAGCTTTCGCACGGCGCGGAAAATGCTGTGCTTGGCCGCGCTCTCTCCCAGATTCAACCGTTCACTGATCTCGGGAATTGACCGGCCTTCCACATGCCGCAGCAGGAATGCCCGCCGCTCCTGGAAGGTCATGCCGTCCAGCGCGTCCCGCACCAGGCCGTGCACCTCGCGGCCCAGCGCCATCCGCTCGGCCGACGGCGCCCCGGCCGGCAGCGTATCCAGAAAGTTGGCGGCATCCACCGCTCCGCGCCGCTTCCGCACCAGATCCAGCGCGCAGTTCGCCGTAATGCGATACAGCCACGTCTGGAACGTCGCCCGCTCATCGAACCGGTCAAGCGCGCGATAGGCGCGTAGAAAGGACTCCTGCACAACATCCTCGGAATCCTGCTCATTGCCCGTAACTCGCAGCGCCAGACCGTAAACATCACGGCTGTGACGCTCCACCAGCAGCCGGAACGCCTCCCGGTCGCCTGCCCGGACTCGTGCGACAATCTCCTGGTCCCCGCCCGTCATTCCACTCTTAGACTCCGCTGCGCCAGTCCCGTTAGCCACGATCACGGCACGGCTTTGCTAGAATCATTCCCACTATGGGTTCCATGGCAATACTCCTTGCCGCCCTGCCAATTGTCGCGCAGGAACCGGTTCGCAACCCGCACACCACGCCGGCCGACATCGAACAGGGCGCCAAGACCTTCCGCTCTCACTGCGCCGCCTGCCACGGCTTTGCCGGCACCGGCGGGCGCGGGCCCAACCTCACCACCGGCGTGTTCTACCGGGGCGGTTCCGACGCCGATCTGCTGCGCAACATCTCCGATGGCATCGAAGGCACAGAAATGCCCGCCCTGTTCTACTCTCCGGATCGCGTCTGGCAGGTCATCGCCTACCTCCGCTCTATCGGCAGCGGAGCCGGCAAGGTGGCCGGCAACGCCGCACAGGGCCAGAAGGTCTACGCTTCAAACGGCTGCGCCAAGTGCCACCGCGTCAGCGCCGAAGGCGGCCGCCTGGGGCCCGATCTCACCAGCATTGGGCGCTATCGGGCCGCCGGACACCTCAAGCAGGCCATCGTGGCGCCGAATGAGGATGTCCGGCAGCGCTACTGGTTCGTCAGCGCCCGGAAAGGGAGCCAGGCCCTGGCCGGCTTCCTGATGAATGAGGATACCTACACGGTGCAGTTCATGGACATGAACGAGAACCTGCGCTCGGAGTCGAAATCCGATCTTAAGGAGTACAAAGTGGAGAAGGTGTCGAAGATGCCCGCTTTCAAGTTAAAGGACAGCGACCTCGATGACCTGGTGGCCTACCTGGCGTCGCTCAAAGGAGGCTCCCGGTGAAGCGTCTCGCATGCGCCGTGTTCCTGGCCGGGCACCTTCTCGCCCAGGTCACCTATGACCGTCTTCTGAATGCCGAAAAGGAACCCGGAAGCTGGCTCACTTACTCCGGCCGCTACGAAGGCTGGCGCTACAGCCCGCTGGCGCAGGTCACCCGTGAGAATGTCAAAAACCTCAAGGTCAAGTGGGTGCACCAGATGCCCACCACGCATTTGGTCGAAACCACGCCCCTGGTCGCCGATGGCGTGATGTACGTCACTGAGCCCCCCAGCAACGTCGCCGCCCTCGATGCCGCCACCGGCAAGCTCTTCTGGCGTTACCGGCGCCAGTATCCGCCCAAGATCAACGTCTGCTGCGGCCAGGTGAACCGCGGCGTGGCCCTGCTCGGCGACCGCGTCTTTGTCGGCACCGTCGACGCCCATCTTGTGTCCCTCGACGCCAAGACCGGCGACGTTCTCTGGGATGTCGAGGTGGCCAACTACCAGCATGGCTACTCCGTCACCGTCGCCCCTCTCGCGGTCAAGGACATGATCATCGTCGGCATCGCCGGCGGCGAGTACGGCATTCGCGGCTTCCTCGACGCCTACGACGCCAAGACCGGCAAGCGCCGGTGGCGCTTCTGGACCATCCCCGGCCCCGGCGAAAAAGGCAACGAGACCTGGTCCGGCGACTCCTGGAAAACGGGCGGCGGCTCCACCTGGGTTACCGGCAGCTACGATGTCGCTCAGAACCTCATCATCTGGGGCGTCGGCAACCCCTCACCCGATTGGAACGGCGACAAGCGCCTGGGCGACAACCTCTATTCCGACAGCGCCATCGCCGTCGATGCCGATACCGGCCAGTTGAAATGGCACTTCCAGTTCGTGCCCCACGATCTGCATGATTGGGATGCCGTTCAGGTCCCAATCCTGGTGGACGACGAGTTTCAGGGCACACGCCGCAAGCTGGTTTACTGGGCCCACCGCAACGCGTTCTACTACGCGCTCGACCGCACCAGCGGCAAATTCCTGCTGGGGAAACCCTTCGCCACCCAGACCTGGGCCAAAGGCCTCGACCCGAACGGCCGTCCCATCCGCCTCCCCAACATCGACCCTTCGCCCGAGGGCACCTACGTCTGGCCCGGCGTCCAAGGCGCCACCAACTGGTATTCGCCCAGCTACAATCCGCTCACCCGAAACTTCTACGTCTCCGCCTGGGAGAACCGCAGCGTCTACCGCAAGGGCGATCAGGAATACACCCCCGGCAACCGCTTCATCGGCAGCGTGCCCCTGATCGAACTGCCCGATGAGCCCGGCCACGGGGCCATCCGCGCCCTGAACCCCCGCACCGGCGAGCGCCTCTGGGAGTACAAGCTCCACACCAAACCCTGGGCCGGCGTGCTCACCACGGCAGGCAAACTGCTGTTCGGCGGCAGCGACGAAGGCTACTACTTTGCGCTCGACGCGGAAACGGGCAAGGAACTTTGGCGCCTGCACACCGGAGGCGTCATTCGCTCCAACGGCATCAGCTACACGGCGAACGGCAAGCAGATCATGGCTGTCGCCGCGGGCAGCGCCATTTTCACGTTCGAGCTTCCATAGCCGGCGCTCGTTGGCCGCGCGCAGCGGTGGTCATTGAATCACATCGCCGCTCCAGCGATCACGGCCCGCCCAGAACGGGCACTGGGGACACACTTCGCCATCCGGGTAGTCGATCCCCTCTTCATGCGGGCATCCGATGATCCGGTCCACCATCACCACCGACATGGCGCCATGTTCCCGCGTGAAACTCGCCATCTCGTTTCCAATGGCCGGATCAGTCCGCGCATCGCCCTCTTCGATGAACCAGCGTTGCAGCGCTCCGGGCCCGGCCCCGGGCTGGTTCACAACCCCAACAACGCACTTGCTCGCGCGGGTGTCGTCCGGACCGTAGAACGCAACGGTTGCCACAGGATAACCACGAAAGCCACGCCGGGCCTTCTTCTTCAACGGTGAATCTGAGCGGCGTTTGAATCTCACGGGAAATGAGTCTGTCACATCTCCCCGCCAACTGCAATGGCACCTCCGACGCCGGCTTACTGCCATCGCGGCAGGTGCTCCGCGCCTACAAGAAGGCGGATCGATCGGGCCTGCCCGGGTGTTCGTTCGATCAAGCCATTCCGCTCCAGAGTCTTGATCATGTCGTGGGCCGCAGGCACGGAAACAGCGCTGTAGTTCCAACTCCGAGGGTGCCCTGCCGTGGATCTTCGTGTGATTGTAGATGAGAGCCAGAAATTGACCCTGCTTCGGCGTGAAAGACGGCGCGGTTGACGGATCAAGCTTCGGCGCCGGGTCCCTATGTAGTTCGAAGGCTTGCTCGCCAAAACGATCAAAGACGCGGACCTTGAGCACGGGCAAACCTGTCCGTCGATTACGGTCCGGACAGGCTTCTTTGCGGCTCGATGGAGGTTCCTTCGCAACTCTTTCGCGTCGGCGCCACCCCGGCCGACGTGACCAGACAGGTCGTACTCGAAGGCATGACCCTTGCGGCCCTGGGCCAGTTCGCCGGCGTGCCGCTCGCTCTTTACGCCGCCAGCGTCGCCAAGACACAACGCCTGCTGCCCGCCGGCGATTTCCCCATTTGGACGCTCGCCGCGGCAGTCGGCGTCTTGCTACTCGCGGCGCTGGCGGCAGTCACCGGACCCGCCCTGCGAGCCTCCTGGATCGATCCCATGAAGGCGCTGCGCAACGCCCATCGCAAATCAATAATCTTGTGTCCCAGTCGCCGCCCGGGCCCTCTCCGCGGGCGTTGGCCCCAGGCCCGGGAATCCCAACTCTCTCTGGTACTCGCGATTGAAGTACAACTCGGTGTCCTCGTCAAACAACCCCTTCAGTGCCAGCACCAGCGCCGGCAGGAACGTGAAGATGATCAGATTCGCCACGGCCAGTTCCCGCAACGACGCCGCGTCCGTCTGCTGCCGCGCCACCGCCTCGGGGTCCGGACTGGTGATGAACACCGCGATTCGCATCACCTCCAGCGCTTTCCGGTCCTCCTCCGTCATCCGCGGGCGGCGCGGCGCGCGCCCCGCCAGCACGTCACGCAGAACGATCAGCCGCTCGCCGATCCCAATCGAACCCTCAATCTGCTCGCCTTCATAGACCATCGCGTCGCCGCCCTGCGGCCGCGCCCGCTCCGCCACCCGTGTCATTGGCTTCGCCTGCCACAGATCGTGAATCCAGGTCTCGTACCGCTTGGCGTCGGCGCCCGCCGTCTGAATCTGCTCCACGCGCGCGTCGGCCAAGCCTTGCTTGAGCGCAAGATCGGCGGCATCGGCGCGTCCCGTGGCGGCGCGCAGAGCCTCGCCCTCGGACACCTCTTGCTTGCGTAGCGCGGCGGCCCGCTGACGGCCGGCGTTGATCAGGCCGGCGAGTTCCCCCGCGCGCCCTGCGTTCTCTGTCCGCGAACGCGACAGCAGGCCCGCCCGCTCCCGCTCCAGGCTCCGGATGTGGGTCTCCTCGCGGGCGCGTTCGGCTCGAAGCGCCGTTAGTTGCGCTCGGCGGTTCTCCCGATCCTCGGCCGCCTTTCGATTGGCTTCGGCCTGCGGCAGCGTCCGGGCATCGATTTCAGCCTGGCTCGCCGTGGTCACCGTCGTACGCCGCAATTCGGCGTCCTGCCAATTCCGAACCAGGGCAGGAATCTGTCGCAGCACCTGCTCCTGGTGGACCCGCTGGTCAATCTGCTCCGACAGCAGATAAAGGTCGATTGGCAAACTTGTCGTGAACGCGATCAGCAGCACGAACGTCACCCGGATGCCGATCGAAAACCACGGCGTCTGCCCCCGATGCCGGAAATCCGCCGAAAGAAAACTCGACTCGTACAGCAGAATCATGGTGGCGAACAGAAAGCCCAGAAAAACCGCCAGCCAGGTCATGGCGCCGCTTCGCAGCACGCCGCCGGTCAGCATCATGTTCCACAACCCGCTCCAGGCAAGAAAGTCCACAATCCAAAGGATGACCAGCAGCATCGAAGCCGTGGCAATATTCTTGAAGGCCGCCGGCGTCAGCCCCGATTCGCCGTACATCAGCAGGCCGGTCGAGCGCATCAGCATCAGCAGAATGCGGGGACGGCCCGGAGCCCGCAGCGGCACGGCACGCGGCTGCGGAGGACGATTCGGATTGTCAGGGTGCATTTAGACGGAACTCCTTGCGGACGGTTGCGATCTGGTTTCGGGCCGCGATATGCTGGCGGCAGTCGTCTTGACTTCAGGAGAAAACCCATGAAGCATGTTGTAACGCTTGCGGGGCTTGTGCTTGCAAGCTCGATCAGCCTGTTTGGACAGGCCTTCACCGGCAGCCTCAACGGCATCGTGCGCGACCCGGCCGATACGGTTGTGCCCAACGCCACCGTGCGACTGCGCAACGAAGCCACTCAGGAGACACGGCAGGTGATCTCCGCAGCCGACGGCCGTTTCAATTTCTCCCAGTTGCTTCCGGGAATCTATGAGGTCTCCGCCGAGGCCCCTGGGTTCAAGCGGTCCGTCCAGCCGGGTGTCCAGGTGCGCGTCAATCAGACCCTGGAACTCGACGTCAAGCTGCAATTGGGCGAAGTGACCCAGACCGTCCAGGTCACCGAAGGCGTCACCATGCTCGATACCCAGACCGCCAACCGTTCCATCACGCTCGACCAGCAGACCGTGCTCGACCTTCCGGTCAACGCGCGGAATCCATTCGTACTGGTCCACGTGAACGCGGGCGTCATCGCGGTCCGCACGGGCATCTCGCAGGCCACTCAGGATCAGAACCACAACCGCTTCTCCATGAACGGCGGACGCGGCCAGGCCGGCCTCACCCTCATCGACGGCGTGCCCGCCGCGGCCGGCGACTGGGGCGGCCTCATCGCCTCGCCCAGCGTCGACTCGGTGCAGGAAGTCAACATCGCCCGCAACCAATACGACGCGCAGTTCGGAAAAAGCGACGGCAGCGCCGTCAACATGATCACCCGCGGCGGCGGCCAGGATTTCCACGGCGCGGCCTTCGAGTTCCTGCGCAACGACAACCTGGACGCCAACTCCTGGGGCAACAACCGGGCCCGTCTGCGCCGGGTTGAGTTCCAACGGAACCAGTTCGGCGGCACCTTCTCCGGTCCCATCTGGCGGCAAAAGAAGCTGTTCTTCTTCACGGCCTATGAAGGTCTGCGTCAGGGAAGCCCGGGAACCAACATTTCGTCCCTGCCGACGCCTCTCCAGCGGACCGGTGACTTCTCCGAAACTTTCATCAACACCGCCACCCGCACCACCGTCTACAACCCGTTCTCCACGCGGCCCAACCCCGCCGGCGCCGGTTTTGTCCGCGACCCCTTCCCCGCCAACCGCGTCCCGCAAAGCCAGTTTGACCCTGTGGCCGTCAACGTTCTGAAGATCCTGCCGCAACCCAATACCGCGGGCGACGCCATCATCAACACCCGCAACTTCGCGGCAACCGGCAAGACGGTCACCATGAATGACCGCTTTGACGCCCGTATCGACTGGTCGCGCAGCGAACGCCACACCCTCTATGGCCGAATCACCAAGGCCTGGCAGGAAAACGTGGCGCCCAAGTTCTTTGGCAACGGTCTGGACACCAATTTCAGCGATGTCAACCCCCGCCACCAGATCATCATCGGCAACACGTTCGTTTGGAACCCCACCTTCGTCACCAACATCCTCATCGGGAGCGGCCGCTGGCGCGAAAACCAGGTCTCGCCCAGCCAGGGCATGAACGCGGCGCAGGTCTATGGCCTGCCCCAGTCCCTGGTCTCGCAGTTCATCGCGCAGACACTTCCGGCCATCAGCATGCAGGGCTATGCCTCTCTCGCCAACCGCCGGTGGCTCAACGTGCCGCGCGAAACCCATAACCTTCAGTTCAATAACACCAAGGAGTTGGGCCGCCACAGCCTGAAATTCGGTTTTATCGCCGAAGCCATTAAGCTGAACAATACGGATTTCAACACCGCCGCGTTCAATTTTGATCGCGGACTCACCTCCGGCCCCACCCTCACCACCGCTTTCGCCAACACCACCACCGGTGACGGTTTCGCCTCCTTCCTGCTGGGCACAGGCGCCGGCGGCGACACACCCATTCGCGCCGCCACCGCCGCCACCAACATGTACTATGGCGCCTACATCCAGGATGGCTGGCGCGTGAACAGCCGCCTCACCCTGCACCTGGGATTGCGGTATGAGCTTCAACAGGCCCGGAATGAACGCTTCAACCGGGTCAACTACTTCGATTTCGACCTCACCAGCCCCCTCGCCCAACGGACCGGCTTGCCGCTCAAGGGCGGTCTGGTCTTCGGCGATGCCAACCGCCGCGGCGCCTGGCAGACGGACAAGCTTGACCTCGCCCCCCGCGTCGGCCTCGCCTACAAGGTCACCGACAAGCTGGTTCTGCGCGGCGGCTACGGCATCTTCTACCCGCCCACAGTGGGTGGCGGCGTTGGTAATGACGGCTTCTCCACCACTACCGCCTGGGTATCCACCGTCGGCGGGGACGCCATCAACCCCGGCAACCTGCTGCGCAACCCGTTCCCGAACGGCGTCAATCTGCCTGCGGGCGCAAGCCGGGGCGCACTCACCCTGGCCGGTGAAAGCGTGGCCGCCTGGCAGTGGCATCACCCCTCCGGCTATGTCCAGAGCTTCAGCTTCGACGCCCAGTATGAGTTCGGCCACGGCGCCATTCTCGAAGTGGGTTACACCGGCACCCAGAGCCGCAAGCTCCAGTTCGGAGCCGGACGCAACGCAAACCAGTTGCACCCGCAGTTCCTCGCGCAGGGCGCGGCGCTCACGCAAAACGTCGACAACCCGTTCTTTGGCGTCCTCACCGGCGTGCTGGGAACCCGGCAGGTCCAGCGGCAGCGCCTGCTGCGTCCGTTCCCGCAGTTCCAGAACGTGAACCTTAACGAAAACACCCCTGGCGCCACCGCCGGCTTCAATGCACTGGTTGTCCGCTTTAACAAGACCATCTCCAGCAGCCTGAACCTGCTCGCCACTTACCAGTGGTCACGCGCCACCGACAACGCCAGCGAATGGCAAGGCTGGGAAGTGGCCGATACGCTGCGCAACTACTATGACCTCAAGAGCGACCATTCCACCAGCGCTCACGACATCCCCCAGAGTTTTGTGACCGCCTTGGTCTACGATCTGCCCGTCGGCCGCGGCAAGAAGCATGGTGCTTCCATGCCCGCGGTCGCCAACGCCGTCATCGGCGGCTGGCAGGTCTCCGGCATCGTCCGGTTCAGCCACGGCCTGCCCCTCGACTTCCGCGCCAACAACACGCTCGGCAACTTCGGTTTCAACGTTCAGCGCCCGAACGTGACCAACGAGAAGGAAGCCTCCATTTCGGGCCGCACCCCGGACCGCTGGTTCAACACCGCGGCCTTCTCCCAGCCGGGCCAATTCGACATCGGCAACGCACCCCGCTGGCTGCGCCACGTCCGCTTCGGCGCCACCCAGCACGCCGACCTCGCCCTGCTGAAGAACTTCTCCGCGCTCGAACGCATCAAGATCCAGTTCCGCGCCGAATTCTTCAACATCACCAACACCCCGCAGTTCGGCCGCGCCAACACAACACTCGGGAGCGCCGACTTCGGCCGCGTCACCGGCACCACCAACGTCGGCCCGCGCAACACACAACTCGGGTTACGCTTGCAGTTTTAGCCGCCGCCCGGTTGACGTTCCGGGCTGACGCGCCGGGGGAAAAGACTACGGCGGCGTGATCTCGGCGTCCTTCGTCTCGGTCCGCGCCCGCATGGTCTGCTGATAGCGCGCCAGCGTCAGCTTGGCTTTCGCGGTCTGCCCCGTCTGCTGATAGGCACGGCTCAAGTGGAACAGCGTGGCATGGTCCACCGATTGCCCAGCCTCCAGATGGGGCACCGCCCGCTGGGCATCGCCCTGCTCCAGATACAGCCGCCCAAGCAGCGCCCGAGCCGCCGGTACCGCCACCGCCTTCTCCAACTGAGCGATCGCCTGGGGCGTCTCTCCCCGCTTGGCCAGGATGTCGCCACGCTGGAAGTGCACGGCCGGTGAATCCGGCAGCCGCTCCAACAGCTTCATCGCCTCATCATCCTCACCCGCCTGCCACAGCGATTGCGCCAGTTCCGCCTCCAACCGCCCATCGCGCGGGCTCAGTTGCAGCGCCCGCCGCCACTCCTCCACCGCCTCCCGGTGCTTGCCCTCAATCCGCAAGCCCGCCGCCTGAAGCTCATGGATCTCGGCGCTCGGCGGCAGGCTCGCCAGGGCCGCGAAGCTGGCCCGGGCCCGCTCGGAAGCCGCCCGCGCCCGCCAATACAGCGCCGAGGGAGCGGTTGCGGTCCGCGTCGCCGCCAGAATGGCCTCAAACCGGCCCGCCGCGAAATCGCACCCCAGCCCGGCGCACGGTGGTTCCGGCTTCTTCGCTTCCGCCGCCGCCCAGTCGGGATGGCCGGCCGCTTGATACACCCCGGCCAGGTCCCGGCGCAATCCCGGGATCGGCGGGTTCGTTTCGAGCGCAGCCCGGTAGTGCTGGAAAGCCCCTCGCAATTGCCCCTGGCTCTCCAGGGATCGCGCCGCCAGGGCGTGCCAGTAAGGCGACCCAGGCGCCGCCCCTTCAATCGCCGCGAACGCCTGGCGCGCCACAGCGGCATGACTGAGGCCCACCCCTTGCAGTCCTTTCGGGGTGTTGAGCCGTGAAAAGTGCGGAATCGCCTCCGCCGCGCGGCCCGCGCCCAACAGGGCATCGGCCAGTTCCAGGCGGGCCGTCGGCTCCCCCGGCTGCAACCGGACCGCCGCGGAAAGCGGCGCAATCGCCGCTGCGGGCTGCCCCAGTTTCTGCAGTGCCAGCCCCAGCATCAGATTCGCGGGAAACGAACCCGGAGCCAGCTTCAGCGCCGCCCGGAACCGTGCGGCCGCCTCCTGATACCGGCCGGCCTGGTGCAGCGCCAGCCCCAGATTGGTAATCAGCCCCGGATTCCCCGGAACCTCCTGGACAAGCTGCCCATACAGACGAACCGCCTCGTCGTGCCGCCGAGCCGCCAGGGCATCCCGAGCCCGCGCCGCCAGATCGGCCGCCGGATCCTGAGCCAGCAGCGCCGCCAGGACAAGCACTGTCATGGGCGTGCCTCCTCCGGCGAGTGAACGCGCCCCCCCGCCAGCGCCGAATACTCGCGCCGCCGCCCGTTCGGCCACTCCACAGTCACCCGCCGCGCCTCCGTATCCGCCCCCAGCCCAAAATGCAACGGGCCCGCCGACGCCGACGCATAGCCCGTCATCGACTGCGCGGATGCCACCTGCCGCCGTCCCGCCGCCGTCAACTCCACCCGCGTCCCGGCCGGAACCCGGAACGCAATCCAGTGTCCCGCATCCGGCGTCCGGTTCCACCACACCACTGCGGGCGCGTTCAAGGCCGTCGTCACAACGTCCATCAGCCCGTCCCCGTTCAGGTCTCCCACCGCCGCTCCACGGTTCATCGCCGGCCCCTGGGAGTGGAGCCCAGAGGCCTCGGAAATATCTGCAAACAAGAGAGTTGCTCGCTCCCGGGTTCGATTCTCCAGAAGTGCGTTCCGCTCCCGCGCCGCCTCTCCGCGGCCGCCCCCGGGCGACAGCGCATCGGACCTTGCAAAGAACAGACTGGGCACCCCCCGGTTGCCGAAATCGGCCGCCACCGCACCCCACCCCGCCATCCCGCGCGTGATTGCGGCAATCGCCGGGCTTTCCTCAAACCCTGCTGCCGTGGGCCGGAGAAACGGGAAGGTCTCCCCACGAAGCGCCGTGTAGACCAGGTCCGGCCTCGCCTGTCCGGAAAGGTGAGCTGCCAGCGCCCCCATCGCCGACGGCGGCTCCCCCGACTGCGGCACCGCCACGCCCAGGTCGAACCCCGATTCGGCAAACCGTCCGCCTCCCAGATTCCGGAACAGGAAGTTAAACACCCGGTCATTGGCCACGAAGATGGAAGGCAATCCGTCGCCGGCGTCCACCACCGCCGCCGCCATCCCCTTGCCCGGATGTCGGGCGATTCCCGCTGCCGCCGAAACATCCTCAAACCGGCCATCGCCCAGATTCCGGTAGAGCTGATTGGCCGCCGGCTGGTAGAAGCGCGGGTGGCAGAAATCGGGTTTGCTTTGCACCAGACACTCCCGCTCGGTCTCCGGCTGCCAGCGAACATAGTTGACCACGAACAGATCCTGATCGCCGTCACGGTCAAAATCGAAGAAAACGGCTCCGTTGGCCCACCGTGCCGATGTGGCCGAAAGACCGGCCGAGGCCGTGGCGTCGGTGAAGCCGCCACGGCAGGTATTGCGATAGAGCGTAACGCGGTGAACGCCCGATACGAACAAGTCGACACACCCGTCGTTGTTGTAGTCGGCGGCGGACGCCGCGATCATGAACCCCTCACCCGCCACCCCGGCGCGCTCCGTCACGTCCGTGAACCCGCCCCGGCCGTCATTGGCGTAGAGGCGGTTGTGGAACTCGGGCCCGGACTTCACCAGTCCCGGCAGGGCGGCGCCGTTGGCGAAGAACAGGTCGAGATCGCCGTCGTTGTCAAAGTCCAGGATCGCCAGGCCGCCGGCCATGGTGGCAGGCAGATGCTTGCGTGCCGTCTCTCCGTTGCGCAGGACGAAAGGAAGCTGCTTCGGCTCCAGCCGCACTTGCGCCAAAGCCGGAGCAAGGGCTGCGATCAGGACCGGAATCACGAGACGAACCCCGAGCCGCCTACCGGCGCGGGATCTCGTACATATAGATGGCGTGCTTGCGGCGGTGCGCCTCGGCGTATTCCACCGCCACGGGCTTCCAGCCCCGGATCTCGTAGTCGTGCGACACCACGCGGGCGCCGGGCTTCAGATCCCTCTCCAGCTTCGGGCGAATGGTGTCGTTGGCGTCGCGCATCAGGTACAGCGTCACCACGTCGGCTTCACCCAGGTCGACATCCATCAGGTCGCCGTGGACCACTCTGGCGCGGCCCGCGATGTTCTCTTTCTGAAGCGTTTCGTTGACGGACTTCACCAGCCGCTCGGAGATCTCGACGCCCACGGCGCGAGCCTCAAACTTCTGGACCGCCGTCACCAGCACGCGGCCATCGCCACAGCCCAAGTCGAAGACTGTCTCACCCGGCTTGATCCGGGCCATCTCGAGCATCTTCTCGACGACGTTCTGCGGCGTGGTGACAAAAGGAGCAAGGTTCTTCCGGCCGGGAGTCTGGCCGAGGCCAATCGCGACCGGGAGCAAGAGTGCAAATGAACGCGCTACACGCATGGCGCCTCTCTACTGCGTTGCCGGAAGGCTGCCAACGGCACGCCGGCGCGCCTTGGCGATCCGGCCCACCATTTCAGTCACAGAATACCACAGGTCCTTCGGACGGGAGATCGTATACTCCACTCCCTTGAAGAACTTCACCGCGTGCCCAATCGAGTCCTTCCAGGGCACCGCGTTCGGGTACAGGTTGTAGTTCATGTAGAAGACCGGGTAATCCAACTCCCCGATCTCCTTCAGCACATCCGGCGAGACGTTTTCTTCCAACAGTGCCTTCGGGCCCGCGAAAATCACCGCGTCGGCCTGGCAATCCGTCATTTCCTTGCGAATCAGACCGGCCAGGAAATCGGTTTCGCCGTGCTTGTTCTCAAGACGCTTCAGGTCTACCGTGCCCAACTGGAGGGCGGAAACCGCCTGCCCGATCGCCGGGAAGTCGATTTGACCCGAGTTGTCCTTGCGGTACAAGACCTTCTGTTCATGCATGTTGAAAGCCACCACGGAGAACTTCCCGATCCTGGGCTCACGCGCGATGCCGCGCAGAATGGACACCAGAGCACCGGTATCCATCGGCCGCAGCACCGGAGAACGCGAGTTCTGAGGCGCGAAGTTGACTAATACTTTGACGTTGAGTGGCTGGTCCTGGGTTGCACGTTCCACGGGGGGTTCGTCACGGAACTGATCCGGATCGGCGGGCTGGATGGCCCCAGGTCCCAAGACCACACCCACCTGCTTATCCTTGGCGGGAAGCACCGCCTCGGACTCCCAGTTGTGGGCACAAACCCGCTCCGCCCGGTCACGCATCAGCCAGTCGACGTGGTACTTGCCCTCCCCCAGGTCGAACGTGCCGGTGAGATAAGCCTCCCCGCGCGCGTCTTCCTCGATCGCCGGAACCTTGATCTTCTGCGAGAAGTACGCCGGAGCCTCCTGAACACCCTCTTTCGAAACGCGGAAGATGATGGTCAGCAGGTTCTCGGTTCCGGAAAGCTCCTTGAGCGGCACGGCCACTTCGTAGCTGGTGTGAAACTTCAGATCAAAGCCCAGCATGGGCTTCTGCGGAGTGACAGTGCAGGGCAGGTCGTCACGATCCTGGCGAGCCTCAAGCACCGCCAAATCCGTATTGAAGATGCGGACAGTTTCCCCCGGACCGCTGCCCTGCAACATCAGTTGAGCCCCAGCCGGCGCCACGTTCAGCGCTACACCCAGCCCCATCAGCACTGGCAGCCACCCGGCCTGCCGCGCCATTCGGGCCACCCGCCCCCGGAAGGGCATTTCTGGACTTGCGAAGGTCATTGATTGGCTCGACGTGTTGTCTGTTCGCTCGCAACGTCCGGCGCCAAAGGCCCGGCTCGGAGCCATTGTACACCCGCGTACACCTGGGCTGAGTGGCAGGTTTGGACGACGCCATCCGGCCCCGGTTTCTTCAGTATGCACGAGATTTCCCATCAGACAAGCAAAATCTTTGCATCAGGGAGCCGAATTCCCGGCCGGATAGTACTTCATCGGCCGGAACAGGCCCCTGCCGCACCTGATCCTCACTTCCAAGAGCGCCGGAACCGGAAAAGATGGGCCATCGGGCGTTCGAGCCCAAGGTTTCCTGAGAGCGGGCGCCCATTTGTTGCACAATATGGTAGAGCACACAATATGGCAGGCCGCAGCGTAAACAAAGTCATCCTCATTGGACACCTCGGGCGCGACGCCGAGACCAAGTACACCACCTCCGGCGTTTCGATCACCCGGTTTTCGGTGGCCACCTCCCGCCGCTGGAAGGATCAGCAGACCGGCGACTGGAAGGAGGAGACGGACTGGACCAACGTCTCCTACTGGCGAGCGGAGAACGTGGCCCCGTACCTCACCAAGGGCAAGCAGGTCTACATTGAGGGCCGCTTGCAGACCCGCAGCTACGACGACAAGGATGGGGTCAAGAAGTACTCGACGGAAGTGGTGGTCGAAGAGCTCATGCTTCTGGGCGGGCGTGGCGACAGCGCCGGCGGTCCCGCGGGGCCGCCCGAGGAGTTCGGAGCCAGCTATGGTAGTGGCGGGTTCGGTGGCAGCGGTGGTGGCGGCATGGTGTCTCAGCCGCGCGGCGCCCAGCAGCGTTCGCGCCCGGCGGCCGCACCGCAGTCCTCCGCAAGCGGCGGTATGGATGATCCGTTTGCCGGCGGCGTCACGGACGACGACGTTCCATTCTAAGTGGGAATCCAGGCGGCATGCGCCCGCTTGTCTTCGTGTTGGCCACGGCGGCGGGACTTGCCCAGTCGCTTCGCCACCCCCTACGAGCCATCGATTTCTACGGCTCAGCGCCCGTTGATTTCGACAGGATTCGGGCTGCTTTCCCGTTTCAACCGGGCTCTTTCTACGAACCCGTAAGGGAAACCAGGCTCCGGGACATGCCGGCGGGTATCCGGCGCCTGGTGGGGCGAAACCGGTTTGCGGTTGCGCCGGTGATGTTGGGACAACCGGCTGGCTGGGTTCTCTACGTGGGCATCGAATCCCCGGACTCCGGCACCGTCCAGTGGAAAAGAGAGCCGTCCGGCCCCGAACGGCTTCCGGCTGAGATCACAGCTCTCTATGAACGATCCATGGACCGCTTGAGCCAGGGCGGGCTCGCGGCCGGGGATGAAACGGAGAACGGCTACTCGCTGTCGCGAGACCCGGCCCTGCGCGCCCTCCAACTCCAGTTGCTCACCTATGCCCGATCTGAGCCCTCGCTGGTCTTTCGTGTGCTCACCCAGTCCGGGTCGCGCCGGGACCGGATCGCGGCGGCCTGGATTGCCGGCTACGCACCTCGTGGCCCCGGCCAATTGCCGGCGCTTCTCAATGCCGTGCACGACCCGGATGCCACGGTTCGAAACAACGCGATTCGAGTCCTGGCCGTGCTGGCGGACCACGATGCCGCGCTGGCGCGCGAGATTCCCGTGCAGCCGTTCCTTCCCCTGCTCAATTCGCTTCATTGGACGGATCGAAACAAAGCCATGTTCGTCCTGGGTCCGCTGACGGCCGCCCGTGGCCCGGCAACCCTTGCAAGCCTGCGCAGGGAGGCGTTGCCCGCGCTGCGCCAGATGTCCCAATGGAGCGACCCGGGCCACGCAGACTTGGCCCTAACCCTGCTTGGCCGGGCATGCGGCATCCCGGAAGAGCGGCTGCGGGCCCTCATCAATGCCCGCGACGTGGCCGCTGTTGTATCCGGCCCCTGTCCCTAGCCGACTGTCTGATTCGACGTGATGGAGGAGGCCAGCTTCAGCGCCAGTTGCCGGATGCCGGCCCCAAAGCGTGTGGAAGCTGCGGCCATCTTCCCCTCGCGGAGCGCGGTCTGGATGGCCTGATCGTCATCGTCGATGGCGAGGATTTCGCCAACATCGAGCGCTTCGGAGATCATCCTGGGCGTCATCCGCTCCGACTTGTTGAAGCGGTTGAGAATCACGTGCACACGCTCCCGCAGGCCCAGTTCGTGCAGCCGGAGAATGCGGCGGCGAGCCAGATAGAGCGAGGCCAGATCGGCCGTCACCACCACATAGACCGTTCGCGCCCGGCGCAACACCTCAAGCGAAAAGGGCTCCAGATTGCCTGAAAGATCGCAAAAAACGGCTTTGCTGCGCGCGGCCGCCAGGTCCGTCACCGCCCCGGCGACGTGGGCCTCCATGCGGAACCAGCCCGGATAGGTGCCAGCCACCAGGGCCTCGAGCTGCCCGCTCTTGGAAACCGCGTTCTCCCACTCCTGGTCCATGCGCCCGGCGTGCATCGCAAGATGGGCCACGCCCAGTTCGTTGTCCGCGTTCAAGAGGAACGCGAGGGCGCCGGAATACAGGTCGAATTCGACCAGGCTCACGGGTTCCCGGATGGCGCCGGCGCTGAGGATCCCGGCCAACGCTTCGGCCAGGTGAGCACAGACGGTGGAGGCACCCGACCCCGGCTTTCCCGGCAGGAAAGCGAATACCGTTCCCCCCGGCCCGGCCGAGGGCGCCCTCACCAATTGCGGCGCCTCAAGATAGCTGTTCACGCGGGACTCCCATGCTTGATCTTCGTCCCCCCTCAGCCAAGGCGAAACCGGGTGTTCGCCCGTGCCGGCCCGGGAAAAGTCGCTTAGACTCACGAAGGCTGCCGAACCAGCCGATCAGCCATTGAAGTGTGCCTGATGCGCCAGTCGACGCTCGACAACGGGCTCCGCGTCGTCACCGAAGCGGTGCCGCATGCGCGTTCGCTTGCCATCGGGGCTGTGGTGAACTGCGGCTCCCGCCATGAGGAACCGGCGGAATCGGGACTGGCTCACCTGTGTGAACACATGTTGTTCCACGGCACCAGCACCCGGTCAGCCATCGAGATCGGCCGCCACATCGATCTTGCGGGCGGCTCCATCGGGGCGTTCACAACACGCGATTACACCTGCTATCACGCCTGCGTTCTGGCGGACTACCGTTACTTCATACTCGACCTGTTGGGCGACCTCTTTCTGAACCCCGCCTTTCCGGAGGAAGCCGTGGAACGCGAAAAGCAGGCCGTTCAGCATGAGATCGCGATGGGCAGGGACCGTCCGTCGCAGCTTGTGCACGAACGAATGAAACAGTCCGCATGGCCGGGACATCCACTGGGCCGCCCGGTGGCGGGCAGTCCAGGCAGCGTCGAGAGGCTGTCGCGCGCGGGACTCATCGATTTCTTCGGGCGGCACTACCGTCCCGGCAACATCGTAATCGCGGCGGCCGGGCAACTGGACCACGACGATTTCACGGCCCAGGTTCACGACGCCTTCTGGCGGCTCACGGGCGCAGCCCCGAAGAACGAATCGGGTCCACCGCGCTTCACGGCCGGGTTCAAGGTTGTTGAGTTGCCGAGCTCGCAAAGCTACTTTTCGCTCGGCTTTCCGGCGGGGCCGTTCGGGCATCCGGACCGCATTGCCACGCATCTTCTGGCCCATGTTCTTGGGGGCGGCCTGAGTTCGCGGCTCTACCGCGCTCTACGGGAAGACGCTGGATGGGTCTACGATATCGAGGCGGACTATCAGGCGTATCGCGACGCGGGCGCCCTGACCATTGAAGGCAGCACGGCGCCCGAGTTGCTGCCTCGGGTGTTCGCCACGGCTCTGCGGGAGTTCGCCGATCTTGTCGCCGGGCGCAGGCCCACGGACGCCGGAGAACTGGCCCGTGCGCGCACACATCTGTTGTCGCGGCACCACCTGGGTTCTGAAGACATGTACACGCGGATGTCCCGCCTGGCGACGCAGGAACTCTATCTCGGCCATCCGGTCCCGGCCACCGAAGTCGCGGATCAGATCCAATCGCTTACAGGTGATCAGCTTGCCTGTGATGCGGCGCGATTCGCGGCCTCGCTCCACCTTCTGAACACCGTCATTGGCGGACCCGCGCTTGAGGCGGATGCGATTCATGAGATGGCGAGCTCGGCCGATGAGTTATTCGAGCAGGTGAAATCCACCGGGGAGGTATCATGCCACTAGACAACGGCGTCAAGAAAAACTGGATCGAGATCCAACGGAAGCACAGCGTGCCGGTGAATGCCATCGGGCTCAAGATCGATCCCAAGGACTCGAACACCCTCAAGGTGTGGCGTGACGAGGGCATCGATCAGTTTGTGAAGAAATAGTGGCCCGATTCTGCTAAAGTCGGCGGCTCATACCTCCGAACTACTGCTCAGGCGGGTAGCACTTGACCGGCATTGAGCAGCTTGAAGCTAAAAGATCCGGCGCCGGAGCACACTCCGGCGAACCGTTTGAGGTCCGCTTGCAGCGGGCCATCGGGCACATCCGCCAGGGTGACAAGACGCGTGCCTACGAACTTGTCTCCGCGCTCTCTCACGACGATCCACTCCAACCGCAAGCCTGGCTCTGGCGGGCCTCGCTCGCCAACAACCAGGTGGAGGCGTGTTGGTGCCTGGAGCGAGTTCTGGTGCTCGATCCGGGAAACGAACGCGCGCGGTCATGGCTTCTCCGGCTGAACCCCGCCAGAAGTTCAGCATCCGGCACTGGTTCGGAAAGTGTTGCCTCCGGGGAAACTTCCGGCACCGGCGTCGAAGTGCAAGCCCAGGCGGTCAGCCTCCAACCAGATCCGGCTGAGGCCTCCAAAGCCGAGCCCATGCCGGTTGAACCGGCCGCCGAGCCTGAGTCAGCATCCTTGGCGGGGCCGGAAACTGAGCCCGCAATTGTGAGCTCTGAAGTGGTGGGCTCTGAACCGGAGGCTGACGCATCACCGGTCGCAACCGGCCAAGCCACGGCGCCGGTTCCCAGCCTGGTAGACGGCTCGACGGTTTCACCGGCCAACGGGCCGGTTGAAACTTCGGGGGCCGTCAGAGTTGAGGCCGATCCGGTGGTGGACGTAGAACCTGCGCCAGGAGCCACGGCGGAGCCAGCCGCCGCGGAAGCCGCGTTGGCCGAGCCCAGCGAAGGATTAGACGCTGAACTGGCCGCCGTCGATCCGCTTGCGGGACCCGAACCCGCAACACCGGCAATTGAACGAGCCACGGCTGAACCACTGGCCGCTGAAGCAGAGCTGGCTGTTCAACGGCCCAACGAGCCAAGCGAAGGCATAGACGCTGAGTTGGCCGCGGCCGATCCGATTGAGGAACCGGAACCCGCAACACCGGCAATCGAAGGAGCCACGGCTGAGCCACTGGCCGCTGAAGCAGAGCAGGCTGTTCAACTGGCGAGCGGGCCCGGTGAAGGATCAGAGGCTGAGCTGGCCGCCGTCGACACGGTTGCGGAACCGGAACCCGCGATAGCAGCAATTGAAGCCACCGCCGAGTCACTCACCGCTGAAGCAGAGCTGGTCATTCAGTCCAGCGAACCGGCTGAAGCCTTAGGGACCGATCTGGCCACGGTTGATCCCGGTGTGAAACCAGAACCTTCAGCACAGGTATCAGAGCAAACCGAGGCAGAGTCACTCGCCGCTGAAGCAGAGATGGCTGTTCAAACGGCGAGCGGCCCGAGTGAAGGATCAGAGGCTGAACTGGCCGCCGTCGACACGGTTGCGGAACCGGAACCCGCGACACCGGCAATGGAACAAGCCATCGAGGAGTCGCTCGACGCTGAAGCGGCGCCGGCTTTTGAAACGGCCAGCGAAGCGGTTGAAGCCACAGAAGCCAAGTCACCCGACCCTGAGGTGGAGCCGGCGTTTCAGCGGGCTGGCGAGTTTAGTGAAGAATCGGAAGCTGAACTGACCGTGGCCGATCCCGCTGCGGAACCAGAACCTTCAGCACAGGCATCTGAACAAGCCACGCTGGAGCCACTGGACGCTGACGCGGCGTTCGCAGTTCAACCGGCCAGCGAGCCGCGGAACGGGTCAGAAGCGGAACAGGTCACGGCCGATCGTTCGCCGGAAGCCCTGGAGGCCGAGCACGCCACCGCGGAGTCCCGTATCGCCGAAGGGGCTATCTTTGTGGAGCCGCCAGCCACGGACACTGCCTGGCATTCCAAGCCGCCAGACGCCGAAGCGGAGCCTGCGCCACAGGGAGCGTCCTACAGCCCCCTCACCGAAACGCCGTTCCGCGTTGACGCGGACTCGGAATCCTTGAATCCATCGCCGAACGCCTCGCTGGATGTCATTGCCCGGTGGCCCGAAGCTCAGCAACCCGAGCCCGGCCCGGCAGGTGTTGCCGCCGCCAGCCGGCTTACGTGCCCGTTCTGCCTCACTCATGCCGCGGAGCTCTTCGACTGTTGCCCGTCCTGCGGCGCGCTGCATGTCCTTGACACCGGCCGCCTGGCCACCCACGGCGGGGTCCTGGCGGAGCCATCCAGAGAATCCCGGCTGCGCGCCTACCTCGCTCGCCTGGCCAACGATCCATCCCTGGACGACTTCGAGCGCAGCTACTGGCAGGGCATCGGGCATCTGAATCTGGCGGAATCAGAATTGGCCATTCCGCATCTGCAGAACGCAGCGCATCTCCGTCCCCTGCATACGGCCCTGTTCCGGGCGGTATACGAACTGATCGGCCGCAAGGTTGTTCTGGTGGCCGACGACAGCGCCACAATTCGCGTCTCGGTGAGCCGGTCACTTGAGCGCAGTCAGATTCGCGCTATCACCACCGCCGATGGCATGGAGGCCCTGAAGCGGATCGCCGAGCGGCCCGTGGATCTGGTGCTCCTGGATATCAACATGCCGTTCATCAGCGGCTGGGACGTGTGCAAGGCCCTGCGTAATCACCCTCACACGAAAAAGCTGCCCATCGTGATGCTCTCCGGCAAGGATGGGCTCTTCGACAAGATGAAGGGCCGCATGGTGGGCGCCAACGCCTACGTGACGAAACCGGTCGACCCCTTCACGCTGGTACGAACCGTGAAGCGCCACCTGGGGGTGGCATGAGTACCAAGCCCACCTCCGCCCAAACCGTGCTGGTTGTGGACGACAGCCCCCTTGAGCTTCAGATGATTCGCGAGACTCTCGAAAGCCGTGGGTATCGCGTGGTGGTGGCCACGGACGGCGACGAGGCGATTGAACGCGCCGCGGCGGAGAGTCCCTCCGTCGTCCTGTTGGATGTGATTCTGCCCAAGAAGAACGGATTCCAGGTGTGCCGTCACCTGAAAGCAGCATCCGGTCCGCATGGGGCTCGCGTGATCCTGGTGACCAGTAAGAGCCAGGAGACCGATCGTTTCTGGGGAATGCGCCAGGGCGCTGATGAGTACCTTACCAAGCCCCTGGATCTCACCCAACTGGCGGCCAGTGTCGAGCGGCACATGAATCCGAGGAGTGCCCAGGGATGACGATGGACGACGATCAATTGAAACAGCCGGCACCCGGACCCCGGAATGGCAATCCAGATGCCCCGGAGGGGCTGCTCGACGAGTTGCTCGCCGCCGAGCCCTCGCCCGCGGACCCCGCGCAAGACCTGCTGCTCGAACTGATGTCGGGAGAGCCGCCGGCGCCCGGCACGCCAATCGACCCCGATGAACTTCTGGGGGAGCTGCTGGCCGCGGTACGAGTCAGCGAATCGGGACCCTCCGCTCCGGTTGAGCCAGGATCGCCGGAGTCCTCTTTGGAGTCCGTGGTCGCGGCCATCGACCAGACGATGCACGAGGCGCCGGCCCCGCAGGCCGCTTCCCAGGACAACCGCGCCGGGCGGACGCTTCAGGGCGGGCTGCATGTGCTCTTTCAACTGGACGGCTCCCGATACGCAATCCCCGTCGCAGGCATCGTCGAGGCGGGGCGCGTACCGCCGATCACCTGGGTGCCCAACTTGCCCGAATTCGTTCTGGGCGTGGCGAACCTGCGGGGTGAGGTGATGGCCGTGGTCAGCCTTGCGGCGCTGCTGGGTGTGACGCCGGCCGAAGACTCGGACCAGGGACGGATTCTGGTGATCGGGAATGGAGCGCGCCAGTGCGCGCTACTGGTGGATGAACTGTCGGGAATGGGCCGCATTGGCGAAGGCCAGGCCGCCCTGGGACCGCAACCCGGCGCCGGCGGAGAACTGCTGGCTGGAGTCTGCGAACTGGACGGCCGATTGGTGCGGCTGCTGGATGTAGACCGTCTGTTCGCGGCGCCGCAACTGGAGACACTTGCCGCCGGCTGAGCCGGCAACTGGAGACAAAGGCACCAATGTTTGAGACCTTCAACGACTTAAAGCTATGGCAAAAGATCGGGCTGGTGGCCGCCGTGATGGGACTGCCGGTTCTGGTTGTTTCAATCTTCCTGGACAGCCGCGGGTCGCAAATCGCAACCGCCCGCGATGAACTGCGCGGCATCGACTATCTGGCAGCCTCTTATGGCCTGTTTGACCGTCTGGCGCAGCATCGGGGACTGGCCAACGCCGTTCTCAACGGCGACACTTCCCTGCGCAATCGCATGGCTGCGCTCGAGCCCCAGATTGAAGCCGACCTGGGGGCGGTGGAGGCCATTGAAACCGCGGTGGCCCGGGACTGGGGCGGGAACGATGCGCTCGGCACGGTGCGCCAGGGGTGGCGGGAGCTTCGACAACGCCAAAGCGCCATGGGCGCCCAGGAGAGTTTCGCCGCGCACACGCGCCTGCTGGCCGACGTTCGTGAGTTGATTCTCACCGTGGCCGACAAGTCCCAGCTTATTCTGGACCCCGACCTGGACAGCTACCACGTGATGGATGCCATGGTGAACCGTCTGCCAGCGACTGTGAGCGACCTTGCGTACCTGCGCGACACGGCGGCCGGCGTGGCGGCGCACGGCAGGGTTTCGGCGGAAGAAGCGGCGCAAATCTCATACCTTTCCTCCGGCCTGGCCGAGCATGCCGAAGCGGCGCGCCGCGCCCTTCGCGTGGCCGGACGGGCGAACCAGGGCCTGGAACGCTCTCTCACTCCGCCGTTGAACGCCGCGCTCTCGGCCGGCACCGCGTTTGGCCAGGCTCTGGCGGGAAAACTGGCCACGGGCGCCACTCGGGCCGAGGCGCGCGAGGAGTTTGATAACGGGCAGCAGTCCGTCGAAGCGTGGTTCAGCTTTGGAAGCTCCGCGGCGAAGGAATTACGCGCGCTTCTCGACAGCCGAATCGCCCGCATGCGCCGTCAGCAGTTCACGCAGATTGGGGCCATTCTCGCGGCGCTGGTGGCGGCGATTCTGCTGGCCGTTCGAATCGTCCGGGGAATCAACCGCCAGGTGGGTGCGCTGACGCACCTGTTCTCCGAGATCGGCATGGGCAACTTCGCGGCGCGCGCCGAGGTGACCACGGGGGACGAGTTGGGCATGATGGCGGTCTCGCTCAACGCCATGCTCGACAACACTCTGGGCCTGATTCAATCGCGCGAGGAGCGTGACAGGATTCAGGAGAGCATTCAGAAGCTGCTGAATGAAATCAGCGCCGTTTCAGACGGCGACCTCACTGTGAATGCCGAGGGGACGGCTGAACTCACCGGCGCCCTCGCGGACTCGTTCAACATGATGATCGGTGAACTGCGGGGCCTGATCGGTCAGGTGGAACAGACAACGCGTTCGGTGACCGGCTCCGCGACGGAGGTCTTGAAGACCGCCGAACACCTTGCCCAGGGCAGCGAAGCGCAGTCCCGCCAGATTGTGGATGCCTCGGCCGCCATTGACGAAATGGCGCTTTCGATCCAGCAGGTCTCGACCAACGCCTCTTCGGCTTCCTCGGTGGCTGACCAGGCCCTTACGGCCGCGCGCTCCGGCGCGGACACTGTCCAGAAGACGATGACCCGCATGAGCGGCATCCGGCAACAGGTTCAGCAGACGTCGAAGCGGATCAAGCGGCTGGGCGAGAGTTCGCAGGAGATCGGCGAGATCGTTCAGTTGATCGGCGATATCGCCGACCGCACCAGCATCCTTGCTCTCAACGCTTCCATCCAGGCGGCCACGGCGGGAGACGCCGGCAAGGGCTTCGCGGTGGTCGCCGAGGAAGTGGAACGCCTGGCCGACCGGGCCACCGAGGCCACCAAGAAGATCGCCTCGCTCATCAAGTCCATCCAATCGGATACCAACGAAGCGATCACCGCCATGGAAGAAACCACGCATGAGGTAGTTGGCGGAACGAACCTGGCCACGGAAGCGGGCCAGAAGCTCACGGAAATCGAACAGGTCTCGCACCAGCTTTCGGAACTGATTCAGTCCATCTCGCTTGCCTCGAAACAGCAGGCGCGCGGATCGGAATCCGTGGCGAAGTCCATGACCAGCATCTCCACGGTCACACAGCAGAACGCCGCCGGCGCCAAGCAGGCCGCCATCTCCATCCGGCGCCTGGCGACGCTGGCCGACGGTCTGCGGTCCTCCATGGATCGCTTCAAACTCACCAGTCCAGCCCAGGTGCGTTAACGCCATGTCCAAGCGCGCAAGCCGGGCGGTTATCTCCGACTTTGTCACGGAGGTGCGCGACTACCTGCCCCGGATGCGGCAGGCTATCGGCGAACTGCGCCAGCCCGGGGCGAAGCCCGCCTTGGTGCTGGAGGAGTCTCACCGGCTGCTGCACACCATTAAGGGCGCGGCCTCCATGATCGGCCTCACGGTCCTGGGGCGTCTTGGATTCCTGTTGGAGGAACTGCTTGAGGATGTGATGGCCGGAATCGTGCCGTGGTCCTCCGAAGCAGAGTCCGCCGTGCTTGAGGGCTTGGCCGGTATCGGGGGCTTTCTCGACGAACTGGATGATGGCCGCGGCACGATCGCCCCTGTTGTGCACGCCATGGTCCCCAGTTTGCGCCGGGTGCGGCGGCTGGAGCCCGCAGGGGACGAAGCTGAAGTGGCATCCGTCCTCAGCGGCGCCTCGGAGCTTGAGGCGCCACCGGGAACCGCTGACGCAGGCGGAAGCGCGGGCTTGGCCACCGGGGAACTGGCCGCCACCTTCCGGCTGGAAGCCGAAGAGCTGCTGGAGACGATCGGAACCGCTCTCCGGGCGCTGGAAGCCGATCCGGCCGATGAGACCCTGCTCGGCGAACTGCGGCGGCCGGTCCATACGCTGAAAGGTTCCGCCGCAACGGTAGGCGCGGTGGTTCTAAGCCGCGTGGCTCATCGCATGGAGGATCTGCTGGATCTGGCGAATGAGGGCTCCGCCGCCTACACCCCCGAGGCGGCTCGCCTGTTGGCCGATTCTCTGGATCTGTTGACTGATCTGGCCTCCGATACCGCGCCCGATCCGGTGTCGCAGGCGGCCGCCCTTGAGCAGCGTTATGCCGCGCTGGTGGATGCTCCGCCCTCATCGCTGGGGGCTCAACCGGACCGGACAGGGCTTCCTGAACCTGCCGTGGCCCCGACGCCGGGTCCTGGACTGGCTGAAAGGCAACGGCCGCCGGAGCCGCGGCCGGACTCAAAGCTGTCCGGCCAATCCGTCCGGGTGCCCATTGAGCGGCTGGATGAGATGGTCCGCCTGGCGGGCGAACTGGTGGTGAACCGGTCGTCGTTTGAGCAGACGCTGGGCAGTTACCGCCAGGAACTGGATGAACTGCGGCTGAGCATGGAGCGTCTGAAGCGGCTTGTCCATCGCCTGGAATCGGACTTTGAGGCGGTGGGTCTTGACACGCTTGCGGGAGGGCATTCCGGCACGCGGCAGACCGGGGCTTCCGCCGGCTTCGATGCGCTGGAGTTCGACCGCTACACCGGCCTTCATTTGCTCTCGAGGGAACTGGCCGAGGCTTCGGCCGATATCGGCGCCGCCGTGGGCGCGCTGGGCCAGCGCTCCGGAGATTTCACCGGTTGCCTGGAGCGGCTGGCCCGGCTGACCGGCGAATCCGAAGACAAGCTGATGCGGATGCGCATGGTGCCGCTCGGCTCGATGGCGGGACGTTTGCATCGCGCGGTCCGGGTGGCTTCCACGCACTGTTCGAAGCCCGCCCGGCTGGTGATTGAAGGTGAATGGATCGAGCTTGACAAGACGGTTCTTGAACAGATTGCCGGGCCGCTTGAGCACCTGTTGCGCAACGCCGTCGATCACGGCATCGAGCCCGGTTCCGTCCGGGCCGCGCTGGGAAAACCCGCGCAAGGGCAGATCACGCTGAAGGCGTGGCACGAAGGCGCCGAAGTGGTGTTGGAAGTCTCGGACGACGGCGCCGGCCTGGACCCGGACGTCCTGCGCGAGACTGCCATGCGGAAGGGTTTTCTCAACGAGGCCGCCGCTGCCACTCTGATACCCGAAGAGGCTCTGCGACTCATCTTTCAGCCTGGCTTCAGCACTGCGTCGATGGTGACCGAGGTGTCTGGACGCGGCGTTGGCATGGACGCGGTTCGCACAGCCGTTCACGAAATGCGGGGCACGGTGGAAGTGGAAGGCGAGCCCGGGCAGGGAGCCCGGTTCACGGTTCGCCTGCCGCTCACGCTGGCGGTGATGCGGGTCCTGATGATTGAAGCCGGCGGAGAACGGCTGGCGATTCCTCTGGCTTCCGTGGTCCAGGTGCTTCGCCTGGATGGCTCGCGGATTGAGACGGCCGGGGGCAGGACCGTCGTCCGGCTGGACCACGAGGTGCTTCCCGGCGTGCGGTTGAATGACGCGCTTGGGTTGCGGCGGTCCGCCGCGCCGGCGGTTGAGCGGCCTCCGGCCATTGTGGTTCAAGCCGCAGGCATACGGGCGGTTCTATTGGCCGACCACGTGTCGAAGCTCGCGAGGCGGTGATCAAGACTCTGGGCAGCCTGATTCGGCGGGCGCCGGGCATCGCCGGGTCGACACTGACGGGCGATGGGGGCGTTGTCTTGATCCTGAACCCGGGTGAACTGGTGGGCGAATCCCAGGCGGCGCGCCCGGTGGCCGGGCCCACAAAGTTTCAGCCTTCACGCTCACCCCGGACCGCCGAAGCCAACCGGGCCCTGCAGGTGATGGTGGTGGACGATTCGGTGAGCGTGCGGCGCGTCCTGGAGAGCCTGCTACAGTCCGCCGGATGGCGCGCGGTGCCGGCACGTGATGGGGTGGAGGCGCTCGACCTGCTGCGGGGCGGGGCCCGGCCCGATGTGCTGATGGTGGATATCGAGATGCCGCGCATGGACGGCTATGAACTGACGGCCGCCCTTCGCGCCCATCCTCAGTTCCAGCAGCTTCCCATCCTGATGCTCACCTCGCGCGCGGGTGAAAAACACCGCGCGCGGGCCCTCAGTCTGGGTGTCTCCGATTATCTGGTGAAACCCTATCAGGAAGAGACGTTGCTCGCGGTGATCCGCCGTCTGGCCCGCGAGTACCGGCAGCGGGAAGCCGGCTAACACCCATGGGGAGCCCGCTCCATTCCACCCCGCCCAGCGGCGTGCCGCGCGTTCTAATCGCGGACGAATCGCCTTTCGTCTGCCGTCTGATCGCCGGATACCTGGAAGAGGCGGGTGGGTTTGAGATTGGGGGAGTGGTTCACGATGCCGGAGCTCTGGTATCCGAGGTGAAGGCCCGCCGGCCGGATGTGGTGACCATGGGGCTTGAACTGGGAGGCGCGGGTGGTCTGGAGGCACTTCGCCAGGTGATGTCGCGGACACCGGTGCCTGTGGTGGTGGTCACAGGGGCCACCGGGCGAGCCGCCACGCGGACGATGCAGGCACTCGATCTGGGCGCGGTGGATTTCGCGCTCAAGTACACGCCTGAAGCGCCCGTGGATCCAGACGTTCTGGAGAGGGAGATCGTTGCCAAGGTCCGCCGGGCCGCCCAGGTGAAGGTGATCCGGCTGGTGGAGAGTCATGGCGCCGGCCGGACGGCCCAGGCAGCCGCGCCGCCCCCGCCCGTGCGCCGGCCGGCTCAACGGCTTGTTGTGATTGGGGCCTCGACGGGTGGTCCGGAAGCGGTGCGTTCCCTGCTGGCCGAACTGCCCTCCTCGTTGTCCGCGGCGATTCTGATTGTCCAGCATCTGCCGGCCAGCTTCACCGGTGTCCTGGCCGCCCAACTGAACCGTTCCGCGCCGCTGCCGGTGTGGGAGTCCGAAGACGGCCAAACTCTCGCCGCCGGCAAGGCGTATGTGGCGCCGGGCGGCATGCACCTGATCATAAGGCCGCCGGGCCGGGCGCTTGTCCAGGCCGGACCTCCGGTACGGGGCCACTGTCCTTCAATTGACGTCGCCATGGAGTCCGCGGCAACTGTCTTTGGCCGTTCCGCGGTGGGCGTGCTGCTCACCGGCATGGGCGACGATGGGGCCCTGGGGTTGCAGGCCATTCGCGCCGCGGGCGGCCTCACCTACGCGCAATCCGCCGCGAGTTGCGTTGTCAATGGAATGCCCCAATCGGCGGTGGACCTGGGCGCGGCAAGCCATCTGGGCACACCTTCCGAAATCGGGCGGCAGCTCGCCCGTCAACTCGCCGCTGAGGAGGCATCTGTTTGAACCAGGACCGCCAAAATCGGGTCCGCATTCTACTGCTCGAATGCGCCGGGCATTCATTTTGCCTTGATATGGCTGGGGTTACCGGCATTCTGCGCACCCCCGCCCAGGCTCTGGAGGCGGTTCCGCTCGCGGTGCGGCTGGGGTTGGCTGCGGCAGCGCAGCGGGGGCCGCTCATCGCGATGGATGGCTGGTTTCTGGCGGCGGGGCGGCCGGGCAGGATGGTCACGCTGCCGGCGGAGTCTGTGTTGGCGCCGCCGCCCATCTTGAATGCCAACGACGCGATCTATCAGGCGATTGTTCCGTTCGAGGGCCGGGCCATTCCTTGCCTTGATGTGGCCCGTTTGCGAAACCCATCGCCGCCGCCGTTGCCGGTCCGCAGGGCACAGTCCGGGCGCCGGCCGGAGCCGGCTGCCGCCGCGGGCCGCCGTATCGCGCTGTTCCCCATCGGCCCGGGAACCCTTGGCGGCGTGAGCTTCCGCCAACTTCTTGAGGTCTTGGGGCCGACGCCTGTCGCCGCGACGCCACGGGCTCCGGAGCCGGTGGCGGGTGTGGTTCTCTGGCGCGGTCATGCAGTACCGGTCTTCCGGCTTGGCGACGCGCGGAACGAACCCGACGCCCGGCTTCTCATCGTGCGGGACCCGTCGGGAGGTTTGGCCGCTCTGGCCACGCCGGGCGATGTCAGCACGCAGCGGCTTCCATTTCCCGTGGAGCCGGTCCCGTGTCCACCGCCTTCGGGCTTCCATCCGGCGCACCTGCATGCCGCTTTCCGGGTGGCTGGCGATACTCTGGTGCTGCCCAATCTGAGCGCCCTTAACCGTGCGGCGGAGTGATGATGCGGTTCGTGGCGGCGCTGCTGCTTTTCCAGGTGCCACCCGGCCAGACGCCACCCGGCCAGACGCCGCCTGCTCAGGCGCCCGCGGGCCAACCACGTCCCTCGGCCGAGTCCCAAGCCCAGTTTGAGGCGTCGCTCGCCGCCCAGATTCAGTCCGTGCGGACGCAACTTGGCTTGGCGGGCGAGCCTGATGGCTTCTTCCTGCTGCCGTGGCCGTGGCCCCGGCCTCCGAAAGAGCAGCCTGAATTGCCCGCGCGTCCGGCCAACCCTAAGCTGACGGGAGAACTGATCAGGAGCCTGTCCAAGTCAGCCGCTGAGCAGAAAGTGGAGTAGTTTCGGTCAGCTTGCTTTGGAGAGCAGGTTCGAAACTGCCGACTTGAGTCCGGGCAAGCTCAACACGCCAGACTTGCCGCCGGAGCCGTCGCTTGTGGCCGTTGGACCCTTGGGCTTCTTGCCGGCCAGGCGCCGGGCAAGATCGCGAAACTCCGAGCCCAGGCGTCCATCGGCGGGCAGGGGCACACCGTCCCGGATGGCATTCTGGACGGCCGAATAGTCGTTGACGAAGGTCTCGATTTGGGTCACCTTGAGCACGTCGCGCACGGCTTGTGGGCCCAGCGCGTCCTTGCGGCCCGCGCGGTTCATGATCACCTGGACGCGGTCCTGAAGTTCCGCCGCTTGCAGGAGTTCCATGTGGCGTTTGGCCAGGTGCAGAGAGGCGATCTCGTTGGTGCAGACCAGGAAAATGCTGGATGAGGATCGCATGGCCTCCACGGAGAAGCGCTCCATGTTCCCGGACAGGTCGATGCAGACGGCTGGATAGTTGCGCTGAGCGTAGCCAATCATCTGCTGCACCTGGGCGGGGTCCAGGCGGAATTCCGGACGGGGGAACCCGGCGCGAAGGACATCGAGTTTCCCGCTCCGGGTGATCATGCGCTGCCACAGGGTTTCATCCATACGGCCGGCGTACTCGGAGGCGTCGCAGATGGTCAGGCCGCTGCTCAGCTTGAGAAGGAACGGAATCACACCGCAGGTCATGTCCAGTTCGATGATGGCGACGCGCGACCCATGGGCCTCCGCCAGCGCGCGCGCCGTGTTGAGACAGATTGTGGTGGCCCCGGAGCCTGGCTTGGACGGAAGAAACGAGTAGACCTTGCCGAAGGCGTGTTCGGTAGGGCTTACGCCCTCCAGCACTTCGGCCAGACGCAGCAGGGACTCGTTCAGGCGTTCGTCTTCGACGGGAAGCGGCAGGCACTCCCGCACGCCCACCCGCATCAGCGCGAGGAAAATCTCGGGGCTCATTGAGCCGGTGACGGCCACCACCTGCGCGGAGGTCGAATAGCGCTGAATCTCGGCGTGTACACGCAGCGCATCGCCGATGTCTTCCGCGTCCAGAAACACGATGGCCGGGCCCTGGGCGCGGAGAACCAAGCCGAGTTCGTCATCCTGCGGGTAATACCGCAGCTTTCGCACCGTGAGGAACGCATTCACCCGCTCAAGCGATTCCTGCACGGTGGCCAGCACATCCTCGCTGGGGCTGATGAGAAGAACACGATCCGAATTCATTGCGGGACACTCCTTGCCCTCATTTCAGCAGGCAGAGACTGGCGCGCCAATAGCCCGGAGGTCCCGATCTGGTTCAGGGAAACGCCCGAGCGGGAGCGGGAGCTAAAGCCCCAGTTCCGCCAGAATTTCGCGTGCCCGGTAGACCTTGCGGAGAGCCTCGGCGATTCCCTCGCTTGACACGTGGACGCTGCGGGCGCGGCTGTCGGTGTAGACGAACCGGTTCGGAAGGCCCTCCAGGTTGCCGTCGAACAGAATTCCGACGATCTCCCCGCGTGTGTTCAGCGTGGGGCTGCCGGAGTTGCCCCCGTGGGTGTCGTTGGTCGTAACGAAGTTGTAGGGTGTACGGTGGTTCAGACGGGAACGGGCCGAAAGCCAGGAGGGCGGCAGAGCAAACGGATCCTTCCCGGTGGCGCGCCGGAACAGGCCGCCGATCACGGTGGCATACGGCACGGCACGGCCCGCCTCGTCCGTGTATCCGCGCACCGGGCCGAAGGCGATGCGGAACGTGAAGGTGGCGTCGGGATAGTCCTCGTCGCCGCGAATGGCGAAGCGGGCCTGAGCCACCTTCGACGCACTGCGGACCATCACGGCCTGCAACTTGTCCTCGTAGATGGCGCGGTATTTTCGGGCGGGCCCGTCGAGCAGCCGGGCCAGTTCCATCATGGTGTCGGTGGCGTTGCGCGCGTCCCGGGCCGAAGCGGCCAGGCGCTTGCGTTCGCCCACATCGGCCAGGCGGGTGCCGCGCACGTAGGCATCCGCGGCCTGCTCGGGCGTGCGGCCCTGGAGGACCGCGCGGACCTCGGGGTCCGCGGCGCCCAGACGGTCCACCAGCAGGCGGAAGAAGGCGCCGAGGACGGCCGTCTCAAGCTCCGGATAGAGCGGCGCGTCCGAATAGAGCGCCTGTTCCAGTGAGGGTAGGCCCGCCTGGGAATACTCGCGCAGGCGCTGCCCATCGGGCTTGGCACGCTCCTCGGCGTACCGGAGAATCTTGCGGGCCAGAGTGAGCATCGAACTCGCCCGCAAGGCGTAGGGTTCAAACAGGGTGTAGCGCGCGGCGAAGGGAGTGTACTCGGCGTAGGCGGCCGCGATTTCGTCCCAAACGGCGCCGAATTCAAGCCGCTTGCGCGGGTCATCGTTCACGGCGGCACGCAAGCGCCGTTCCTCCTCGTTCTTTACGGCCTGGAGCTTCGGGTCCCGGAGGCCGGCCAGAAATCCGGTGTAAGCCTTCAGGCTGTTTTGAACGTCCTGCAACAGTTCTCCGCCCTGACGGGCGCGCTCGCCGCCGCCCGCCATGTGGCCCAGAATGGCCCGCTCATACTCCTTGAGAGCCTGGATGGTCAGCGGGTAGCTCACTTCGCGCAGGTAGGTCCACTCGGCCACGGTGGCGAGCCGGCCGGTGGTGCCGGGATTGCCCGGCACGAAGGTGAGGTCGCCCTCTCGCACACCCCGGCGGCTCCAGGGGAAGTAGTGGTCCGGCTTCACGGGCGCGCCGTTCTCGTAGGCCCGGAAAAGGGCGAAATCGAGGCAATAGCGTGGGTAGGTGAAGTTGTCCGGGTCGCCGCCAAAGGCCGCGACCGAGGACTCTGGGGCGAAGACAAGCCGGACATCGGTGTACTTTTTGTATTCGTAGAGATGATACTGGCCGCCGGCGAACAGGCTGACGGCATCGCAGCGGCGGCCGGTGCGGGAGGCGCACTCCTGCTCGAGGCGGGACATGTTGGCCTTGCGCTTCTGGTTGGCCTGGGCGGCGGGAGTGGCGGCGGAGATCCCTTCGTTGACCTTCTCCGTCACGCTGGTAACGGCCAGCAGAACGTTCACTTCCAGATCAGGACACCGTTTCTCTTCGTCGCGCCGGCGGGCGTGAAATCCGCGGGCCATATAGTCGTTTTCGGGCGTGGAGAGCTTCTGAATGCAATCCGCCCCAACGTGGTGGTTGGTGAAGAGCAGGCCCTGGGGCGAAAGAAACGAACCCGAGCCGCCGGAATTGAACCGGACCGACGCCAGGCGGATCTTATCCAGGAACTCGCCGGAGACGTCAAATCCGTACTTGGCCTTGACAGCCGCCCGGGGAAAGCCGTTCACCAGCCACATCCCCTCGTCTGCCCGGAGCGCCGCACCAGGGAGGACCAGGACCGCCACCGCGAACAAAATTCTCGCCATGCTATCAATTCTGACACGCCGGCAAGGGGGGGCCAGCAAGGGGTTCGTCGAAAAAAATGATAGCCGTAATGTGTTGATAAAGAAAGAGTTAACAGAGGTCTCACGCACCGCGGGACTTCCCTTATCGGCGGTACTGTGAGATACTTTAGGGTAGGAACATCTTATTCAGCCATGGCTCAGTTGGGCAAATCCATCAGTCGCTACCACAAGATTCTGGAATCCGAGCCGTATCGCGATCTGGCTTGGGCAGAAGCTTTAAACCAGCGCATGCAGGGCCTCCACCTGGCGGTGGGGGGCAAGCCGGTGTGTCCGTTTCTGCGGCCGCATTTCATCAGCCGGAAACAGCATGACACGATGGTGAAGGTGGCGGAGACGCTGCTTTCGGCCATTGAGCGAGTGAAGACCCTGGCCCTGGGGAACCAGACACTGCTGAACCGCATGGAGTTGCTGCCGGGCGAGAAGATGCTTGCCATGATTGACCCGGGGTACCCGGCTGGGGCTGTGACGTCCTTGCTCGATACCAGCATTCAGAACGGCCACATGCACGTTCTGGAGTACAACCCCGACGCTCCCACGGGGGTGGTTTACAGTGAGGCTCTGGCGGACCTGTTCCACGAAGCGCCGCCGATGAAGGAGTTCCGGAAAAAGGCCAAGGTGACGAAGATCGGCGGGTCGAAGTACCTGCTGGACTCGCTGCTGAAGGCGTACAAAGCTTTTGGCGGCCCCAAGCACCCGAGTATCGCCATTCTCGAATTCAAGCAGCCGTTCCGGACCGCCGAATCGGGCGAGTTCGAACTGCTGGCCGATCAGTTCCGCCGCCAGGGATATCCGACGGAGATTGTGTCGCCGGATCAGCTTGACTATCGCGCGGGCGTGCTGCGCCGGGGCGACTACCGGATCGACCTGGTGTACCGCAAGGTGAAGGCGCAGGAGTTTCTGGTCCGGTTCGATCTGAACCACCCGCTGGTCCGGGCCTATCGGGAAGGCAAGGCGTGCGTGGTGAACAGTTTCCGGTCTGAGATCGCGCAGAAGAAAGCACTGTTCGACCTGTTGACCGATGAGACCATCACGGCGGGTTTCCCGGCGGTGGAAAAGAAGGTCATCCGCGAGTACATCCCGTGGACTCGCCGGGTTGGCGCGGCCAAGACCACCTATAAGGATGAGGTGGTGGACCTGCCCGAGTTCATCCTTCGCAACCGCGAACGGCTGGTTCTGAAGCCGAACGACGACTCCTCCGATCAGCACCCGGTGCGGGGCTGGGAAACCGACGCGAGTGCGTGGGAACGCGCGCTGCGCATGGCAAGCCGCAATCCCTATGTTGTTCAGGAAAAGGTGGACCAAGTGGCATCCTCGTTCCCCGTCTACAACTGGGGCCGCGTGGACATGCGCGACATGCAGATCGGCGTCCATCCGCATGCGTTCCTGGGGAAGATCCACGGCTGTTCCACGTGGCTGACGCCGGCCGCCGGCAACTTCTCAAGCACCAGCGGAATCGCCCCTACGTTTATTCTCGAAGGGCGGTAGCCGCAGAGATCCGAAAAGTCAAAACGCCGCCCCTGGGAAAGGGGCGGCGTTTCCTTTTGGTAAATCAGGGAACGCTTATTCGCTCAGGCTGAAGTTCGCCACGAACGCGCTGCGCTTTTCCGGGCTGGACCAGACGGTGCCCAGACCTTCACCCGCGTACTTGTGGGCGAGGGCGTAGGCCGGCATCGCGTGATCGGTCTTGGTGAGCGGCGAGTACCAGATCTCTTCGTTTGAGCAGATATGGTCCTTGTCGGAGATGGGCCGCGTGGCCAGTTGGGCCAGATTGCCGGCCACCACCTTCGCGGAAGCGCTGTGCACGTCGTCGTTCTTCACCGAAAACTCGATGGGTTGGAACTCCACACGCACCACCTTGGCCAGCAGGTCACCGCCCATGCGCTGGGCAAAGCCCTTGAGCGCCAGACGCTGTTCAGCATTGGCCTTCTCATCCACGATGAGAACGCTTTTGGCCGGATAAGCGGAGTTGTGCACATCGCCCAGTGTCGCGTTGGCTTTCACCACCGCCACAACGCTGAGACCATCCAGTTTCACGCCCTGGAACGATCCCTTATCGATGCGCCAGCCAAAGACGGCCTCGTGGCCCGTCAATTCCACTTCCGAGTTGGCGAAGCAGGGCCCGGTGTAGATATCGGCGGTGCGGGCTTCCACGTAGCTGCCACGAATTTCGGTTCTGGGCAGGCTGCCAGCCAGCGCCAGACCGGAAGCAACGGCGAATGTCGTTAAAGTCTTCATCTTCGTTTCCTTCTTCTCAGGTACCTTAGGCCCATTCCAGGCTCTACTGCCATTCTATACCCTGGGACGCCGTGTCACAGGGCGTGGTAGCACTTCCTCACGTCATTGCACTCGTACTCATCGGCCAGTTTCCCGTCCGGTCCAAGACAGGTCTGGGTGTGATGGCACCAGAACAGACGGTCATTGCCGTGTGGGACCGTGGGGTCCCACTCGGCTTCGATATACATACCCTTCCAACGCAGGTGCGAACAGCGGTCGTCGTCCTGGTCGATCCGGGCAATACCCGCGCGTTCCACGTTGAACCCGCCGGGCTACGCTTTGCCCGCCGCGGCGAGCAAGGCACGCTTCACCGCAACGCGCGCCAACTGGACCTTGTAGGCGTTCCCGCTCAGCGGCTTGGCGTCCGCCACAGCGGCTTTGCCGGCCTCATCGGCCACAGCCTCAGTGATGGTCTTGCCGGCCAGCAGGCTTTCAGCAGCCGCTGCCGCATGCGGCGTGGGAGCGACGTGCCCCAGAACCACACGGGCACTTGCCACCGTGGCGCCCTTCATCGAAAGCGACACGGAAGCCGCGGCAAGCGGCCAATCGAGCGCGTCCTTATGGCGTACTTCGTAGGTGGCGTTCTTCGCACCGCGCGCGGCCGGAATCACGATCTCCGTGAGGATTTCGTTCGGCAGCAGGGCGATTTCGCGGGCGCCTTCGTTCTGCGGAGCGACGAAGAACTTCGCCGCATCCACTTCGCGAGTACCCGAAGCGGACGCCAGTTTCACTTTCGCGCCCAGCGCCACCAGCGCCGGCCCGAAACTGGAAGCGCTGACGAACAGAGCCGGCTGGCCGGTGAAAATGGCGTGATACTTGTTCTCGCCCTCACGGACCAGGCTCTTGCCGTCCTTCACGCCAAGCAGACCGAAGCCGTTGCGGAAGTACCAGCAGCGAGGCCGCTGGCACAGATCGCCGCCCACGGTGCCCATGTTACGGATCTGCGGCGAGGTGATGCCACGCCCGGCCTGCACCAGCGAAGGATACTCCGCCCGCACCGCCGCGTTCGACATCAACTCATCCACCGTCACCGTGGCCCCGATTCGCAGCCCCGCGCCCGACTTCGAGATGCCGCCCAGTTCCTTGATGCCCTTGATGTTCACCACGCGTTTGGGCGACATCAGGTATTCCTTCATCAGCGTCAGGAGATCGGTGCCCCCGGCCAGCACGGCCGCGTCGCCCCACCCGTTGCCGAGCAGCGCCGTGGCCTCCTTCAGAGTCGCCGGATTTGCGTATTCAAAACCCTGCATTACGCCAAGCTCCTTTCACCATAGAGCGCCTTCAGCACACGTTCCGGCGTCATCGGCAGGCCGGGCACGCGCACACCGATCGCATTGGCGACGGCGTTCGAAATCGCGGCCGGACCGGCGATCGCCGGCGGCTCGCCCAAGCCGATGATACCCTTCCGGTCATGCTCCGGCGTGATGTCCATGTGCACCACGATTTCGCCGATGTCCTTGATCCCGGCCAGCTTGTAGAACTCCATGTCGGCGTTCAACACGCGTCCGGTGATCTGATCCATCACGCGCTCTTCCATCAGCCCCGCGCAGATGTTCATGATGCAGGCGCCGTAGACCTGGCTTTCGGCGGTCTTCGGATTCACCACCAGGCCGCAGTCCTGCACCGCCACGAACTTGTTCATCCGCACGACGCCCGTTTCGATATCCACCGAGACGTGCGCCATCTGGACGCCGGAGGCGCCCTGCGAGTTCAAGCCGCCCGGATTCTTGGGATCGTTCGTACCCATCTCCGAGATGCTCTTCACGCCCAGCTTCTGGCATGCCGCCTTGAACGTCATGGCCTTGTCCGGGTTGCCTTTCACCTGAATCCGCTGATCGACGGCTTCCAGGTTGTCTTTCGGCACATTGAGGCTGGCCGCAACCACGTCCATCAGCTTGTCCAGAGCGTTCATCGCAGCCTTGCGGGTGGATGACGACACGCCGCCGATGGTGGTGGAACCGCCCGAAGCGCCCGAAGCGGGATAGCTGTTTTCGCCGATCTTCACCTTCACCTGTTCCACCGGGATGCCCAGCGTTTCGGCCGCAACCATGGCGATAGCGGTCCGGGTGGCGGTGCCGATGTCCTGGCTTCCCAGTTCCACTTCCACGCTGCCATCAGGGTGGATGTTCGCCCGGCAGTTCGACGCGTGGCCCGCGCCGCCCCACGTGGAGAACCCGATCCCGAGGCCCTGCTTGATGTGGCCCGCGGTCTTATCGCCACGCTGGTGGGCGTACTTTTTCCACTCGATGAGCTCGGCGGCCTTCTGCAGCTGCGCCCGGTACGTTTCGGGACGAAGCGTGAGGTTGGCGTTCTTCAACATGAACTCCAGGGAATCCATATTGAGCTTGGCCGCCAGATCCTCCATCGCGGTGGCCGTCAACGCACACGCCTGCGCGTGATTCGGGGCTCGCCATGCGCGCGCGCCGCCCGCGTTCAACGACACGGCCGAGTGATTCAGCCGCTTGTTCGGGATGTTCGTGAAGACGTAGGGGATGGGAGGCATGCCGCCGCCGCCCACGCCGCCGGTGGCCCAGGATTCGCTCTGCCAGGCGACGATGGTTCCATCGCGCCGGGCGGCGATCTTCACCTTGGCAAAAGCCGAGGGCCGGACACCGCCGATGGTCAGTTCCTGACGCCGGTCCAGGTAGAGCTTTACAGCCTTGCCGGTCTTCTTCGACATGTTGGCGCCCTCGGTGCCCCAGCGATCCGCCGGGAACTTCGATCCGAAGCCGCCGCCCATGTAATCCATATGCACCGAAACGTTCGTCACCGGGATATTCAAGGACCGGGCCAGATCGCCGCCGATGCCGGAGACGTTCTGGGTGGAAGGCCACATTTCGACCTTCTCGCCCTTATATTCGATGGTGGAGCCGTGCGGCTCAAGGCAGCAGTGGGTGATGACGGGGATGGAGTAACTGCCCTCATGCACCACGACGCCGGATTCACGGAAGACCGTGTCCGGATCGCCGGTGACCTGCTCGCCGGCGGCCTTGGCGCGATTGCCGGCCCTGGCCAGATCGTCCTCTTTCACCAAGTGCGGAAGCACTTCGTAATCCACCTTGATGGCCCGGGCCGCGTCGCGCGCGATCTCTTCGGTGCGCGCCGCGATGGCAGCCACTTCGGCGCCCGCCCACTGGATCTCGGTGCCTGCCGGCGACATTACGCGGATATCCTCAACACCGGGCATGGCCTGCGCCGCGCTGATGTCGATGGAACGAACCCGGGCATGCGCGTGCGGCGACGACAGAATCACCGCGTGAAGCAGGCCGGGACGCTGCACGTCGGTGGGGTACTTCGCCTTCCCACTCGACTTGGCGGGCCCGTCCAGACGGTTCAGCCGCTGGCCGATGACCCGGCGCTTGTTCATTGGCGGCCAACTGTAATCAACCATTGCGACCTCCCTTGGCGGCCTCAAGCACCGCCTGACGGACTCCGACGTAGGTGCCGCACCGGCACAAGTTGCCGCCCAACCCGTCCTTGACCTGATCGTAGCTGGGGCTCGGCGTGCGATCCAGCAATCCCTTGGCCGCCATCACGAAGCCCGGCGTGCAGTATCCGCACTGCTGCGCGTCGTGCTTGACGAAGGCGGGCACCAGCGGATGCGTCTTGCCGCTGGCTGTGAGATTCTCGATGGTCTCAATCTGCTTGCCCTGGGCGTCGATGGCGAGCACGCTGCACGCATAGATCACTTTGCCGCCCATGATCACCGTGCAGGCACCGCAGGTGCCGCGGTCGCAGACGCGCTTGGCGCCGGTCAAATCCATGTAGTGGCGCATGCAATCGAGCAGCGTCACACGGGGCTCCACGGTGGCCTGCATCGCCTTGCCGTTAATGGTCAGCGTGATCGGCACGGCGCCCGGCCCAATCGCCTTGGGGGCCTGCGCTTCGGCGGGCACACTCAGAACACCAGCAGCGGTTGTCCCGGCGCCAACGCCCTGGAGGAAGCCGCGACGCGAAAACGCGCTTTTCTTCTTCCCGGGGTGTTTCGGTTCCAGATCGTTCATTGAACTCACCTCTACACCTTCCTTTCTAAAATCTCGGCCGGGCGCATCGGGGCAGCAGGGCCCGTGCCACGGCAATCAGGGGTAGTCGAAAAGACTATACCAGAACCGACCGCCGCAGGGGAAGCCCAACCTGCGCGACCGCCCAACCTGCCCGACAGCCCAACGTGCGCGAGGCAGCGGGGGCTTGGGGCCACACTCACCCACGAGCCTCACTCGGCCAGTTTCCGGCGCACGTCGCGAAGCCGTTCAAACCAGTTCACGCCGTTGGTCAAACAAGCGCCGCGGATTCGGAATACGGGCGGGCGACGGACGCCGGGGCCGCCTGGATGGCCTGTGGTGGAACACCTTCGGGGCTTCGCGCCGGGCACGTCTTCACTCATGACGCTGCCCTGATGCGTGTTAGCGCTGAATTTGACGTCGAGAGGTAGACTCACGACCCTCCGATGCAACAGCCGGCAAGACGGACTCGGGGTGGCGGCGTTGCCTGGGTGTCATGAGGCCGCCCCCGCCGTTGCAGGCTAGCTGGCCGGCCAGCCTGTCGAGCGTTCGTTAGGTGAGGTGATGGACGGCGAAGTGGATTTGCACGACGATCCATGGTCGGCCGCTGGTAATATCGTACGGCTCAAAGTAGCGGAAACGTTTCACGGATTGCCATCCGCTACGGCAACCGTTGAAGCCGACGTCGCCGGCGATTTCCGCGTGTGGTTCGCGATTCCGTTCGTCAACGGGCAATGTTACCTGGTGTCGCTTGAACGCCCGCTGCCGCCGAGCGGCCGATTCACTTTTCATAGCCAGGACTCCGCCAAGGACGTCAGGGAAGTCGAACGCGACCTTCGACTGATTCGAGAACGCCACCTGGGTACGATGCCGGGCCTAGGAACTTGTTGAAAAACTCCTGATCGAGCCCATTCCCTCTCGGAACATTTCGGGCGATGATTGTTGTATGCGCGGCGACGATCAGCAGCAGTCCGGGATGTTCAGCTACGTGACTCTGGAGG
>VFZY01000004.1 GCA_016870915.1 Acidobacteriota bacterium | reverse complement strand
CAAGTTCACGCGAACCTGCGCTGCTGAAAAAACTGCGTGAAGCAAACACCGGACTTATTCATTCCGCATTTTTGCAGCGGACCGGAGAAGCGCGTATGGACGGCCCATTTTCACCCTTCGGGTGCTCCGAGCGACGGTATGCGGCAGCCATTTTGCCGCAAATTTCTGACCGAGACACCCGCGGAGGATCCGCACGAGTCATTTCGAGCTTGTCCGCGGCGTCAGTTTGGGCTGCGATCAGATGCCGTGAGAAAAGCGGGTTAGAGAAGATGCCGTGTTTGAAGGCGTTCATGGCGGAACGCTTCTTGCCTTCGGGGGTGGCGGGGCCGCGGGAGAGGGCTCCGTTGCGGCGCGCGGTGTCTGAGTGAAGTTCCGAGATAGACATAGCTGGATGCTCCTGACGGATTGTAAGAACTGGGCGAACCGGGGTATCGCGGTTTTGGAGATGAAGTTGTTGAAAACAGGGCAGAAAAAATATTTTTCGGGCGTCAACTGACGGTTTTGCCCTGGACCAGAGCCTGGTGCTGCGTGGGGATTGCGGTTGTGGCGTACATTGGTTGCGTGGTGTTCCCGGCGAGACGGACCCGTTTCGCCCGGGCACTGAAAAGGAGGACAAGCCCGTGGACCGTTGGCAGCCTACGTCCGGTGAAAAATCCGAATTGTGGAGTGGGCCGGAGAAAGTGGTGTCCGATGCCTGGGCCTCGCTGCGGCGTCTGGAGGAGGACCGGGGTCTGCACCAGATCATCGATGTGGCTGACCATGTGGCTCACGGTCACGACCTGTCGCGCCTGGTTTCCCGGTGTCTGATCTCTTCGTCATTCGTGGTGCTCAAGATGCCTCGAATGCTCTATCGAAAACAGGGTCCGGACGAGTACCTGGCCGGGTTGCGCGATGGATGGGATATGTCCGCCGAACAGCGCCGGCTGGAGCGTCTTGTGACGGGAGAGGGTATTCCGGGGATCGAATTCTGCGTGGTGCTGCCGGAAAGCATGGCGGTTTCAGCCGAGGTTTCGGGCGGGGATGCCCTGGACGGAGAGTTCGAACGCGCTGGAGAGGTCAACGCGAAGATCCGGCAGTTAGAGTCCTACGTGTACAGCCTTCCGGTGGGAGCCGACTACGGCACCGTGCGGCGGCTGCTGAGGCAGGACAGCTCGCATGAGCCGCTCACGACCGGGGTGCTGATGCCGGAGATTCAGAATCTGTCGCTGGGAGACCTGGCGAGGCTCCGCCGGGATTACGATGGCGCTTTCGCCCGGCTCCGGTATTCGTTGAAGAGATACCTGGACGGAGTGGCGGAGGCGGACAAAGAGAGCAAGCTCGTGGGGGTGATCGAAGAGATCGATCATGAGTGCCGAAAGGCGGAGGACGAGTTCAAGAGCATTGAGCGGAAGCATTCCCGGTCACTGACGGGGATGTTGATTACAACGTCGGTGGTGGCGTTGGCCGCAGCAGGCGAAGTGGCGATGCCGGGCGTTCTTGCGGCCGCGATGGCGGCGGTGGGATCGGTGACGGTGAAGGACCTGATGGAGAGAAGGATTGCGAAGATGAACGACGCCGAGGATATGGAGAAGAGCGACTACTGGATCGCCTGGAAGATTCACGAGGAGAACAGGAAGCGAGCGGGCCGCGGAAAGTGAATCGATCGTCCCGATCACGACCGAGCGCTCCGTGCTGGCCGCACTCCCCTACGGCGTAAACGCACTCCGGCCCGCAGGCGGTAAGGTGTTGGCGGCTGAGGCCGCCTGCAAGAACGAAGAGCCCTCGGGCCAGTTCTTCCCGACCAGAGGCTCACAGCCGATTTCTTCGGAGCCAACCCCGTCGCATCGGCCTTGGGCATCCGCTCGGGCGCGACCCCTGGCGGACGCGTTCACCATACCATCTCTCCCCGCCGCCGCCTGTCAGAAGCGGACATTTCTATTTGGCCGTTTGCGGATCGCTTCGCTGCCGGGCTATACTCGGACCAATCAGGATAGAAGTGTGACGGGACTTGGGAACATTACCCCCGCACTGCCCGTTGTGAATGGCGGCCGGGCGCTTGGAGTACCGGCCAGATTCTCATTGGGCGTGGCGGCGGCCGCTGTGGCGTTGGCTTGTCTGGCGTACCTGCCCTTCGTGTCCCTGCCTTTCCTGCCGGAAGATCTCTTGCAGGTGGAACTGGCGGAGAAGTTCACCGCCTCCGGAGGCGGGGCCGAATTGGCCGCGGATCCGCTGTACCGCAGCCGGGCTACTTCGATGTTTTTCACGCATTGGCTTTGGATGGCGTTCGGTCCGTCGCCGGCGGCGTTCAACATTGCCGGTATCCTGCTGCACTGCCTGAACATCGTGTTGGTATACCTGCTCGGTTCCTGGACCCGGATTGGATGGTGGGTTGCCGGGTTTGCGACGCTGAGCTTTGCGGTGCTCGAACGCCATCACGAGGCTGTGGTCTGGTTCGCCGCCTGCGCGGAACTGCTGGTGTTCACGTTCTGCCTGCTAACCATTCTGGCCTGGATCCGGTGGCTTCAGGAGGAGCGCCGTCTCTGGTGGTGGGCCAGTCTGGCTCTGTCCGGCCTGGCGCTATTTTCAAAGGAGTCCGGCGTTGTGATTGCGCCGTTGTGCGCCGCGGTGGCCCTGGTGCACGGCGTCCGGTGGAACCTGACCGCGCTTCGCCTGGCGCCCCACGCCCTGTTGACGGCAGTCTATGTGTGGGGCATTTTCACGGCCAGCAGTGGGCATTATCACTTCCAGGACGGTACGTTTTCGCTGGGGGCGCCGTTTCTCTCCACAATGCTCGGAAGCGCGTGGCGCGGGGTGCTGGGGCCGCATCTTTTGCTGGTGGCCGCGGCACTGGTGTGGGGCTGGCGGCGGTGGCGCGGTCTGCTTATCCTGGCGGGAGTCTGGATTGCGCTGGCGCTGTTGCCTTACAGTTTCCTCACCTACATGCCCCGCATTCCCAGCCGGCACCATTACCTGTCATCGGTGGGCGTGGCGTTGCTCATGGCCACAGGCATGTGGGCCGTTTTGGAGCGCGTTCGATGGCGCATCGCCGCGGGTGCGCTCGCCCTTGGGATTCTGGGGTTCAACCTGACCTATCTGTGGGTCTACAAACATCCGCAGTTCGTCCAACGGGCGGCGGCCCTGCAGGGATTCGTGGACTTCATGAAGAACCATGATGGCCGCCCGGTGGAACTCGCCTGTTTTCCACACGACGCGACCGAAGCGCGCCGCTCATCGGCGATGCTTCTTGGCAAGCCCGATCCTATCTCCTTGGCCGCCCTGGGCCCAGCCGCGGCATCTCGATATTGCGCGGGAGGTTGTGATCTTTGCTCCCCGAAGGAATCCAGGTGAATCCGTTACCACTACGGGAGTTGTCGGTGTTTTTCCCGGCCTACAACGACGCCCCGTCGCTGCCGGCGCTGATCGGGCGAGCCTTCGAAGTGCTGCCCGGCTGTGCCCGCGACTTCGAAGTGATCGTGGTCAATGACGGCAGCCACGACGACACAGGCGCTGTGCTGGAGAGGCTTCAGAAGGTGCACGGCCCACGGCTCCGCGTGGTGACTCATGAGCGAAACCGCGGTTATGGCGGCGCGCTCAGGTCAGGCTTCGCGGCCGCCAGCAAGGACTTTGTCTTCTACACGGATGGTGACGGCCAGTACGACGTGGGGGAACTGCCCAAGCTGACGGCGTTGATGGCGCCCGATGTGGGTTTGGTGAACGGCTATAAGATTGAGCGCAACGATCCGTGGCATCGCATCTGGATCGGGAATGTCTATAACCGTTTTGCCCGGTTCCTGTTCCGCATTGGAATCCGGGACGTGGACTGCGACTTCCGGCTCACCCGGCGTGACCTGCTGGAACAGATCCACCTCACCTCCACCAGCGGCACGATCTGCGTGGAACTGGTGCGGAAGCTGGAGATGAGCCCCTACAAGACGGTGGAAGTGGGAGTGCATCACTACGCACGCCAACATGGACGGTCGCAGTTTTTCCGGGTGCGTTCGCTGCTGGTGACCCTGGGGCAGTTGATTCGCCTTTACGTCACCGTGGCGGTGTTGGGCCGTTGGACCGGGGAAGCCGCTCCGGCCGCGCCGCCCAAGGCACGCGGGATCTCAGGCAAGATGTAGTTGAGCCGGTTTACCGGCGGGTCTATTTCCCGAAGTACGCGGCGTTCTTCGCGGCGAAATCGGACCATTTCTCCGGCAGATCGTCGAGTGCGAAGATCGCCGAGACGGGGCACACCGGGACGCAGGCGCCGCAATCGATGCATTCCACCGGATCGATATAGATGATGTCGACGTTGGCGAAATCGGGTTCATCCTTCTTCGGGTGGATGCAATCGACGGGGCAGGCGTCAACACACGCCGTATCCTTGGTCCCGATGCAGGGTTCCGCGATCACATAAGCCATTCCCGTGAAGTCTCCTCGTGGTAGTTGCTTCCTCCCTTAGATGCCGGAACAGGCTGGGAGGGAGCAGGAAAGTCTATTGATAGCACATTGCGGCATCCGGGCGCCACTCTTCCGCGGATCTTGGCCGCGGCGCCGCGGCCCAACCCCTTATGCCAGTTCCACGTCAATCCGTTTGGTTTTGGCGTCCATGCCGGTGATGCGGAAGGACCGCACCTGGCCTTCGCGCAGTTCTCCGGCGTTGGGGTCCGCGTTGGCTCCGCCGCTCTTCCACCGGGCTGCCAGAAGCGCTCCCAGGGAGCCCACGTCGGCTGATTCGGGCTTGGCTGATGATTCAGCGGCCCCTCTGGCCGGCTTCACGCCGCGGCAGGTGGCCGTGACGCCTTCCGCCAGTTCCACGCGGGCGCGGTCTCCGTTCACTTCCACCACGCGGCCTGTCATTGTCTGGCCCACCTGGTGTTCCGCGATAAACTCATCGGCCGAGGTGGGAATCAGTTGTTTCATGCCCAGCTTCAGCCGGCGCCGCTCATGGTCGTGTTCGAGCACCAGCGCACGGACGGTCTGGCCCTCTGTCACCGCCTCGCGAGGGTGATTCAAGCGCCGTTCGGCCGGGATATCGGCAATGTGGACCATGCCTTCCAGGCCGTTACCCAGATCGACGAACGCGCCGAATTTGGCGAGTGTGGTCACTTTTCCTTCCACAATCGATTCCAGCGGGAACCGGGTGGCGACGTCCTCCCAGGGGTCGCCGAGCGCCTGCTTCAAACCAAGGGCGATGCGCCGGGTGCCGGTGTTGACGCCCAGCACCTGCACCTCGACCATCTCGCCCGTCTTGACGATTTCCGAGGGCTTCTTCTTGCCCTTGGCCCACGACATTTCGGTGACGTGAATCAAGCCCTCAACGCCCGGCTCGATCTCGACAAAGGCGCCGAAGTCCGTTACGCGGACGACTTTGCCGCGAATCCGGTCCCCGGTGTTCAGGCGGCCGGCGGCCACGGTAAACGGCTCCGGCTGAAGCTGCTTCATGCCCAGCGAGATCTTGCGCGTGTCGGGCGCGATCTTGAGAATCTTCACTTCCACCGGATCGCCGATGGCCACCATGTCGGCGGGTTTGGCGATGCGCTGCCAGCTCATGTCAGCCACGTGGAGAAGGCCGTCCACGCCGCCAATGTCCACGAAGGCGCCAAAGTCCATCAGGTTCCGGACCGTACCGCGCACCACCTGGCCCTCGCGCAAATCCTGGAATGCCCGCTCGCGGCTTTCACGCTCGCGTTCCTCGAGCACCGAGCGGCGGTCCACCACCAGGTCCTCTTCTTCCACGTTCAGCTTCGTGATCCGGCACTCGATGTCCTGGCCCACCAGCCGTTCCATCTCCGGGATGTCGCGGGCGCCGGATCGCGAGGCCGGCATGAACGCCCGGGCTCCCACATCCACGCGCAGCCCGCCCTTCACCAGCTCAAGCACCGTGCCGCGAATGATGCGCTTTTCGGCAAACGCAGTCTCGAGCGCGGACCAGTCCTTCGGGACTTCCACGCGCAGCAGAGACAGCATGTAGTGACCCTCGGGCCCGCGTCCGCTCACCGTCACCGTCAGCTTGTCGCCCCGCTGCACCGCAACCTTGCCGGCCGCGTCCCGGAACTTGAAGACCTCAATGACGCCATCCATCTTCCGGCCGATGTCGACATAGACGAAATCGTCGGTGACCATGACAACGGAGCCATCCAGAGGTTCGCCCTGGACGTGCTTGTGCTGTCCCTGCTCAAACTGGGTAAGAATGGCGGCGAATTCGGAGTGCGCGGCTTCGGCCAGCGCGGCTTCCAGTTCGTCCGGATCCTGGGCGGCGTTGCCGGCCTGGGGCTTGGTGGGGTCGTCTGCCGGGCTGGAAGGCCGGGCTGGATGGTTGAGAGTGCTCATGAGGATACCCGAAAGCAATCTCATTTTCGCACAGTGGCCGCCGGGGCCGGGTTCCATGACTCTTACAGCACCAGCATGCAATCTCCGTAGGAAAAGAACCGGTACCGCTGCTCCACCGCGTACCGGTACGCCGCCAGTGTCAGCTCCCTCCCGGCGAACGCGGACACCAGCATGAGCAGGCTGGATTGAGGCAGATGAAAGTTCGTGAGAAGGGCTTGCACGGCCCGGAACTTGTATCCCGGTGAAATGAACAGATTCGTGTCGCCCGCCAGTTCCCGCCATGCTCCCTGGGCGGCTGCCGTCTCGAGGGTCCGCGTTGAGGTGGTTCCCACAGCCACGATGCGGTGTGCCGCCGCCAGCGCCGCCGCCGTCTCCGGTGCGATCGCAAAGCTCTCGGAATGGAGACGGATTTCCTCCAGACGCTCCGCCTTCAGGGCCTGGAACGTGCCCAGACCCACGTGCAGTGTCACCGTAGCCACGGTGGCGCCCGCCGCCCGGCAGCTCTCCAGAGCCGTTTCCGTAAAGTGCAGTCCCGCCGTCGGAGCCGCAACGGATCCGGTATGGCGGGCGACCACGGTCTGGTACCGCTCCCGGTCGGCCTCTGTGTCGGGCCGGTGGATGTAGGGGGGCAGGGGCACGTGGCCCGCCTCCTCCAGAGCATCCATGGCGCGCCCTTCGCAGACCAACTCCACGGTCCGTTCGCCCTGCTCAGCGCGGCCGGTGATGCGCACGGCCAGGCGTTCGGAAACGGTGACCTCCGCGCCCACGGGCAGGCGCCGGCCGGGCCGCGCCAGGGCGGTCCATCGCCGGTGGTCCGGATCGAGCGGTTTCACCAGGAAGATCTCGGCCTTGCCGCTGCCGCGGCGGGTGCCCAGGAGCCGCGACGGGAACACGCGGGAATCGTTGAGCACCAGGCAGTCTCCCGGCGCGAGATAGCCTGGCAGGTCCACGAAAAGGCGGTCGTGCCAAAGACCGGCGGCGCGGTCCAGCACCAGCATTCGTGCGCCGTCGCGGCGGGGGGAGGGCTGCTGAGCAATCAACTCCGGCGGCAGGTAGTAATCGAAATCGGCGACTCTCACGGGTTCCTCTACCATGCTAAACTCCGGGCTTAACCCGTGCGGATTCTGGCGATTGAAAGCTCGTGTGATGAGACTGCCGCGGCCGTGGTGGAGGATGGCCGGCGCATTCTTTCCTCGGTGGTGGCGTCACAGCTCGACACGCACCGCAAGTACGGTGGCGTGGTCCCTGAACTTGCCTCCCGGGAGCACCTGCGGGCCATCGTGCCGGTGGTCCGCCAGGCGCTGGCGGAGGCTGATACGGAATACTCGGACCTGGCCGCTGTGGCGGTGACGGAGGGCCCCGGTTTGACCGGATCCCTTCTGGTGGGCATCACTTTCGCCAAGTCGTTGTGTCTGGTGCATGGCCTGCCGTTGATTGCGGTAAACCATATCGAGGGCCACATCCACGCCGTGGTGATGGAGGCGGGGGCGGCCGGGGCCGTCTTCGAGTTTCCGGTCCTGGCCCTGGTTGTGAGCGGAGGACACACCCACCTGTTCCAGGTGACTGAAGGCTACCGCTACCGGCTTCTCGGACGGACGCGTGATGACGCAGCCGGGGAGGCGTTCGACAAAGTGGCCAAGCTTCTCGGTTTCGGCTACCCCGGCGGTCCGGTGATCGACAGTCTCGCTCCGCACGGCAATCCATCGGCGGTGAAATTCACGCTGGCCAGAATGAAGGGTAATGTCCGCGACTTCAGTTTCTCCGGCCTCAAGACCGCGGTGCTCCGCTGGACCGAGGCTCGCGATTTGACCGAGGAAGTGGAGCGCCGCAAGGCGCTGGGCCGGAAGACCGGCCGCCCCACGGTGGCCCAGTGGCTGGAGGTGACGCCGAAGGCGACGCTTGACCTGCTTGCCTCATTCCAGCGAACGGTCATTGAGGAGCTTCTGCACCGGGCTGAAGCCGCGGCGGATGAGATGGGCGCCCGGGCGCTGATCGTTTCCGGAGGCGTCGCCTGCAATCGTGGCCTTCGGGCCGCCGCCGCCGGCCGGGGCCTCGGGATCCCGGTTCACTTTCCCACCCCGGCGCTTTCCACGGATAACGCCGCCATGATCGCCGCCGCCGCGTTCCTGAAGCTGGATCGCGGCGAGTTCGCGGGTTTTGGCCTGAAAGCCCAGGCGAATCTCACGCTGGCTTAGAGGGGGCTTCATGGTTGGGCTAAGCAGTTAGCGGCCCAGCCGGTTTGACGACATCCGCTCAACGACGCGCGGGGTCACCAGAACCGATCGCGGTTTGGGCGGCGCCGCCGCCTCCACCAGGGACAGCACCAGTTTCCCGGCGTTTTCACCAATGGACCCGGTGTCCTGGTCAATGCTGGATAGCGGGATGCGCAGCATGTCGGCATAGAGCATGTTTCCGCAGCCGATCACGGCCAGATCACGAGGCACTTCGAGCCCTGCCTCCTGGGCCGCTTTCAGCGCGCCCACGGCCAGAGGATCATTGAAGCAGAACACGCCATCGGGCCGCGGCCGGCTCTGAAGCAGTTTCTGCATCGCCTCGAAGCCGCACTCCTCGGCGCGGTCTCCCGAGGATCGCGCGGCCACCACATAGGCGTCCCGCATGGTGAGCCCGTGGCGCTGCAGCGCCTGGCCGTACCCCTGAATGCGCCCCCGGGCGGGGCTGGTCTCCGGTCCTCGCAGATGGGCCACGCGGCGGCACCCCTGCTGGATGAGGTGCTGGGTGGCCAGCAGGCCCACTTCCCGGTCATCCACACCGACGAAGTTCGCCTGGAGGCCGGCCACCTGCCGGTCCACCAGCACATAGGGAATCTTCTGTTGTTCCAGCACCGCCAGCATCTCGCCGGATTCCTCGCCCGAGGCGATCACCAGCGCGTCGACACGCCGGGCGATGAGATGCTCAATTTCATGCCGTTCGAGCGCGATGTCTTCTTCCGCCGACGAGATGACCAGACCGTAGCCCTTCTTCCGCAGCGTCCGGGCCAGACTCTTGGCGATCTGGCCGAAGAACGGATGGACAAGGTCCGGCACGATCAAGCCCATCATGGAGGTCCGTCCGGTGACCAGCGCGCGGGCGGTGAGATTGGGCCGGAAGTTCAACTCGCGCATCCGCTGCAGCACGCGTTCGCGCGTCTTCTCGCTGATGTCGGAGTGGTTCCGCAGAACCTTCGAGATGGTGACCACCGAAAGATTGAGATCCTTCGCCAGGTCTTTCATGCGTACGGTCATACCGGAAGCTCCATCGTAAACCTGGCGAAAAGCTCGCTGGCCAAGGCAGCTTGGCCGCGGCAGGGTTCCACCGGGTGCCCTTCAAGCCACGCCGCGGGCGCCGGCTCGCCCGTCAGCGAGCGCCAGGCGAGCATGGCGGCGCCTCGCAGACTGGCTTCCAGATCCTCCATCACGCGCAGGGGTCTCTGCAGAATGTTGGCCCGCATCTGATTCCATACCGGCGCCCGGGCGGCGCCGCCTGCCAGTGTCACGGTGTCCAGCGCCACGCCGGCCCGGGCGCGCTCCAGCACCAGCCGCTCCTGCAGCGCGACGCCCTGCAGCACAGCCCGCGCAAGATCGGCCGGTCCATGGTGTGCCCGAAGACCCCGCACCCCGGCCGTGAGATTGCTGTTCCAGTAGGGCGCGCGCTCCCCTTCGAGATAAGGATGAAACAGGACCGGCGTAAGATCCGGCGTGGCGGCCAAATCGAAGATCGCTTCCGGCGTTCGATCCAGGAATCGCGCCAGCCATTGCAGGGTCGCTCCGCCGCCCTGGATGGGACCGAAGTGCAGGTCCACGCCGGGCGCGCCCAGCACATGGGATGGAACGTGGAACAGACCCGGCGCGGCAGTGGAATCAGCGCGCGTGGCGCCAATGATCTCCGAGGTCCCGGTGAGAATGAACCCCCGGCCTGGGCCTTCCACCGCGCCGGAGGCGAGGATGGCGCACAAGGCATCGGACCAGCCGGTGTCCACCGTCAGGCCATCGCCGCGGCGCACCATGGGACGGCAGGGCGGTGAGACATCCACCGCCAGATCCAGATAGGCCATCCAATCGGGGTGCATCACACCGGTGGCGACGCTGGCAATCCCTTTGGCGCACCATGCGTCGGTGGCCAGCACCCCGGTCAGGCTGTGCGCGGCCAGATCCTTGGGCTGCGCCACCCAGCGTGTCCGTTCCCAGATCTCCGGTTCGTGGCGCCGCAGCCAGAGCAGTTTGGCGGGGGCCGCGGTGGGTCCCACCGGCAGGTCGAAACCGAACCAGGCGCGGCGGATCTCGGGGTGGATCGCCTCCAACTCGGCGGCCTCGGCCGTGGCTCTGCTGTCCTGCCAGACGATGGCCGGACGCAGCGGCTGGCAGTGTTCATCCAGCAGCACCAGGGTGGGAGTCTGGGTGCTGAAGCCGACGGCTGCGATGGCGTGCCCCGCCATGAGTGCGCCCGCCACCTCCCCCGCGGCGGCGATGTAATCGCGTGGATCCTGTTCCACGATGCCCGGGGCGGGCCGGCTGGTGGCATAGTCGCGCGACTCCAGGGCCACGCGAAGGCCTTCACGCGTGTAGACGGCGCCTTTGCAGCCGCCGGTGCCCAGGTCGAGCGCCAGGACCAGACTGCTCACGGAAGCGGCATCTTCCTTGGAACGTAGCGCGGGCGGCTGGCTGAGTTCGCCAGGTCCCAGCTCAGTTGATGGACCAGCCGGGCGACGCGCTCCAGCTTCGGGTAGTCGATCCGCTCCGGACGGTCGAAAACCGTGTGATAGTCCGGGTGGAGGCCGGTGTGGAAGAAGAGTGCCGGAACACCGCGCTGCAGGAAGGGCCACTGGTCGCTGCGGCGCAGCAGGTTCGATTTGTTGTTGTCGTAGCGCTTCAGCAGAGCCAGGTCGAAGTGGCGGCCGGCGGCATCGGCCGCGGCGCTCAGATCGGGGCTGAAGCTGTGGCCCAGCAGGTTGACATTGTTCGCGTTCGAGGCGGCTGTCTGGACCGCCAGGCCGTTGAACCGCGATCCGCCCCCTTCCGGTACCTCCTCGCTTCTGCCGATCATGTCCATGTTGATCACCGCCGCGGTCTTATCGAGCGGCCACGCGCCATCCTCAATCCAGGCCCAGGAGCCGAGCAGCGGCCCGCAGCACCGTTCCTCGGAACCCCAGGAGATGAATAGCACGCTGCGGCGCGGCCGTTGGCCCTGGGCGGCGGCCAGCGCGTACGCCTCGGCGATCTCAACCAGCGCCACCACACCGCTTCCGTTATCGTCCGCTCCATTGAAAATCTGGCCGTCGACGGCGCCGTTGTGGTCGTGATGGGCGCTGAGGATGACCGCCTCGCTCTTCAACTGAGGATCTGACCCTTCGATCATCGCCGCGACGCTGCGGTCTTCGACAATGGTGCGTTCGACCGATGTCTTGAGCGTCGCTTCGCCCAGCAGCACCGGTTGCGCGGCCGGTTGTGCCTGAGCCTGCTCAATGGCGGCGTCGAAGCCCGCCGTGGCGGCATCAAAAAGATGGCGGGCCAGCGCCGGCGAGATCTGCGCGGCCGGAATGTGGATGCGATTGGCATAGGTGGCCAGCGTGTAGCGTTCGAGGTGAGCGGGCTTGGCGGGCCAGTACGCCCGTGAAACATTGACAAAAGAGAGGCCGCGAGCCAGGCGCGGGTTCACGATCAGCACGCCGCGCGCCCCCGCCTCCTGCGCCCACAGCACCTTCCGCAGCGGGTTGGCGTACTCGGAGGTGACCGCTCCGTCGAAGCGCCCCGCGGGGTCGTCCACGGCCGGTTCGGAATCGAGGATCAGAGCGATGGAGCCGCGAACGTTGGAGCGGGCGTAGTCATTCCAGCCCAGGGCCTCGGCGCGAATACCGTAGCCGGCGAAGGCGACGGCGGCGCGAACTTCGCCGGACGGGCTGAAGATCATGGGGTGAAAGTCTTCCAGCACGCGCCCGGCACGGTGGCCGTCCGCGCCGTGCAGCGTGAGCGCGTTGCCGCCTGCCAGGCTCGAACGGATCAGGTCAAAGCGATGAAAGAAAGATCCGGCGCCCCCGGCGCCCTTCAAGCCCAGGCGCGAGAAGCGTGACTCGATCCATTCGGCGGCAAGCTGGTACTCGGGTGACCCGGTGAGACGGCCCCGCATCGAATCGCCGGCCAGAAAGTAGAGGTCGGCTTTCAGTTGATCCCGCAGGATCGTATCGCTGCCTGGAGCGCGCTGCTGGGCCCCGGCCCCGAGCGCGAAGACAAACAAGAAGAACGCAATGCGCATGATGCGTGTGAATTGTACCGAAGTCCGCACGCTCCCGTGCGGGTCAGGGAACGGCGACGACGTCCACGGCGAAGGAGGCGTCCAGCGAGGGCAGGCCCTCAAACAGAACCAGGGTCGAAGCGGGCGGGTTCTGCTTGTCGTAGTACTCAAAGCGCAGGTTGCGCACCCGATCGGTGACGGCCGAACTCAGCGGGTAGACGCTGGACATCGCCACGCGCTTCAACGAACCGCCCGCGCCTTCCACCGTCTTCTTCAGACGGTCGAATGCCAGCCGCACATCGGCATCCTGCGCGCGAAACGCGAGTTGACCGCCGGAAAGGATCACCTTCGGAGCGTTGACCAGGGCCACCTGCGAGTAGTTCGGCGACGCGGTGAGGCCCTCGGGGTTGAGGAACTGCAGCGGCGATGCGGGAGCATTCGCCAGCCGTCCCACGCCTTCGCACTCGGCCACGGAACTGCTGGAGCTGCGTTGAAGCTGAACGAAGCTTGCCACGGCCTGCGGGAACGCGGCGGCCACCATGCTCCGAACCTCGCTCAACTGATCAAGGCCGGTGAGCAGGCAGGTCACACGCAGCATGTCACCGGCGGCCACGCCCGCGCCCTTGGCGGCCAGCATCAGATTATCAACCGACTTTCTGGCCAGCGGAGCCATAGGCTTCAGGGGCTCGGCATCCGTGGCGCCCTGGCCCGAGAAAAACGCCAGGCCGTGCGGGTTGACGGTCTTGCGATCCGCCGCCACGGCTTCAATCAACACCTGCGCGCCCTCCATGGGCAGCGCGCCGACAAGCACCGTGGTAAGGACAGGCAGCGTGGCGCGGCGTTCCGAGAAGGTTTCCGACACAAGCGCCTGCACTCGGCGCTGATCGCCCGTGCCGGAAACGAAGGCCCGCAGCTTGACGATGGGATTGCCCTTGGCCGACCCCACCACCGACTTCAAGCCATCGCGGATCTGCTGCGAAAGCAGGCCCTTGTTCGAAAGCGGGGAAACGTGAAAAGTGAACCGCTGCGGTTCCGCGGCGAGCGCGGCGGGCGGATCGGGCAGCACATCCAGGGTCTGGGTGATCTCTTCGTTCTTCTTCCGCTTCTTGTTCCTGGGGTCGTCCTCGTCCAGAGGCAGAAGCAGCGGATAGTCGTCCTCACCCTTCTTCTTGCGCTTCTGGGCATCCAGCGGCGCGTTCGCCAGGAACGCTATCGCCACCAGTGCTGGAACAATCCGTCGCATCAGGCACCTGTCTACCACTATGCCAGCAACGTGTACCGCCGGATGTCCGGCATCGCCATGCAGAGTTCGGGCACGCGAGGGAAGGCAGCCTGGAGATGAGGAGCGGCCAGATGGGCATCCAGCGCGGCATCGGACTCCCATTCCTCGATGAACGTGAACTCTGACGGGTCGGCGTTATTAACGTGCAGTTCGTAGCGGCGGCAACCGGCTTCCTTCCGCGTCGGCTCGATCAGGCTGCGCAGCAGCGCCTCAAGATCGGCGATGCGTTCAGGCCGGGCGGAAATGTGGGCGACAACTCGGATCATCTCCACATTCTATGCTACCCGCGCGCCTCAGGCGAGAATGTTGATCACCTTGCACTGCGAAGCCTGATTGAAGAGCCGGGCATTCGCCTTGTACCCGTTGCGGGACTCGATGAGTTCACGGGCGGCCGGGCTCAGATCCAATGTGTCTCCGGAATTGGTTTCTCTCAATTCGGTGGAACGGGCCACCTTCGCTGCGGCTTGCTCAAGCCGTTGCTCGGCGCGGAGCAGCCCCTCCGTTGCGATCTGGGTGATTTGCATTCACCTCTCCTTGTTCTGGAGACGCTTATCGGCCGGCTTGCGCCTGTTCTTGAGCCCAGCCTGCCAACTCAATCGAAAGACTGTCGTCGTACCGCCGGCCCCAGGCGGCGAGTTCATTCGCCAGAGCGGCCACCAGCTTCGGGTTCGATGCATAGAGATTGCGGGTCTCGCCGGGGTCTTCCTTCAGATCGTAGAGTTCCCCGGGCCGAAGTTCCGGGCGGTTGTCGAACTTGCGAAGGATCAGCTTGTGGCGCTCCGTGCGCAGCGCGCGATCCTCAAAGAGCGACCCGTCGAGCGCGGCCTGCGGGATGTTCTGCAGCACCACCGGGCGCCGCCATCGATCCTCCCCACGCATCTGCGTGAGCAGGCTCTCGCCCTGGAAGATTGAACTTCCGGCGGGTTCGACAATGCCGCCCTTCAGCACCTGGACACCGGCGGCTTCAAGGATGGTGGGCGCCAGATCGGCCAGCGTCACACCGGAACTCCACACCCTGCCCTGCGGCAGAAGTCCCGGGTGGCGCAGGATCAGGGGAATGCGCGAAACCTCGTCATAGGGCAGACAGATGTCCTCGAGACTGGCGGGGCGGCGGGCCCATGTCCGGCCATGTTCGGTGCTGATGATGATCAGTGTGTTGTCGTAGACGCCCTGCGTCTTGAGCGCGCTGACGATGCGGCCCACATTCCAGTCCAGGTTCGAGACCGCGCCGTAGTAGGCCGCATGTTCCTGCCCCTGGTAGGGCTCCAGCCACTGCTTGGGCGGGTCCAGCGGCTCATGCGGCGTGTAGTAGCTCTGGTACAGGAAAAAGGGCTCGCTTGAATGCTTGCCCGCCAGGTGTTCCTTGATGAATGCGATCCCGAGGTCGGTATGGACATCCGGCCGGTACAGCGACTGGTGCGGCTCACCGATCCAGTGCCGCACCGTGGAGTTGAACGACTTGAAGTAGTCGAAGAAACCGGGATTGCCCGGGCCGAGGTGCCACTTGCCGATGTGCGCCGTCGCGTAACCGGCGTTGCTGAGATAGAAGACAAAGTTGTCCCACAGCTTGAACCGTGTGTCGCGGAACGGGTCCGGTATGGCCTCCGGGTAGTTGCTGTTCATGCTGCTGGGGCGGGTTGGGTAGACGTTCCGCCGCAGTCCGTGGGCGTGCGGATAGTTGCCGGTGAGAATGGAGGAGCGCGCGGGTCCGCACAGGGCCTGAGGTGTGAAACAGTTGGCGAAACGGACGCCGGAGGCGGCAATGGCATCGATGTTGGGCGTCGAGACCTTGCGCTCTCCGTAGGCGCCGATGGCGTCGGTGCGGCACTTGTCAAAGAGGAGAAAGACGATGTTCGGGCGGGGCGCCGGGTTGTGCTGGGCCAGCAGGGCGGGGCCGAGAAGTCCAAGGAAGTCGCGGCGGGCGAACGTGGACGGCATGAGCCTGATTATGCCTGATTACTCTCGGCGTTCGAAATCGCGGGCCGCGATCCGGGCGAGTTCGACATGCTCGATGTGCTGGGCGATGTTACCTTCAACAACACCGCCGGCGTGAACAGCGTCGTGCTCCGGTTCCTGAGGTTCTCTCCCGACCTCGGCGATTCGTTCACCGTGCTCAAGTACCTGTCGGCGAACTACCTCAGCTTCAGCGCGGAGCTGCCCACGCTGCGAACGGGGCTCCTGTGGCAGGAACTCCGCAACCCGATGGACCTCACCTATCAGGTGATCATGGACCCGGGCGCGGTGCCGGAACCATCCACCTTGATTCTGGCCGCGGCCGCTCTGGGAGCCCTGGCCCTGATCCGCCGCCGTTCCCGCTAACCAATCCCCTCGGGCGGGAAACCGGGGAGTTCCTGATAAGATGAAACTGGCTTTCATGGACTCCCGCCGCAACTTTATCGGCAAATTCGCCTCCGGCATGGCCGGCGCCATTGCGTCGCCGCGTGCCGTGCTGGGCGCCAATGAACGCATTCGCTTTGGCCTGATTGGCGCCGGTGACCGAGGTCTACAGCTTGCCCGCGAAGCCGCGAGCATTCCGAATGCGGCGTTCGCCGCCGCCGCCGATGTCTTTGGAAAGCGGCTTGAGGCAGCACGGGCCCTGGACCCCGATCTGAAGACACATAGCGACTTCCGTGCCTTGCTGGACGACAAGTCGATTGATGCGGTGCTCATCGCCACGCCGCAGCACCTGCATGCGGGGCAGTTTACCGCCGCGCTCGAAGCGGGCAAGCATATCTACCAGGAACGCACGCTGGCCTTTACCGTTCCGGAAGCGAAGTCGATGCGCGAAGCCGTGCGCCGCGCCGGGCAGCGCGCCATCCAGGTGGGCCATCAGCAGTGTTCTTCGGGGCAGATGACGGATGCCATCCATTTCCTGGCCAATGGCCAGCTTGGACGCATCACGGCCATCCAGGCCAGGGCGTTCCGCAACACACCGCACGGCAAGCCGCAGTGGAGCCGTCCGGTGCCGGGCGAGGCCACCGCAGCGAACATCGATTGGGCCGGTTTTCTGGGTCCGGCGGACCCGCTGCCGTTCGACGCCAACCGTCTGGTCAACTGGCGTCTTTATCAGGACTACTCGGGCGGCAGCGTCCATGAAAACCTCTCGCAGCAACTCGCCTTCTGGTACCGCGCGCTGAGTCTGAGGATTCCGCGGGCCGTCACCATGACCGGCGGCGTCTACCTTTGGAAAGACGGCCGCGAAGTGCCGGACACGATGCACGTCTCCCTGGAACATGCCGAGGAGATCCTGTTCTCCTGGGACTCCGGCTTTGGCAACAGCCAGCCGGGAACCGGCGAGGATGTGCTGGGCGACACCGGCGCCATCAGCCGCTCCCAGCAGATCCGGTACGTGCCCCAGAAGGTAAACCTGGCGGAGGGCGTTGAGCTGCTGGGCCGCACGCCAACACCGCAGGCCGCCCACATGCGGAATTTCTTTGACGCCATGCGCTCCGGTGAGGAGACCAACTGCCCATTTGAACTGGGCTTCCGCGTCTCCATCGCCTGCCGGATGGCGGTTGAGAGTTATCGCCAGGGCCGGACGGTCCGTTGGGACGAAACGCGCGAAGAAATCGTCTGAATCCATCATTCCCATGAACTTCGAGTTCACCGCGGAGCAAGAGCAACTGCGCCGGAGCGTGCGCGAGTTTGCTGAAGCGGAGATCAAGCCGCACGTCAATGCCTGGGATCGCGATAACGTGTTCCCGCTGGAGGTGGTGCGCAAGCTTGGCGCCCTGGGGTGCATGGGCGTCATCTTCCCGGAAGAGTACGGCGGCGCCGGGCTCGGCTACATCGATTACTCCATCGTGGTTGAGGAACTGGCGCGCGTGGATCCCTCGGTGGGCCTGATCGTGGCCGCGCACAACTCGCTGTGCTCGAACCATATCTACCTGGCCGGCAGCGAGGATCAGAAGCGGCGCTACCTGCCACGGCTGGCCACCGCGGAGTGGATCGGGTGCTGGTCCCTGACGGAGCCCGAGGCGGGGTCCGACGCGGGCGGCACGCGCACGCAGGCCGTTCGCGATGGTGAGGAGTGGATCCTGGATGGAGCCAAGACGTTCACCACCAACGCGCACTACGCCGATCTCTGCGTCGCCATGGCGGTGACCGATCGCACCGCGTCCTCGCATGGTGTGTCGGCGTTTCTGATCGAGCGCGGTACGCCCGGTTTTCGTCCCGGCAAAAAGGAAGACAAGCTGGGGATGCGCGCCAGCGACACCGGCGAGGTGATCTTCACCGGATGCCGGATTCCAGGCTCGCAGTTATTGGGCAATCCGGGCGAAGGCTTCATCGACGCCCTCCGGATCCTGGATGGCGGCCGCATCTCCATCGCCGCCCTGTCGGTGGGTGTGGCCCAGGGGGCGTATGAAGCCGCGCTGTCCTACGCCCGGCAGCGCAAGCAATTCGGCCGGCCCATCTCCGAGTTCCAGGCCATTCAATTCAAGCTGGCCGACATGGCCACCTCCATTGAGGCCGCGCGTCTGCTCACCTGCCGCGCCGCCTGGCTGAAGGATCAGGGCCGTGCCGTCACCCGCCAGTCCGCGCAGGCCAAGTTGTTCGCCTCCGAAGCCGCCGTTTCGGTGTGCAATGAAGCCGTCCAGATCCATGGCGGTTACGGATTCACGAAGGACTACCCGGTGGAGAAGTTCTATCGCGACGTGAAGCTGTGCACCATTGGCGAAGGCACCAGCGAGATTCAGCGGCTGGTGATTGCGCGCCAGTTGCTGAAGTCGAATGCATGAGCTCTCAGGAAGCGAGCTCTCCGGAAGCACTTGCCGGGCGCATTGCGCAGGGTGATGTCCGGGCGCTTGCCCGCGCCGCGACGTTGGTTGAGAATCGCGCACCGGAGTCCGTGGCACTGCTGCGCCGGCTGTTCCCTTTGGCGGGCCGCGCGCTGATTGTGGGGATCACCGGGGCGCCCGGCGCCGGCAAGAGTACGCTTGCCGGGGCGCTCATCCGGCAGGCCCGGTTGCGGCAGCTCCGTGTGGCGGTGGTGGCGGTGGACCCCACCAGCCCGTTCACCGGCGGCGCCATCCTGGGCGACCGCGTTCGCATGCAGGACCACTATGCGGACGGCGGCGTCTTTATCCGCTCCATGGCAACCCGCGGACGGCTTGGAGGCCTCGCTGCCGCCACCGCCGACATGACTCTGCTGCTCGACGCGGCGGGTTTCGACCTGATCCTGGTGGAAACCGTGGGCGTGGGGCAGGACGAGATCGACATTGCGCGTCTGGCCGCCGTGACGGTTGTGGTGCTGGTGCCCGGCATGGGCGATGGCGTTCAGGCGATTAAGGCGGGGCTGTTCGAGATTGCCGGTCTGTTTGCCATCAACAAGGCGGACCACCCGGGAACCGATCAGTTCGAGCAGGAGCTCCGCGAGACGCTGGCGCTCGGGCCGCGGGAGACGCCCATCCTGCGCACTGTCGGCACCACCGGTGCGGGCGCCGCGGAGCTGTTGGAGGCGATGCGTGGACAGGCGGCCCGCGCGCCAAACCCGCCCTGGGAGCACCGGCTGCGCGAGATGTTCCGCGAGCGCGTTGCGGAACGGTTACCCTTGGAAGAGCTACGCTCAGCCGCCGCCGCTGTCGAGAGCCGCCAAAGCGACCCCTACAGCGTTGTCGACCGCTGGCTTGAGCGCTATACCTGACACCGAGGAGTCTCTTTTGCAAGCAGAGATTGGAGTGATTGGCGGCAGCGGGCTGTACAGCATGCCCGGGTTTGAGGCCGTCGAGGAAGTTCGATTGGACACCCCGTGGGGAAGCCCGTCGGACGCCTATGTGGTGGGGCGGCTGGCGGGGCGCGCGGTGGCGTTTCTGGCGCGCCATGGGCGAGGGCACCGGATATCGCCTTCCGAATTGAACTTTCGGGCCAATATCCATGGTTTCAAGCAGCTTGGCGTCAGCCGGATCATCTCCCTGAGCGCCGTGGGTTCGCTGAAGGAGGAACACCGCCCCACCGAGTTCGTCATTCCCGATCAGTTCTTCGACCGCACCCGCGGCCGCGTCTCCACCTTCTTTGGCGAAGGCCTGGTTGCGCACGTCAGCTTTGCCGACCCCGTGTGTCATGAAGTGGGCGATGTGGTGGAAGCAGCCTGCCGAACGGCGGGCGTGACGGCGAAGCGCGGCGGGACGTATCTTTGCATGGAAGGTCCTGCGTTCTCAACCAAGGCCGAATCAAACGTCTACCGCAGCTGGGGCATGGACGTCATCGGCATGACGAACCTGCAGGAGGCCAAACTGGCCCGGGAAGCCGAACTCTGCTATGCAACGGTGGCCATGGTCACGGACTATGATTGCTGGCACCCCGATCACGACGCCGTAACCGTGGCCGACATCATTCGTGTGCTGACGCAGAATGCCGAAAATGCGGCGAAGGTTGTCGCCGCGGCCGTGGCGGCCATGCCCGCCGGGCGCACGTGCAAGTGCGGCGCCGCCCTGGCGCATGCGCTGATCACCGACAAGAGCACGGTGCCCGATGCCACGCGGCGCAAGCTGGAGCTCATCGTTGGCAAGTACTTCGCCGGCTGAGATCGCCGCCAGCATCCTGGAAGCCTGCCTCGCCGGCCGGGCGTTCGACGAAGCGGCGTTCCATGGCCTGGCCGCGGACGCCCTGGCGGGAAACCCGGGTGCTCTCAAGGCTCTGTTCGCGGGGCTGATCGAGCCCCTCAGCGATCGCTTCGACCCCGCGCTCTGCCTGCCCTACGCCGAGCTGTTTTCGCGCGTTGTGGAACAGGCGTTGCCGCACCTTCGCGCGCATCACCTGGTGTCGCGTTACCGGCGCGTCCGTGAGCCGCGGCGGTTTGAAGGCCCCGATCCTGAAACCGTCGTGGTGCTTTCCCGCGTGACCATTGGAGCGGATATTGCCGTTACCAGCGCCGTGCTGGATGCGATGCACCACCGCTTCCCCCGGGGGCGCGTGGTGCTGGCCGGGTCGCGCAAGTGCTGGGAGTTGTTTGAGGCCGGCCCGCCCGTTGACCTGCTCGAAGTGGACTACGGCCGCACCGCCCCGCTCGCCGAACGGCTGCGGCTGGGGCTCACGCTGAACCTGGATGACGCGGGAGTCATCGTCGTCGATCCCGACTCCAGGCTCACGCAACTGGGCCTGCTGCCGGTCTGCGCCGAGGAGCGCTATTACTTCTTTGAGAGCCGCTCGGCCGGGGGCGATTCAAGCGCCACCATCACGGAACTGGCCGCCGCCTGGTTGCAGGCGACGTTCGGAGTCTCCGGCCGCAACTACGTGGCACCGGCGCCGGTGGATGTGCCGGAAGGGCGCTTCGCAACGGTGAGCCTCGGAACCGGCGGCAATGCGGACAAACTCCTGGAGGATCCTTTTGAAAGCCGGCTGGCGGATCTTCTGTGCGCCCGCTATCCTCGGGTGATCGTCGATCAAGGGGCGTCCGAAGAGGAGGCTCTTCGTGTGCGGCGGGCATTCGCATCTCATTCGAACGCCACGCTCTGGCAGGGCCGGTTCGCCCCGTTTGCCTACGCCATCACGCAAGCGGGGTTTTATGCCGGTTATGACTCCGCGGGAGGGCACGCCGCGGCGGCCGCCGGCACGCCGCTGTTGTGCGTGTTCACGGGCGCGGTCAACCAGCGGATGTTCGAGCGCTGGAAGCCGTCGGGCAGCGGCCCGGTCACTGTGCTGCAGCCAGCGAGCCCCAAGCAGGCGATTGAAGCGGCGAAAATGGTGGGATGAAGACGCTCATCGTTGGAGTGCTGACGGCGGTGATCCTCCCCGCTCAGGACAGCAAGCCGGTGCCCCTGCTTCGCGGCATGGGGCTCCACCGCCACCCCATACGGACGGCCAGTGACGAAGCCGGCCGTTACTTTGACCAGGGTCTGGTGTTGCTGTACGGCTTTAACCGGCCAGCCGCCCGGCGGTCCTTTGAACGTGCGGCGGCGCTTGATCCCAAAGCGGCCATGCCCCATTGGGGGATCGCCGCCACGTATGCTCCCCACATCAACATGGATCTGGATGGCGACGTGAATCTCAAGGCTGCCTGCGCCGCCGCCGGCGAGGCTTCGAAGCGCGCCGCTGCCGGGCCCGAAAAGCTCTACGCGAACGCCGCCGCCGCACTCTGCCAGGGGGAAGAGGGGTGGCGCGCCGCAATGCGCGTCCTCCATCAGGCATATCCCGACGATCTGGACGCAGCGGCGCTCTACGCCGAAACGTTGATGGTTCCCGTGCGCTGGCGCTGGTTCACGCGGGACGGCAAGCCCGCCGGGGCGATGGCTGAATGCATCGCGCTGCTTGAGAGCGTCATGCGGCGCGACCCCGATCATCCCGGCGCCAACCACTTCTACGTCCATGCCGTCGAGATGTCGCCCACGCCGGAACGCGGCCTGCCCGCGGCGCAGCGCCTGATGGGCGGCATCGCGCCCAACGCCGGGCATCTGGTCCACATGGCGGGCCATATCTACTTCCGGGTGGGCGATTACGAAGTGGTGGCTTCCTCGAATGAACGTGCCATCTCGGCCGATGAGGACCACTTCCAACATGCGGGCTCGACGGCGGAGTACCTGGGATACTATGCCCACAATCTGCACTTCCTCATCGCAGCGCGCGTCATGCAGATGCGGTATGCCGATGCGATTGCGGCGGCCAACAAGCTGATCGAACGCCTGGCGCCTCTGCTGCGCGAAGCCCCAGCCATCGTGGATCCCATCATCGCCACGCCTCTGCTGGTTGAAGAGCGATTCGCGCGCTGGCCCCGGATCTTAAGTTCGCCCGACCCGGCGGAGAATCTGCCTGTCACGCGGGCCCTCTGGCGCTTCGCCCGCACAGCGGCCTGGCTTGGCTCAGGCGATCGCGCGCGCGCCGCTTCCGAGCGGGCGCTCTTCGATCAGGCTCGCCGGGCGGTGGCGCCGGGCGCCGGGTTTCTCAACAACAAAGCCGCGGACATCCTGGCAATCGCCGGCCACGTACTGGATGCACGGCTGGCCACAGCCGGCGCGGATCGCGTGGCGGCGCTGCGGCGGGCCATTGAGGTTCAGGACGGGCTGGTGTACGACGAGCCGCCGCCGTGGCCCACTCCAATCCGTGAGGAACTCGGCCTGACGTTGCTCAGCCTGGGACGGGCGGCTGACGCTGAAGCGGTCCTGCGCGAGGATCTGAGCCGGACGCCGCGCAATCCACGGTCGCTCGACGGCCTTCTGCGCGCGCTCCGCGCCCAGGGCAAGACGGATGCGGCCCGGATGGTCGCAATGGAACGTGAGCGTGCATGGCGCCGGGCTGCGCCATGAGTGTCCGCGGCGGATCCGGTTTGGTCTGAAGTATCTTTGTCTATTAGGATTGTTCATGATTTCACGCCGCACCATGTTTGCCGCACCGGCGCTTGCGCTGGCCAAGACCAGGAAGCGAGTTGTGTTCGTCGCGGGCGACCACGAATACTCGGGCGAGGCGACTCTGCCGCTGCTGGCGGCCGGGCTCAATCGCGACTACGGCATGGAATGCTCGGTGATCAAGTCCGTGCCGGACCAGAACGGCGAAACGGACATTCCGGGGCTTGAAGCGTTGGACAAGGCCGATCTCGCAGTCTTCTTCCTGCGCTGGAGGCGTCTGCCAGCGTCCCAGTTGGCGCCGATTGAGCGGTACATGAAGGCCGGCAAGCCGATGATGGGGTACCGCACCAGTTCCCACTCCTTCAACTACCCGAAGGGCGATCCGCTGTTTGCCTGGAACGCGTGGGGTTCGGAAGCGTTCGGCACTCCGCCCGGCTGGGGCGGCGACGGGCATACACACTTCGGCCATCAGGCCAGCACGGATGTGACGGTGATTCCCGGCGCGTCGAAGCATCCCATCCTCAAGGGCGTCGAGCCCAGGTTCCACGTCCGTTCCTGGCTCTATCGCGTTCTGCCGAAATGGCCGCCCAAGGACGCTGAACTGCTGCTCATGGGCAAAGCTATCGAGCCGAACAAGCCGGCGGAAGACAACCCGGTGGCCTGGACCTGGAAGAACCGGCACGGCGGCCGCGTATTCTTCACCACCGTCGGACACCCGGAAGACATGGCGGTGGAATCAGTGCAGCGGCTGAGCGTCAACGCGATTCACTGGTGCCTGGGGCTCTACGGTCCCTCCAGGTGGAAGGGGAGGATGCCGATCGACGTGCCGTATCGTGGGATGGTGAAGTCCTGAGTCATTTTGGAGCGCAAAGCCGCTCCGTAGCGATGCATTGCTGCGCTTGGCAGAGCCAACACGGTACCGGCGGACCCGTCATTGGTGGTCAGGCAGAACGACGTGTTCATACAGCCCCGCGTCATCCACGGCTTGACCAATACGGCGCAGGGCTTCCAGTCTCTCCGTGCCACGTTGCTGCTCGGTCAAGAAGCGGCGAAGAGCTTGCTCGATCAGGGTGCTGGCGCTGGAATAGCGGCCCGCCGCAACTTCGGTCTGTAGTTGCTGCGTTAGGTCGGCTGGCAGGTTGACTTCCATATGCGCTCCTGTCCCCATTCTAACTGCGGTTGTCTGGTACAAGCGAGGGAGGCTCAAGGCCCCTCCGCGGCGCGGCTCGAAACATATCGCGCGGTTGCCTCGAAACCAGGGCGACGCTAGCGTCCTGCCTGCCGCCGGAACTCCGCCGGAGCACGCTCCCGGTCGAACATTCCGACGCTCAATTTCCACGCGACCGGCACCGTCTCGGGCGGAAAACACTGCTTCCGGTCACAAGCCTGGTACCGGAGCTTTCCCGTTACCGTGAGATCGGAGGTTGATGCGCCGAGGCGCAGCTTTGCGTCGGGGTACACTGTGACGTCGCGCACCACGTTGAAGGTCCGTTCGAACACCGGAACGTGTTCCCGGGCAATCTTTGTGGTCCGGGATTTCGGGTACTCCGTGGGATGCGCTTTCCAAAGCGGCGAGGCATCAAGCGCAAGATCAAGCGCGATGTAGTCCGCTGGCGCACCGGGCGCGTAGACGTGCAACCCCTTCGGCATGGCAATCTCCAGTTCCAGGGTCACTCGCTGTCCCGGCGCGAGCATCGCCGTGCTGGCGAGCGGTGTCGCCGTGAGGCGTGCCGCCTGAATCGGTTCGGCCCGGATCGCCGCGGCGGCTCCCATGCGGCGGCGCAGGATGCTCGAGATGGTGAACCGGTCCGTGTAACGCTCCTCGAAGTACCGCGCGGTGACACGGCCCTTGGCGTCAAGGAAGAAGAGACCCGGGTAGGGCACTCCATGGTCCAGGGCCCCGGGCTTCGTGGTTTCGTTGAAGATGCCGAAGGCGCGGATGATCGCCGAGTCAGGGTCGGAGAGCAGGGGCACGGAAATCTGGCGCCGCGCTGCGAACGCCCTCAGCACGCCCTGCGTGTCGTAGCTGATGGCGGCGGCCCCGAAGCCGCGCCGCGCCAGTTCGGCGCGCTGCTGTTCCAGCTCCACGAGCTGGGCCTTGCAGTAGGGTCACCAGTCGGCCGAGCGGTGGAAAAGCAGCACCAGGCCGTTTGCTCCTTTGAGCGTATCGAACGATTGGACGGCGCCGTTCTGGTCCGGCGCGCTGAATGCGGGGGCCTGCGCGCCAACGGCAATGGCTTTGTCTTCAGGCTTCGCGGCAAGGGCGGAAACGGCCAGGCACACGCCCAGCAACAAACCTCTCATGCCACTATCATCCACCGGATCAGAATATTCATTCCAGAAAAATCAGCGATGGTGCCGGCGGCCGCTCTTAAAAAGAGTGAGCGAGGCAAGGAAGCTCACCAGAGCCGCACCGGTAAACCACAGGGACTGGTCGAACTCCTCGCGGCCCGGGAACGAGTAGCTGCCCAGATAAAACCCCCACCCGAACAGGCATAGAATGGCGAAGCACCACAGTGGTAGAAGGAAGCGCACTTTGCCCGTGAACGCGCCAGCCACACACATCAGGCCGAGCAGCCCCAACCAGATGAGATAGTTGGTCAGGTTCTTACCCGTCCAGGGCAGCATGCCGAGGTTGAGGTTGTGAACACCCGAGAGGTAGGCGACAAGCCCCAGGGCGAGCGCGGCGAGGCAAAGCGCCAGATTGAAGAGGTAGCAGTAGCCGCGCAAAAGAGCACTCATGTACGGAACGGCCTCCGGCAGTAGAATTTTGGGGAAAGGCCTATTGTAACCGATCCGCGATCAACTCTTTCGGGTGCGCGGAACGGGTGTGGGGAAGGTCTTCGAGATATGGTCGTGCCAGGTGAGGGTCTCCTCGTCGACCAGCGCCCATAGCAGACCGAGTGTGGCGGAAGCGAGGCTGAGAATGCCGCTCGCCAGACGCACGAACCGCTCCGGTCTGCTGGGAAGACGGCCGTCGAAATGCAAAAGACGAAGGTCCATCCAACGCATGCCGGGAGTATCGGTATCCGCCAGGCAGAACAGCAACCGGTAGAAAATCAGAAGGCTCGCCAGAAGGCCCGCGTACGTGAACAGTGACACTTTGTCGCCGCTGAGGGCGCCGCCGCTGAAGTAGAAAACCGCCGCTGCCGCACCGGTGGCAATCAGGCCGAACGTGGTGTCGAGCGCTGCCGCGAGCAAACGGTGATCCCGCGAGGCCACCGGGGCATCGCAGAAGATCGCCGATTCCACCTGCGGGCGCAGCACGCGCGGTTTGGGCGCCGGCGCCGGCGCGAACGCCAACTGCTGCTGCACAGCCTCCGGCCGCTGGGTTGCCGCCACGGAGCGGGGCGGGGTACGGCGGCCCACCGGCTCGCGGCGGGGCGCTGGGCTCGCGGCACGCCGGGCGGGCGATGTGATGGCCACCACTTTGGGCGTCTCTTGCACCGGAAACAGGGATGCCTGAAGCGGCGGCTCAGGGACCGGCTGGGCCGGCGTAAGCTGTTCCACCCGGGCAAGCCTTGGCGCCGTCGCGGTGGCCAATGGATAGGTGTCGGGCGCCGGGCGCGCGTTGGCGAACCGGAGCCGCCGGCCGCAACGGGCGCAGCGATGCTCATCCTCGGGGTTCCAGGCCCGGCAGTACAGACAGTTCATTCCGCGCTCAGCTTCATTCCGCGCCCAGCTTCATTCCGCACTCACCGGGGTTGAGCCTGACAACGGCTGAGCCGGGAAACGGGCTGTGCGGAAAGCAGGCATGGGGCTGCGCGCCGCGCCTCTTGTGCCCGCTTTGCGCGGCGTGATACGGTTTGGATGGGAGCCCGGTCCACCCGGCGCGCATAACATTCGTTGAATCTGCCTGATCGCCCACCTCGCCTGCTCGAATTGCTTCGCTTCTTCTTTCCTATCATAAGTCGGCAGTTGTGTCTAGAAAAATCAGTCACTTGGGCGCTCGTGGCGATGTTTTCCGGCATTCCGGCGGCGGCGCAGTACCGGCCGCCCGTGTTTGGCGTTCCGGCCCCTTCCGGCGGCGCGGCGGCGGAAACCCCCAACCTGCGGGCCAAGGTGGCCCGCCCGGACGCTGTGGAGCCGGACAAGATCCGGGTGAGCGCGGTGACGCAGGAAGTGGAGGGACCCATGCGGCGGCTGCGCGGGAAGGTGGAACTGGAAACCACCGAGATGATCCTGAAGGCCGACGAGATCGACTACAACGAGGAGACCGGCGACGCCGATGCGCGCGGCAACGTCTACTTCGAGAACTTCGAAGGCGGCGAGATCCTGCACGCCACCCGCGTGGAGTACAACCTGCGCGAAGAGGCAGGCAAATTCCACCAGCCTCGCGGAACGTTCCCCGCGAAGTTGGAGGCGCGTCCCGGCGTGCTCACCTCGGCCAACCCGTTCGCGTTTGAAGGCCAGTGGGCGGAGCGCCTGAAGGATCGCTACATTCTGCATCATGGCTTCATCACCAGTTGCAAGATTCCTAAGCCCTGGTGGGTGCTCAAGGGCCCCAAATTCGACCTGATCCCCGACAAACGCGCCATCGCCCACGGCGCACGCTTCGCGGTTCGGGGAGTACCGCTTTTCTACACGCCTTACTTCTTCAAGTCGCTCGAACGGCAGCCCAGGAAGAGCGGTTTCCTGACCCCGAACTTCGGAACCAGCTCGCGCCGCGGGGCGATGTACGGCCTGGGCTACTACTGGGCGATCAACCGCAGCTATGACGTGCTCTACCGGTCGCAGTACTTCACCAAGCGGGGGTTTGCGCATACCGCGGACCTGCGGGGTAAACCCCGCGAAGGCTCCGATTTCAACCTGTTCCTGTACGGGGTGAACGATCGCGGGCTGCAATTGCCCGACGGCTCGCGCCGCAAGGAGGGCGGGTTCCTGCTGTCGTTCCTTGGCGTCAGCGAGGTGGGCCGCGGCTGGCGCGCGCGGGGCCAGGTGAACTATCTGAGCAACTTCCGCTTCCGGCAGGCTTTCACGGAGTCCTTCAACGAGGCCATCTTCTCCGAGGTGAACTCCGTTGGCTTTCTGTCCAAGCAGTGGAACGGCTATTCGGCGGACATCGTATTTTCGCGGCTTGAAAACTATCAGAGCCTGGAGCCTAACGATCGCATCGTGATTCGGCGCCTGCCCGAGATCCTGTTCGCCAGCCGCGACCGCCAGGTGAAAGAGGGCATTCCGGTCTGGGTATCCTTTGAGGCCAGCAACGGCCTGATGCGGCGCAACCAGCCGCTCTATCAGACCCGCCAGTTCGTCGAGCGTTTCGATGCCGCCCCGCGCGTCATGTCGGCGTGGCGCTGGCGCGATTTCCATCTGATTCCCAGCTTCACGCTCCATGAGACCTACCAGGCTTCCTCCCAGGAAGGGGAGCGGATCACCGGTTCGAACGTCAATCGCCTGGCGCGCGATTTCAGTCTGGACCTGGTCACGCCCTCGCTGGCCCGCGTCTTCGACGTGGGCAAGAGAAAGCAGCCGTGGCTGGGCGAAAAGCTGAAGCATGTGATTGAGCCGCGGGCCAGTTTCCGGTACGTGAGCGGCATCGACAACTTCAGTTCGCTCGTGCGGTATGACCTGGTGGAGCTTCTTTCGAACACCACCGAGGCCGGCGTGTCCATCACCAACCGGCTCTATTCCAAGCGAGGCTCCAATGTGGCGGAGATCTTGAGCTGGGAGGTCTGGCAGAAGCGCTACTTCGACTCGGATTTCGGCGGAGCCATTCAGCCGGGGCAGCGCAACGTCTTCCTGAGCTCAACCGAAATGACGGCCTTCGCGTTCATCGACCGCGCCCGCGACTACTCACCCATCGTCTCAGCGCTTCGCGCCACGCCGCGGCCCGGGCTGGGTCTGGAATGGCGAGCCGATTACGACCCGCTGCGTGGCGGCTTCAGCAACTCAAGCTTCACCGCCGACGGGCGGCTGGAAAATCTGTTCCTTTCGCTGGGCCACAACCACGTTCGGAGCGAACGGGTGCTCTCGCCGAGCGCCAACCAGTTTCGAGGACTCATCGGGCTGGGCAAGGAAAACCGCCGCGGCTGGAATGCCGGATTCTTTGCCCTCTACGACTATCGCGTGGGCGTGCTCCAGTTCGCCAACACCCAGATCACCTACAACACCGATTGCTGCGGTTTCAGCGTGCAATACCGCCGGTTCAGCTTCGGCACGCGCAATGAGAATCAGTTCCGGGTGGCGTTCGCGGTGGCCAACATCGGCTCATTCGGGACGCTCAGGCGGCAGGAACGGTTTTTCTAGCCGGCAAAGGCCTGGGAGAGTTCACACCCGCCAGGTGATCAGCTTCGGCTCCGTCATCTCCTCCACGGCGTACTTCGGACCTTCACGGCCCGTTCCGGACAGTTTCACGCCTCCGTAGGGCATGTGGTCAATGCGGTACTGCGGCGTCTCATTGATGTGAAAGCCGCCCACATGCACCTGCCGCGCGGCCTGGAATGCCTTCTGAATATCGCGGGTATAGATGCCCGCCTGCAGGCCGTAATCCGAGTCATTCACCATGGCGACCGCTTCATCCAGCTTGCCGTACGTGTTCACGGCCACCACCGGACCAAACGCTTCCTTGCGGCACAGCGAGACGTGCGGAGGCACATCCGCGACAATCGCCGGGGCGACCGTCGCATGTTGGCGGCCGCCACCGGTGATCAGCTTGCCGCCGGCGCGAATGGCCTCACCCACCCAGCTCACCACGCGCTCGGCTTCATCCACCGTGATGAGGGAACTGATGTCGGTGGCCGGGTCATAGGGGTGCCCGATGGCCAGCTTCGCCGTGGCGGCCTGGAAACGGTCGATGAACTCCGTGCGGATGCCCTCCTGCACGTAGATGCGCTGAATCGAAATGCAGACCTGCCCGGAATGGGCGAAACTGCCGGCAACGATGCGCGGCATGGCTGCCTCAATATCCGCGTCTTCCTCAAGAATCAGGGCGGAGTTGCTGCCCAACTCAAGCGTCACGCGCTTCAGGCCGGCCAGATTGCGGATGCGCTGGCCTACTTCCGCGCTGCCCGTGAACGTGATCATGTCGACGCCCGCGTGGAACACCAGCATGTCGCCCACCGCGCCGCCGGGCCCGGTGATCACGTTGAGGGCGCCTTGGGGAAGTCCGCAGTCCAGGAACAGGCGGGCCATCTTCACGGCGCTGATGGGGGTGACCGTGGCTGGCTTATGCACAATGGCGTTGCCGCCGGCGATGGCGGGGCCAATCTTGTGCATCGCCAGGTTCAGGGGAAAGTTGAATGGCGTGATGGCCGCAATCACGCCCACGGGCTCACGCACCGTGATGCCCATGCGCCCCTTGCCGGCGGGCGATGCGTCCATCGGCACAACCTCTCCGTGCAGCCGGTGGGCTTCCTCGGAGGAAAACAGCAGTGTGAGCGCGGCCCGCTCCACTTCCATCCGGGCCTCCTTGAGCGGCTTGCCCGTCTCCTGGCAGACGGCCATCGCCATCTCGTCGCGTTCTTCCAGCAGCCGGTAATGAGCCTTTCGCAAAATAGCGGACCGCTCATCCAAAGTGAGCTCCCGCATCTGGCGCGCGGCGCGGCCGGCGGCTTCCACCGCCGCGTTCACCTGCTCCTCGGTCGCCTCGAAGATCGTACCCACCTGGCTGCCATCGAACGGCAGCGCCACGGCGCGTTCCCGCGGCGACCGAACCGGGGCGCCGTCAATCTGCATCGGATATTCCATCGGATTCATCTTACTTCCGCTGAAGCGAGCTCGCCGGAGGGCCGAACTCGAACCATTCGCGGCGCACACGCAGCGCGGGATCAAACTCCACTCGCGCACGGAACCGCGGCTCCCGGCAGCCGAAGCGGAGATCCCGCGCCTCCACCAGATAACCCGGCTCGCCCGAAGGCGGCGGCAGAACAGTCCAGAGCGTCACCGTGGAGAATGCCAGAAACTTTTCAAACGTGGCCGTGCGCCGCGCCGCCTCAAGAGCGGGCGATGACGGCGCCTTGTATAGAGCCACGCCATCCTCCGGGTCAAACTCGGAAGCCAGGTTGACCGGCGTGCAGTGAAAGGCGCCGGCTGTCTCAACCAGACCCAGCCATCGCAGGGGATTCACCGGATCGGGCCAGGCCGCCACGCGAACCGGCGTCTGTCCGGCGTAGAGCCGGCTCGCCAGCAGGTCCTCCGCGCGGCCCTGGGCCACGCCGCGGCCGTAGTTCGACAGGGCGGCGAAGCACAGACCCAGGATGGCCAGGCCGCGTCCTGGCGTGGACTTTGCCCCAATCTCCTGGCTCACCAGCCGGGAAAGCAGCGGCCAGCCGGCGGCGAACAGCAGCACCGTCCACAGCAGGAAGTCCACGACGTTGGTCCAGCCCAGGGCGAACCATCGGTCCGAAAACGGCAGCCCCAGCCGGATGCCGTAGGTATTCGTCCAATCCAGCAGCAGGTGAGAGGCCACCGCCGCCGATGCCGCCATCAAACCCGGTATCCAGGGCACCGCGCGGCGCAGCACGAAGCGCGTGATGGCCACTCCCGCCAGCGCCATCAGCGGCGCCGCCGCCACGGCGTGCGTGAGGTGGCGGTGATACTCCAGATACACCAGCGACCCCCCGGCCGTCGCCACAATATCGATGTCGGGAACGTTCGCCGCCACCATCATCAGAAGCGAGGCGTTGGGTGTGAGGCGGTTGAAGCCGGCCCGGCTCAGCAGCAGGCCGGTGAGCGTGTGGGTCAGGTTGTCCATGCGGCTGTCCCTTCCGCGGCGCCAGGATATTCGGGAGGCATCAGCAGCGTCAGAGCATCCGCGTGGTACTCAATGCGGGCCGGCAGACATCCGGCCGTTTCGCCGTCCACATGCACCGGGATGGCGGTCTCCGCGCTGAGGTCGGCACGGTTTGTGAACCCGGTATGAACGCCCCGGAGCCGGTGGTGAATGCCCAGGCCGACACCCGCCAGATACTTCAGGTACCGCGGCGCGAACGAACCTTCGAACAGCACGGTCTCCAGACGCCCGCTGGTCAGCCGTATCGTGCGCGCGATCTCAAGATCGCCACCGTAGTTGCGCACGCGGCTGGCAAGAAAAAAGGAGCCGCGCCGCCCCGGCTGGCCCTGTTCGGTTACCTGGAACTCCGGCAACGTCTCAAGCAGAGCACTCAGGCCGGCGGCCCAATACGCAACCTTGCCCACGCGCTTCTTGAGGATGGGGTTCACACGCCGGACGATCTCCGCATCCACACCGGCGCCGGCCATCGCCACGAACCGCCGCCGGCCCGTGCTGTTGGCCAGTTCGCCAACGCCGATGCGCACCGCGCGCAGAGAACCGAACCGGGCCGCCGCGCGCAGCGCCTGGTTGCCCAGCCCCAGTTCGTTCGAAAGCACGTTCGCCGTGCCGCCCGGCAGAATGGCAAGCGGCACCCTTGTTCCGGCAACACCATTGGCAATCTCATTCAGGGTGCCATCCCCGCCCACGCCCACGATCAGATCCGCCCCCTGGCCAATCAGCTCGCGGACCATGCCCGGCGCCGCCCCGGGGCCTGGCGTAGGTGCAATGCGAATCCCGTGGCCCACGGCGCGAAGAGCGGACGCCAGCGCATCCGGCAGACCCGGCGCACGGCGAAGACGCCCCGCGGCGGGGTTGAAGATCAGATAGCCGTTTTTCGAACGCGGAGTATCGAAGGTGAACCTCTATCGGGAACGCGGACACCACCGCTCACCGAACGCCGCGGCGAATTCGGCTTGCGCGTGCTCCTCAGTAGCCCTTTTCTTTGTCTACCACGTTCATCAACGGCAGCCCGCCCGCATACCGCCGCATGTTCTCCGCCAACAGGCTGATCAAACGCTCCTGACGCTCCGGTCCCCACCCGGAAGTGTGCGCGCTCATCACCACGTTCGGGCAATCGAAGATCGGATGGTTTTGTGGCGGCGGCTCTTCCGGAAACACGTCCAGCCCGGCGCCCCAGAACCACTTCTCCTTCAGCGCCTTCACCAGAGCCACTTCGTCAAACAGCTTGCCGCGCGACATCGCCAGAAACACCGCCGTCTTCTTCATGCTCCGGAAGACCGCTTCGTCGAACATCTTCTCGGTCTGGCGCGTGTGCGGCGCCGCCCCAACCAGCACGTCCACCTTCCCCGCCATCTCGCGATACCACGCCGGCTCCCGCAGCTCCGCCACGAAGTCGGGCCGGTGCATCGGCCGGGCATCCGTGGCCAGCACCGTCATCCCGAACCCGTAGTGAGCCCTGCGGGCAATCTCCGAGCCGATGCCGCCCATGCCCACGATGCCCATCGTTTTCCCGCCCAGTTCCCAGTAATCGCGCGATTTCACCGACCCGACGGGATTCATCTGCCGCTTGGCGAACTGCGGCATGTAGTGCGTGCTGATGCCGCGCGTCAGACACAGCAAAAGCCCGAACGCCGTCTCGGCTATCGCCGGCGCAAAGGTCCGCGCGAAGTTCGTGATGACAATCGGGCTGGCCATCAACTTCGGGTCCGTGCCTTCCATCCCGGCCCCGCCCGCCTGCATCCACTTCAACCGGGGAGCATAGTCCAGCTCCTGCGCCCGGACGTCCCCATACACCACCTCGGCATCGCGCAGCTTCGCACGGAACTCGTCGCGATTCCGGGCAATCGTGATCTCCACCTTCGTCGATCCCCCGGCCCGGGTTATCCGCGCGATCTCCGGCTCATCCAGGTTGATCATCGTGAGCATGCGAATCGGCTCCCCGGGGGCGCGATTGGATTGCGCCGCGGGCGCCGTCGCCGTCACCGGCGCGCGTTGGGCCTGCGCCGCCGCGGCTGCGGGCGCGGTGGCCATGAAGAGTCGTCTTGATACGTTGTCGGACATGATGATAGCTCCGGGAGCGAGCTTATCACACCCGCCGTCTATTCGTGCCGCAGCGCCGTCATCGGATCGGCGCTTGAAGCGCGCCACGCCGGAACCAGCGAGGCTGCCAGCGCCACCGCCAGGAACAACCCCGACACCGCCGCCAGCGTCGCCGGGTCCACCGGCTCCGTCGCAAACAGCATCGCCCGGATGAACCGCCCCAGCGCCAGCGCGCCGCCCAAACCGGCCACCAGTCCAACCATCACCGGCGCTGTGCCGCCGCTCAACACCAGCCGCAGCAGTGCCGGCCGCGATGCCCCCAGAGCCGCCCGAATGCCGAACTCCTGCGTCCGCCGGGCCGTGACGAACGACAACACACCATAGATCCCGGAACACGCCAGCAGCATCGCCAGCACACCCAGACCGGTGAGCATCGACGTTGCCATCCGGCGGCCGGCCAGCGCTTGTGCCTTCCACTCGTTGACTGTTCTCGGCCTGTCCAGCACCTGCGTCTTCTCCACCCGTGTCACCGCCTGCGCCATGGGCCGGATCGCGGCCGCCGGGTCGCCCCCGGCGCGCGCCACCAGCCCCAGCCCCACCACGGGATTCTGTGCGAACGAGGCATACGTTCCCACATCCGTCAAGGACTCCACACCGCGGCCCTTCTCATCCGCCACCACCCCAACAATCTCCCACGCCGTCTGCGGGCCCAGCCCCCGCCGCGTCACCAGAATCTTCTCCACCAGAATCCTCCGCCCGATCGCCTTCCCATCCGGGTAGTGCCGCCTCACAAAAGACTCATTCACCACGACAACCGGTGGCGTCGACTTCGTGTCCCGGGCATCCAGATAACGGCCCGCCTTCAGCCGCAGACCCAGCGCCCCGAAATAGCCCGGCGAGATAATCTTGAACCCTGTCCCTCGCTCCTCCTCCGGACGCTCCGCCAGCCGCATCGGCATGCCATCGCCCCACCCGCGAAACGGAAGCCCGGTGGTCACCGCCGCCTCGCGTATGCCAGGAACCGATTTCACCTCCTCCAGAATCCGCTCAATGTACTGCGACACCACACCCTCGTCCGGGCTGTCGAACGGCAGTGGCAGATAGGCCGCCACCAGGCCATTCGAATCGAACCCCACATCCACGTTGATCGCCTTCTGCAGGCTCCGCACAAGCAAACCGCCGCCCACCAGCAGCACCAGAGCCACCGCCACCTGCGCCCCAATGAACACCTGCTGCGCCACAAGCTGTCCGCGCGCGCCCGTAACGGACCGGCTGGACTCCCGCAGCGCATCCGCCGCCGGCCGCGATGCCCGCACCGCCGGCACCAGGCCCACCGCCACACACGTGAACAGCGTCGCGGCGGCCAGATACATCAGCACCCGCCCATCCAGCTCAATCGCCACCTCCGGTGGGAAATGGAACGGCGGCAGCAGATTCCGGATCCACAGCAGCAGCCCGTGGCCCACCGCCAGCCCCGCCACCGCGCCCGCCACGGATAACAACAGGCTCTCCGTCAACAGCATCCGCACCACGCGCTCACGCCGGGCCCCCAACGCCATCCGCAGTCCGATCTCGCGCTGCCGCAGCGTCGCACGGGCCATCAGCAGGTTCGTCAGATTCGCGCAGCCAATCAGCAACACCGCCACCACCGCCCACAACAGCACCTTCAGCGTCAGCCGCGACTGATCATTGATCACCCGGTCGGCATACCGGTCAATCGTCGCGCCCCAGCCCTTCTTGATGTCCGGGTAACGCTCGGCGATGCCCGCCGCAATCGCACTCAAGTCCGCCCGCGCCTGCTCAATCGTCACCCCGCGTTTCAACCGGGCCATGGCGCCGTAGGAATGATAGTTGCGGGCCGGGTTCGGTGGAAACGCCAGCGGAATCCACAGATCGGTGCTGTTGCGGTCGAACTCGCCCGCTCCCGGCAACACCCCGATGATCGTATACCGCTGCCCGTCGAGAAGGATCTCGCGCCCCACCGCTCGCGCATCGGCGCCCATCAGACTGGTCCACAGCCGGTGGGTCAACACCACCACCTTTTCCCTGCCCAACTGATCCTCGTCGCGCGCGAACGTCCGCCCCAGCGCCGCCCGCACGCCAAACACGTCGAAATACGGCGCCGACACCATGCCCGCGCGCAGACTCAACGGCTCGCCTCCGCCCTCCACCGGAAGGTAGCTCATGGAGCCCCCACTGATCGCCGCCATCGCTTCAAACGAAGTCTGCAGCCGGGCCCAGTCCAGATAGTTCGCCGGCGCAATCGAGTTCCGCAGGCCATCTGGCGGCTTCTCCCAAAGCTGAACCATCCGTTCGGGCTCCGCGTAGCCCAAGCCCCGGAACAACACGCCGTCCACCAAGGTGAAGATCGCCGTGTTCGCGCCCAGCGCCAGTGCGATTGTCAGAATGGCGAAGAATGTGAATCCCGGCGCCTTCCACAACATCCGGGCCGAGTAACGCAGATCCGCCAGAAACGTTTCGAAAGAAGCTCCCACACGTACCTCCCGCACACTTTCCATCGCCTTCACCGGAGCGCCAAACTTCATGCGAACCCGGCGCCGGGCCTCGTCCCGCGGCACGCCCCGCGCCATCTCCCGTTCCATGTGGATGGCGTAGAACGCTTCCACTTCGTCGCTCAACTCGCGCTCCTCGCCCGTGCGCCCCGCAAGACGCCGCAGCAGCCGCCAAAGCGCGTCCAGTCTCACAACTCCTCCGCCAGAATCTGGTTCACCGCCGTCTGCACCCGCCGCCAGTGGCGCTTCTCTTCTTCCAATTGCCTCCGCCCGCGCGCCGTCAGCTCATACACCTTCACCCTGTGCCCCGCCTCCGATTCACCCCACTGGCCCCGGATCCAACCCCTCTCCGCCAGCCGGTGCAGCGAAGGAAAAAGCGACCCCGGGCCCACCACGAACACCCCGCCCGTGGTCTGCTCAATGCGGTCCGCAATCGCCACTCCATGCATCGGGCGCAACTCCAGAATACGCAGGATCAGAAGGTCGAGCGTGCCATGGGGAAGGTTGGCGGATTTCTCCATGGAGCGATGATATCGGAAGTCGATATCGACTGTCAATATCGATTTGAGATTAACGCCGTGACTGGCCCTGACGGGCCTCTTCGATCTCCACGTTGTGCGCCGTCAGGATCTCTCCGGTCACCGCCTCCAGATTCGTGCGCGCCCGGACATAGGACGCCACCGCCGACGCCTCGGCCGAAAGCCGCGTCACCAGATCGCGCTGAATCAGCACCACGTTGAACAGCGTCGAGGTGCCCAGCTCATACTTCGTCTGCTCCCCGCGCAGCGTGCGTTCCTGCAGTTCCCGGGCCTTCACCGCCGTCTCCCACGCCGCCCGCGTCTGCTGCAGCGCGATATGCGCGTTGATCACATTCAGCCGGATCGCGTTGTTCAACTGCCGCACCGTGATCTCCTGCTGCCGCAGGTTCAACTGATCGCGAATCAGATCCGCCTGCGCGGAACGGTTCCGCAGCGGCATGTTCAACTGGAAGCCCACCGTGTAATCCGGGAAGTTGCGGCGCAGCAACTGCCCCAGCACCGTGCCGTAGCCGCCCAGAAAATACCGGTCCACCGTATTCGCCGACCGCACCAGATTGTTCGGCACATTCGACAGATTCGGAATCGGCACTGAATTCACCTGCCCGGCCAGGGCATTGTTCGCCGCCTGCGCGAACACGTCGAACGAAGGCATCAGCGCGCTGCGCGTGCCCTTCAGGTTCAGCCGCGCGTTCTCCAACTGGATCCCCGCCTGCTCAATCTCCGGCCGGATCGCCAGCGCCCGCGCAATCAGGTCCTGCACCGGCTGCACGCCCTCCGGGCCCGGCTTCGGCAGCGGCGTCGTCGGAATGATCCGCGCCTCCATCAGCATCAGATTGTCCACGCCCGTGCGCGTCAACACGTTCTTCAGGATCATCTCCTGCTGCATCACCGTCGTCTCCGCGTTCAGAAGCTGCTGCCGGCTCGCCGCCACCTCGGCCTCCGCCTGTAGAATGTCCGCCGGCGCCACCGTCCCGATCTCCAGCCGCTTCCGGTTGTCGTCATACAGCTTTTCATTCAACTGCAGCGCCTGCTGCCGCACCTTCAACTCTTCGTTGAACGAAACCAGGTCATAGTACAGCCCGATCACGTTGCCCACCGTGGCAATCACCTGCTCCAGGAACACCAGGTCCGAGACATGCCGGTTGTTCTTCGCCACCCGGATCGCGCGTGAGTTCACCGCCAGCCCGAACCCGCGCAGCAGCCGCTGCTGAATGGTCAGCGTCACGTTCGCGCTCGTCGTGGGGTTGAAATCGTTGTTCGGCGAATTCTGCTGCAGCACGTTGTTGCTCCAGTCGAAATTCACCGTCGTGCCCGAAAGGTAGCTCTTCTCCACGCCATAGCTCCAGCGCTTGAACTCGGAAACCAGGAAGTTCGTGCCGGTGACAATCCGCGTCGTCTGCGGACGCGTGTTGTGGGAGCTATTGAAGTTGAAGTAGACGTTCGGATCCAGGTTCGGAATGGGCGCACCCGCCAACTGAACGTTCAGGCCGCTCAACAGGCCGCTGTCGCCGCCGCCACCGCCGCCGCCCGCGTTGCCCAGCGCGCTCGCCCCGCTCAGCACGCCCGCCGATGACGCCGAGTTCGCACCCTGCCGGATGTTCGTGCTGATGCCGCGCAGAATCTGGCCGGCGCTCGCCCGCAAAATGTCCGAATCCGCGATCCGGGGCCCGTACCGGGCGGACTCCAGATCCAGGTTGTTTTCAATCGCCAGCGCCACCGCCTCCTCCAGAGACAGATAGATCTTTCCCGCCCGCATCAACCGCTCAAGCCGCGTCGAGTTCTCAAAGCTGCTGCCCGGCACGTACACCGGCCGGTAGGACTGCCGGAACTTGTCCATCACGTTGCCCCGCCCAAGCTGATCGTAAATCCAGGACTGCGCCCGCACACTCTCGGCGGGCACCAGGCCCAGCAGCAGCCAGGCCGCCACCGCCCGCATTCGATTTGTGATTTTTGACATGAATATCCGTACAAGTGCCTCTACGCAAACCACGCGCCACCTGTTTCATCAGGATATCGCCTTTCCCCTGAGCAGCTTGCGAGCCACCCCCAAGCCCCCACGCCGCATCCATGTGTCCGCTTCTGGGACGCGCCCGGGGTGAATTCGAACAGACCATTACACTGAAAGCAGATGAGATTTCCGCGTTCCACGCCGCTCCTTGCCCTCGCCCTCACCGCCTGGCCGCAGACTTTCACCGCCCGCCTTGGCGGCCTCATCGCGGACCCCACAGGGGCAGTCGTCCCCGCCGCCCTTGTCACCGCCATCCGTGTCGAAACCAACGTCCGCGCCACGGTGGAAACCGGCCCCGGCGGCGCCTATTCCCTCCCCCTGCTGCTCCCCGGACTCTACGAGGTCACCGTCGAGAAGCCCGGCTTCCAGACCCTCATCCAACGCCAGGTCCGCCTCCCCGCCAATGAAGCCGTCGTTCTCAACCTCACTATCGCCCCGGCCGCCGTCGCGACCGAAGTGCAGGTCACCAGCGAGGCGCCCGTCCTTCAAACCGAATCCGGCGGCGTCGGTGCCTCCATCACCGCCCAGACCATCGATGAACTCCCGCTCGTCCAGCGCGACGTCATGGCCGTGGTGCGCCTCGCCCCCGGCGTCGTCGCCAAAGGCCAAGTGGGCGACGCCCGCGGCGGCCGCGGCGTCTTCAACTCCAACTTCTCCGTCGGCGGCGGCCGAACCTCCACCAATGAAGTCCTGCTCGACGGAGCCGTCAACACCATCGGCGATTTCAACGGCGTCGCCTTCAGCCCGCCCCCGGACTCCGTCCAGGAATTCCGCGTCGAAACCAACGCCTTCTCCGCCGAATTCGGCCGCACCGGCGGAGGCGCCGTCAACATCGTCACCAAGTCCGGCGGCAACCAATACCACGGCACCGCCTACTACTACCACCAGAACGACTTCCTGAACGCCAACAGCTTCACCAACAACCGCTTCGGAACCCCCCGGCCCGTCCTTCGCCGCCACCAATACGGCTTCACCGCCGGCGGCCCCGTGCTCATCCCCAGACTCTACAGCGGCAAGGACCGAACCTTCTTCTTCACCGCCTTCGAAGGCCGCCGCGAAAAGGACCCCGTTCGTTCCATCACCAGCGTCCCCACCGCCCTCGAACGCTCCGGCGACTTCTCGGAAACCCGATTCCTCTCCGCCGCCGGCCCCCAGTTGATCAACATCTTTGATCCCGCCACCTCCCGCCTCGCCGCCGGCCTGCGCTCCCGTGAGCTCTTCCCCGGCAATCGCATCCCGGCCTCGCGCTTCAACCCCATCTCCTTGCGCATGCTCGGCGAGTACCCCGAATCCAACCGCCCCGGCTCCACCGTCACCGGCCGCCAGAACTATCTCTTCGCCGGCAACCGCACCTACGCTCGCGACCTCTTCACCACCCGCGTCGATCACGTCTTCTCCAACCGCCACCGTCTCTTTGGCCGCTACTCACGCCAGAAATCGCTCGACACCCAGCCCAGCGTCCGCGTCCGCTTCACCAACTCGAACAACACCCGCGATTCGTTCTACAACGCCGGCATTGACGACACCTTTCAGATCACCCCGCGCCTCTTCCACGTCTTCCGCGTCATGTACGTCCGCTACCGCGCCAACCTGATCTCGAACACCCTGGGCTTCGACCCCACAACACTCGGCCTCCCCGCCTACGTCCGCGACTCCGCCAACGTGCTCATCTACCCCAACGTCTCCATCGGCTCCGGCATCCCCGATCTCGGCGGCACCGCCTTCAACAACCAGCCGCGCGACACCCAGGGAGCCCAGTCCAACTGGGTCTACGCGGCCGGCGCCCACACCCTCAAGGCCGGCGCCGAATACCGCCTTTACCGCTTTTACCCCTTCCAGATCGCCAACCCCACCGGCGCCTACAGCTTCAACCAGCTCTTCACCGCCAGCGATCAGCTCGGCGCCGCCCGCCCCGATCAGGGCCTCGGTCTGGCCAGCTTCCTGCTCGGTTTCGGCGCGTTTACCTATGAGAAGGTGGAACCGCTCTCCGCCTTCCAGCACTACCTGGCCGGCTACGCGCAGGATGACTGGCGTGTCTCCCGCCGGCTCACCCTCAACCTGGGTCTGCGCTGGGAGACCGAAACCGGCACCGGCGAAGCCCATGACCGCCTGACATACTTCGATCCCGCCGCTCCCAGCCCTGCCCTGCCCGGCGCCCGCGGTGCCCTTCAATTCACCGGCGGCCCCAACCCGCGCACCATCCGCAAGACAAACTTCGCCAACTTCGGCCCCCGCGCCGGCTTCGCCTACAAGCTCTCCAATCGTCTGGCCGTGCGCGGCGGCTACGGCATCTTCTATCTGCCCATTGGCCTTGAGACCGCCATCGTCACCACGCCCTTCAACTTCAATGTCATCGCCGATGTCTTCAACCCCGACTACTCGCCGCGCACCACCCTTACCAATCCCTTCCCCGGCGGCATCTCGCGCCCTGCTTCCGCCAACCGGACTGAGGACGGCCGCTTCCGCCTGGGGCAGAACGCCAACATCGTCCTGCGCGATCAGCCGTCCAGCTACGTCCAGCAGTGGAACCTCGCCCTCGGCCGCCAACTCGCCTGGCACACCGGCATCGACGTAACCTACTTCGGCAGCCGCGGCATCCGCCTGCCCACCAACTCGCTCGAACTGAATCAAATCGACCCGAAGAATCTCGCCCAGGGCGCCGCCCTCACGGAAACCGTCCCCAACCCCTTCGCCGGCCGCGGGCTGCCCGGCCTCCTCTCGCTGGCGCGCATTCCGCGCATGCAACTGCTCAAGCCCTTCCCCCAGTTCGCTTCGCCCAACACCGCCAACGCCTTTGGCGGCAGCCTCAACTACTTCCGCCCCCCGGTGGCGGACAGCATCTATCACGCCGTCACCTTCCGCTACGAGCGCCGATTCACCCGCGGCTTCTCGCTCACCGCGCACTACACCATCGCCAAGGTGCTTGAGACCGGCGGCGGAGGCAACGGAATCGCCTTTCTCGACCCCGCCGGCATCCGCGACATCTACAACATTCGCCTGGAACGCAGCGCCGGCAGCTTCGACATCCCCCAACGCGCGGTCTTCGTCCTGGGCGCCCAACTCCCCTTCGGCAAAGGCAGGCGCTGGCTGAACCACGCCGGCTGGCTCAATCGCGTCGCCGGCAACTGGCAGTTCTTCGCCTATTCAACGCTCCAGGCCGGCCTCCCCGTCAACGTCGGCGGCCCCGACCTCTCCCGCATCGCCGGCGCCAGCCCCTCCCGAGCCTCCGTCGTGCCCGGCGTCCGGGCCCGCCTTCCGCTCTCCGAATCCATCGCCAACAGCCGTGCCTGGGACAATCGCTGCGGTTGCACCCGTCCCTGGTTCAACCCCGCAGCGTTCACGGTGACACCCGAGTTCCAGATCCCCAACGGTCCCCGCTTCCTGCCCAATATTCGCGAAGGCTGGCTGCGCTCCTCCGACGTCAACCTGCAGAAATCGATCATCGTCAATGACCGCATCCGTGTCTCCCTGCAACTGCGCGCTTTCAACGTGCTCAATCAGGTGACCTTCGCGGGCCCCTCCGTCATCTCCGCCAATCAGGCCAACTTCGGCAGCGCGGGAGGAGTCATGGACAACGCCCGCCGCGCCGAAATCGGAGCCAAGCTCTACTTCTGATCGCGCCACAGGCTCCAGGGAACCACGCCAAGTTCCGGCCGCGGACTCTCCGGCAGCATGGCGAGATACTCCAGAAGGTTCCCATCCGGATCCCGGAAATAGATCGCGAGCGCCGGCATCCACGCCAGAACCACCGGTTCCCGCGCCGGTGCCCCATCGAAATCCAGAGGCTCCACCCCCGCCGCGCTCAGAATCTCCACCGCCCTCAGAACATCCTCCACCCGAACCCGGAACGCCGTATGCAGGGAGATCCGCATCGGCATCGTGCCCGCGGACCAAAGCCCAAGCATGGACACTCCCACGCCCCCAACCCAGAAAAAAGCCACCCCGCGCTCGGGCATCCGGACAGCCAAAGGAAGCCCCAACCGGTCCCGGTAAAACCCAACCGCCCGGGAAAGATCGGAAACCGGAAGGTGAGCCTCAAACAGCCCGTCAACTGGAATCGCCATCGCACCCATCATTCTAGGCCAACCAAGTCCGCCAGCTCGTCAAGTGTTCTAAAATCAAAGAAGCAACGCATGTCGGGGCGTAGCGCAGCCTGGTAGCGCACCTGCCTTGGGCGCAGGGGGTCGGGCGTTCAAATCGCCCCGCCCCGACCAATAATTGCAACGAGTTACGGGCCGCTTCGCGCGGCCCGTTTGCTTGGTGCAGACTCGTTGTAGCTCCAGCGCCGTTCCAGCATCGACAGCCTCAGTGCCTCGCCCACCCCCGGAAGGGGTTTTCTGATTAACTCCGGCATTCGGAGTGAGGCGTGGGTGTATAATCGCGTTCGAAACCCAACGATATGGCCAAGATAATCAACCAACGGATGGCGGCGCAGATGGACGGCGAGTTCGTCGTCTTCCTGATCGGCATGCGCATCAACAAACCCTGGAAGATTCACAAGTGGCTGCCCGTGTTCACCGCGATGCCCAAAATGATTAAGGAACTGGAGGCCGCCCCGGAGTCGGGTTTCCTCGGCCACAACGGCATCAATCTCGGCGGTATCGTGCAGTACTGGCGCTCGTTTGAGCACCTTGAGGCCTACGCCCGCGCGAAAGATAGAAAGCACTGGCCCGCCTGGGTGGACTTCAATAAGAGGGTCGGTGCCAGCCGCGGCGATGTCGGCATCTGGCACGAAACCTACAAGATCAAACCGGGCCAGTACGAAGCGATCTACTCCGGCATGCCTGTGTACGGGTTGGGCAAAGTCGGCAAGCTGATTCCCGCCTCTGGCCGCAAAGATACGGCGCGCGGACGAATCCAGGAACAGGAATAGCAAAATTCGATCCTGTTACGGACGATCACAAGAAGGGAGAGCAGGAATGAAAATCATGCCTGCAATGGAAGATAGCGCCGGGTTGCTGGAAAGCCGCCAAGAGCGATTTCGTAGCGCGGGAGCGCCGGATACGGAGGGGTTGAAGAGCATTGGGCGCCGGCATGCGGCGGAGTCCGCTCGTCGAACGCTGTTACAACGTTCGACGTAACCCTGCACCAGCCGCCGCGCATCGTCGGTGATCCGTTAGAAGGAATAATCAAATGTATCGCGCTATGCTCATTTTGAGTGTGCAGGCCGCCGCGCAGACCGGCGCCGATTGGCCGTCGTATGGCGGGACTCACGCGGCGTGGCGATACAGCACGCTTGATCAGATCAATGCGTCGAACGTCGCGAAGCTGACGCCGGCGTGGGCGTTTCAAACCGGCGACGCGGAGAATGGTTTGCAGGCGACGCCGATTGTGATCGACGGCGTGATTTATCTTTCGACGTCGAACAACTGGGTGATGGCCTTGGATGGAGCGACGGGCACGGTGGTTTGGGAGTATCGATACGAACTCCCGCAGGGGAGACGGCTCGGATACGCGAAACAAAACCGCGGCGTGGCGGTTGGGCACGGTCTGGTGTTCATGGGGACCGCCGACAATCATATGGTTGCGATCGATCAGAAAACGGGGATCGAATCGTGGCGCGTGAATGTGGCCGACTACCGGCAGTGCGGATGCAACATTACGGCGGCGCCAATCGTTGTGAAGGACCTCGTGGTGACGGGGGGAACCGGCGGCGACTCGGCGCATCGCGGCATGCTGACGGCGTTTCACGCGAAGACGGGACGGTTGGCGTGGCGGTTCTACGTGACGCCCGGGCCCGGTGAGAAAGGCAACGAGACGTGGCCGGGGGACTCGTGGAAGTTAGGCGGCGGCGCGCCGTGGATGACCGGGTCGTACGATCCGGCGCTGAACCTGATCTATTGGGGCACCGGCAATGCGTCCTCGGACGTGAATGGCTCCAGGCGGCAAGGCGACAATCTGTACACGGCGTCGATTGTTGCGCTGGACGCCGATACCGGAAAGTTGAAGTGGCACTATCAAGTGGTTCCTCACGATGTGTGGGACTTCGACGCGGCGTACGAGATGATCCTGGCCGATGTTTCGATCAAGGGCCGGATGCGCAAGACCGTGATGTTACCGGCCAAGGGCGGGTATGTTTTTATTCTCGACCGCGTCACCGGTGAGTTCTTGTCGGCGTGGAAGTTCGCGAAAAATGTGTCGTGGATCTCCGGCATCACGGAAACCGGAAAGTTGGTCGGGCGGCGCGAGCCGGAGTTGAACAAGCCAATCACTGTTTGTCCAAGCGTTACTGGCGCGAAGAGTTGGAATCAGGCGGCGTGGTCGCCTCGGCAGGGCCTGCTGTTTGTCCCGGTGCACGAGCTTTGCAATGAGCTGATTGCGCGGGACGATCCAGCGAGCGAGGGGCAGGTTTCGACCGGCGGTACGTGGCGCGTCGTATCGCCGGAAGGTGGGAAGGCTGAGGCGTACATCGCGGCGTTCGATGCGTCCACTGGAGAACGGAAGTGGACTCGACCGGCGAAGACGTGGATCATGGCATCCATGTTGGCCACAGCCGGCGACCTGGTCTTTTCCGGGGATCCCGAGGGCAATTTCTTCGCGCTGGACGCTCGGACGGGCACGTCTTTGTGGTCGTTTCCAACCGGTGGCGGGCATCGCGGTTCGGCGGTCACGTATTCGATAAGCGGCCGCCAGTATGTGGCGACGCCTTCGGGTTGGGGGTCACTCGCGGGCGCCTCCCATGGCGCGCGATGGCCGAACACGCCGAGGCCACGCGCGGGATCGACGCTGTTTGTCTTTGCGTTGCCGGAGGTAGGGAAATGACGGCGCTCTGGATGTTGTCTCTCGCCGCATTTGCGCAGGATGGAGCGGCGCTTTACCGGCAGAGTTGCGCGGTGACGTACTGTCATGGCGCGGATGGGACTGCGGGACGTGCGCCGGCGCTGGCGGGGACCGGGCTCAGTGCAAACAGGCTGGTGGGCGTGATACGCAACGGCATTTCCGGCAAAGGCATGCCAAAATTCGAAGGAGCGCTGAGCGAGGACGCGATCTACGCGATAGCGCAGTACATCAGGAGTCTGCCGGCGGCGGCGGCGGCGGCTAGCATCGCGGCAGTAAGTAAGCGTCAGTTGACCGAGCCTGAGAAAGAAGGGCGCGCCGTGTTCTTCGACGCGACGCGGATGGGGTCTTGCGGGGCTTGTCATGAGGCGGATGATTGGGGCTCGCCGGTCGTGGTGATCACTCAGGTACCTGCCGATGCCGCGGAGCTTCGGGCGTTTCGGTCCGCGAAGGTGCGGACGCATTCGGCGGGTGCGGAGACGTTTGCCGGGCTGCCTGTTTCCGATGGCGTTGTCTACGACTTGAGTTCGCCGCTGCCGGTGCGGAGACGGTTGACGGCTACGAGCACGCCGGGGGCGTGGCAGCATGATCTCGGGCGTTACAGCGATGCGGAGTTGAGTGCGTCGTTGCGTTTCTTGCGGGCGGCGCGGAAGTGATGAGGGGTCCTTTGGGCTCGGCCGCTTTGCGGAAGAGACGTTTGAGGCCGGTGGTGGGTGTGGGGAAGCCCTCGAGGAGGCAGCGGTCGTGATTGGGACGACCGATTCACTTTCCGCGGCCCGCTCGCTTCCTGTTCTCCTCGTGAATCTTCCAGGCGATCCAGTAGTCGCTCCTCTCCATATCCTCGGCGTCGCTCATCTTCGCAATCCTTCTCTCCATCAGGTCCTTCACCGTCACCGATCCCATCGCGGCCGCAAGGACGCCCGGCATCGCCACTTCGCCTGCTGCGGCCAACGACACCACAGACGTTGTAATCAACATCCCCGTCAGTGACCGGGAATGCCTCCGCTCAATGCTCTTGAACTCGTCCTCCGCCTTCCGGCACTCATGATCGATTTCTTCGATCACCCCCACGAGTTTGCTCTCTTTGTCCGCCTCCGCCACTCCGTCCAGATATCTCTTCAACGAATAGCGGAGCCGGGCGAAAGCGCCATCGTAATCCCGCGGCGACCAAAGACCAGATGCGAGAAGGGCCGGAACTCAGTCCGGCCCTTTGTCACGTTAACTGTCACGCAACCCCTCCAGCGAGGGCAGCCCGCGAGCACCGCACCAAGACACCCGCCGGGCCGTGCGAATTCCGGCCCACGGCCTTGGTCTGTTGCCGGCAAAGGCCGGGCCGGCCTCATGACACCCAGGCAATGCCGCCGTCCCGTGTCCGTCCTGCCATGAAGAGATCGGCGCTGCGCCGGGTGAAATCCGCCCACCTTAAGAATCAAGCAGACGCCCTTGAGGTCTTCGACCGCCATGAGATCCTGACGGACAAGGTGACCGCTTCTGACGCAAGCGAATCCCCCCGAATGGGGCCCCCCCTCCCTACCCTTGGCCAGTGGCGGAAGGGGGCCGAGGGGGATGGTGCCAACAGAATGCGTTGGCTGAATGCGTTGGCTTGACGGGACGGGACCGGTTGTGGCGGTTCACCGGCCGGTCTGGTCAGCCCCGGGCGCCACGGCGCTTTTTTCAAACGTGTTGGCAAAGGCGAACTCTTCCACCGGCCGGCCGCCGATCAGGTGTTCCTGAATGATGCGCTCCAGCACCTCCGGCGTCGCCGAGTGGTACCAAGTGCCCTCCGGGTAAACCACCGCCAGCGGCCCTTCCTCGCACACCCGCAGGCAATTCACCTTGGTCCGGAACACACACGTTTCGCCGCCGCCGGTCAGCTTCAATTCAGCCAGCCGCGATTTCAGGTAATCCCACGACGCCAGACCCGCCTCATGGGAACAGCACTTAGGCTTGGTCTGGTCAGCGCACAACAGGATGTGGCGATCCACCGAGCCGACGGCGTAGCCTTCGGCGATGCGGCGCAAGCGTTCAACGTCCGCCATGGCTTACGCGGAACGCCGGGCCTTCCGGAAGATCCGATTGAGGCCTGTAATGGCCTTGTCCACCTCGCGTTCCGTCAGGATGAACGGCGGCAGGAAACGGAGCACGGTGTCATGCGTGCAATTGAACAGCAGCCCGTGCTCAAAGCCCGCCGCCACCATCTCCTTGCACGGAAAATCGAGTTCGCAGCCGATGATCAGCCCAGCGCCGCGGACCTCCTTGATGAAGCTGTACCGGCCCGCCAGACGGCGCAACTCGGAACGGAAATAGTCACCCACTTCCGTGATCCGCGGCAAAAGACCTTCCAGAATGTCGAAGAACTCCAGCGCCACGCGGCACACCAGCGCTCCGCCGCCAAACGTCGAACCGTGCATGCCGGGCGCGATCGATGCCGCGGCACGGTCATTGCAAATCACGGCGCCCATGGGCAGGCCACAAGCCAGAGGCTTGGCGACAGTCACGATATCGGGCATCACCGCCGGGCGCAGCGTCTGATAGGAGAAGTACGTTCCGGTGCGCCCCACCCCGCACTGGATCTCATCGAAGATCAGCAGCGCATCGTAACGGTCCGCCAGTTCGCGAGCCTTGGCAATAAAGGCCGGCGAACACGGGTAAACTCCGCCTTCGCCCTGAATACCCTCCAGGACTATCCCGGCGGTCGAGCTGTTGACGGCGGCTTCCAGCGCCGCTTCATCATTGCGGTCGACGAACTGAACGCCGGGAAGCAGCGGTTCGAAATCGTGCCGGTACTTGGGCTGGCCCGTGGCGCTCAACGCACCCATCGACCGGCCGTGGAAGGAGTTGTCCAAAGCCACGATCCGGAACTTCGAGGCATCGATCTTCCTGCCATGGGCCTTCACCATCTTGAGGGCGCCTTCCATGGCCTCGGTGCCTGAGTTGCAAAAGAAGCTGCGCTGCAGGCCGCTGGTTTCCGCCAGTTTCTTCGCCAACGGCGCCTGATAGGGGTGATAGTACAGATTCGACGTGTGGATGAGCGTGGCGGCCTGCTCCCGGATGACGCGGGTCAGCCGCGGATGGGCATGCCCCAGCGCGTTGACGCCAATTCCAGTCAGAAGGTCCAGATAGCGGCGTCCCAAAAAATCGTAAAGATAGCAGCCCTTGCCGCGCGCCAGACCCAACGGGTAGCGGCCGTAGTTCTGCAACAGATACTGGCGTTCAAGCTGGACCACCTCCTCGAAGGAGGTGGGGAGATCGGGCCCCGTGGACACAGCCGTGACCTCTTCCATGACAGCGCTGCTCATGGTCCGAGTTTAGCAGGCAGCCGGATCCCGCAACGCCATTTTCACCGGCGGCGAACGGAAAACGGCTTCGCTCCACATTCTTTACATAGAGGAGTTTATCTTTGACGAAACCAAACCCCATCTACGGTGTCTAAGACAGTTGAGGAGCGGTCAACCAACCTCACACTTTCTGAAACATACGCTGTAACGGCGGTGCAACGCCGCCGGATGTCCGGTCCCACGCGTGGCGCGACGCCCCGGTGGAGCCAAACGATCAGACCCTCCGCATTCTCGAAGGGAGTGCGGGCCAACCGGCCGGTGCGGTGAATGGCCGGGGTGTGCCCGGGCGCGGTGTGCCTGGGAAAGCCTCGGTAAGTTACTGTAACAGGCGTGAAAAATCGCCACCGGGTTGTAAGTTTGTTCAACCCGCGGCCACAACTAAAATGAAGCGGCATGCAGTAGTCAAGCCGCCGATGAAAGGATCATTACCATGAGGCTGTCAATTCTGTTCCTTGGTCTCGCCGGAGTCTCCGCCTTCGCGCAGGCCAACATCAAAGGCAAGTTCGTTTTCACGGAGGAAGGTACGCGGGGAGATGGTCAGCGCTATGCGGCATTGGCCAACCTGAGCTTCGATGAGAACGGGACCGTGGTAGGCAACGAGGTGCTCCGCGCCAAGGACTCCACCACCTTCTACGCCGTGCAGGGTACGTACACGATGCGGACCGACAACACGGGTTCCATCACGCTGACCCTTATTTCGGATGAGGACGCCGACGGCAACCGGTCCCACATGACCGAGAACCTCAGCGTTTTCCGCTCGGCTTCCGGGGAGATCGCCGCCGTGCGTTCGAACGCTGGATTCAACGGGGCTGCCCGGTTGAGCCCGGCGCCGGCGCAGGGTCCGAACGGCGACTATCTCTTGGTTGAATCGTCCGCCGACGGGTTCGCGCGGGCGGCTCGCATCAAGATCGACGCCCTCAACGTGACCGGCGATGAAGTGAAGCAGACCAATGGCGAAAGCTCCAGCCGCAAGGCGCAGGGCACCCGGATGCCGGATGTCCCTGGGTTCGCCAAGATCATGCTGAGCTTCTCGGCCACCGACGCCGAAGGCACCATCTCCACCACAACGGAGACGCTGTTGGTTCTGGCGACGGCCGACGGGGCACGCGCCATTCGCACCGACGGCATGGCGTCCGGCGTGCTTGGCCTGATCCGCTAACCTGGCCGCAAGGCAGAGCGGTTTCTGACCAAATCGGGGCTTCCGGAGCAATCCGGGAGCCCTTTTTACTTTTCCGCCCACGACAACGGGAAACGCGCGAACGTGATCCTTTCGGCCGCGTACTTCTCACCCCGCTCATAGAGCACCCCAATCGAGCCGTCCCGCAGCACGATCACCGACGAGTACGCCGCCGGGCCCTCATGAACCACCCGCCCGCCGGACCAGCTCCGTCCGTCATCGCGGCTCACCTTCACCGTCATCCGTTCACGCCGGGTGGAAGCGGCGTTCGTAAACACCAATGCGTTCTTTCTCGCGTGGCGCGTGATGCCCGCATTGCAGCCCGGATCAACCAGCGACGGGTGCCGTTCCACCGGTGAAAAGCTCACACCCCCATCCCGCGAGACCGCCACCCCGCGCGGACCGCCGGGGTTGGTCCTCAAATTCTGCAACACCGCGCCATCGCGCAACTCAACATGGTGGCTCTCATCGGTGCCCGGGCCAAGCGACGGGCCGGTATGCCATGTAGCGCCCCGGTCATCGCTATACGCATTGCGGGCGTGGACCGAGTTGTCCGCATCCCGAACCACCAGGGGCAGAAGGTACCGGCCCGTGCGCGTGACGATCGCCGCGCCCGACGTGGCAAAGAAGGCGCGCCAGGCGGGGTCCTTCACCTGCGGCGTCAGGTCGGCGGCCGATGACCATGTCGCCCCATCGTCATCCGAGTGAATGGCATGAAGTTGAAGCGTCTCAACGCCCGTGCGGGCCCCCGGTTTGGCCGTGGGGAATCCGATCCCGGGCGGGCCGTAGGCAAAAAAGCACCAGATGCGGCCCGTGCGCGGGTCAACCAGCAGTGAGGGGTCGCCTGCCCCGCCTTCCGGAACCCGGTGAATGAATTGAGCCGGCGTCCAGGTGCGGCCCTTGTCAAAACTGCGCCGCAGCACGATGGCGATGCGCCCGGGCAGATCGCCGGTTGAATCAAAGCGGGCGTCCGCGGCGGCCAGAAGCGTTCCCCGCCGCGATTCGGCAAGCGCCGGAATGCGGTAAGTGTGCACCCCGGCCGCCCCCTGTTCGAAGAGATCCACCTGGAACAAGTCCGCTGCGGCGGGCAGCGCGGCCAGAAGCGCGACGGCGAAGGCGCGAGTATCCATTTCTCAGAATCTTTCAGAACCGGTAAAGCGCCTTGGCGTTCAGCCCACGGATGCGGGCCCGGTCCGCTTCCGGGATAAAGTCCCACAGGCGGTCGAGCATCGCGGAACGCTGGTCAAACTCCTTCAGATTCATGCCCACGCCGCCCCAGACAATACGCCCGCTGCCGAACGCGGCGTGCACCCGTTTCAGCAACGGCTGCAAATCCAGATGAGGCGCCGGCTGTTTGGAGGAGTATCCCCAACCGGAGAACTTCATCACGGTTTTAGGCAACCTGGCCAGCTTCAAGACCTCGTCGAACTCTTCCGGCGTGCCCTCCCCGGCGCGCGCCAGATGATCCAGCACAACCGGCATGGCGCTGAACTTCGACGCCAGCGCCCCAATGCCCGCCGCGTGGCAGGGAATGAAGTGCATCTGGATCGCAAGTCCCAGATCGGCCGCCGCGCGCCACGTATCCGCCATCCGCGGGTGGCTCATATCGCGCTCGCGAATCGGACCGCTGGTAGTGGGCGGGGCGCCCTTCGCCCGGTTCTGATGAACGCGCAGCGCAACAATGCGGCCGGGCCACCTCTTCACCAGCCCGGCCATGCGGGCCGGCGTGTCCGCCAGCAGCGGATCGTAGAGGCAGGTGCCCTTGAAAAAACCCGGCGAGGGTTCGTTGCGGAAGCAGTACTCAAGATAGGAGTGGTCGTCCTGATAGGGTTCCGGATGCACCACCACGGCGTGATCCAGGCGGCTCTGGCGGACGAAAGCGGTGTAGTCCGCCAGGGACTCGGCCGGCGGGCGATAGCTCGCATTCCGATGGTACGGAAACTCCTTCTGATCGGGATGGAACAGATGAATGTGCGTGTCGATCAGCAAGCCTGCGGGCCGGGCCGCAAGGAAAAAAGGAACGGCGGAAGCCAGCACGGCACGGCGCGTGGGTGGGGACGGATGGATCACTTGTCCATCCTACCTCCGCCGGACGCCCTCAGCCGGCGCCCTCACGCGTTTGACGGACCCCACCGGGCGGGATTAGGCTTTAAGAAGGGGCAGAACGTGAGCCGTTTTCCTTCGTCGCGGAAACACCTGGTACTCGGCGGGGTCGCGCTGGCGATCACCATCGGATGCACCGCCTGGGCGGTACACTGGCCGCTGGCGGCCATTCCAGCGGGTCTTTTCCTGGGTGCGGCGCTGCTGTTCGCCTACCTTGGAACCCGGCCGGCAATCGTCATCTACGAGTCGCACCTGGCCATCGGCAAGGAACGAATCGCCTGGAACCTCATCAAACGCGTCGACCGCACCGGTTGGGTTTCGCCGCTGATCATGATCCTGGAATTCGAGGGCGGTGAACGCCGCATGCTCATCCACGCCGGCACCGTCACCACCTCGAAGAGGCTCACCCAGCAACTGTTCCGGCATGCGCGGGAAGCGTCCATCGACGGGCTGCCGTACAACGAGTTCTGGCGGATTCCGGTGGTGAACGGTCCCAAGGCGGGCAAGATGAACAAGCCGGCAAAGTACCCGCTGCTGACGCCCGAGGACGAAGCTGAGGTGGAAGAGATGTTCCGGCGCCTCAAGACAGTGGGCCATCTTGACCCCATTTCCTCGCCGGACGAGAAATAGCCGGCCCGCGCGCCGCTTCCTCTGGATCTTCCTGCTGGCCGTGGCCGCCGCGGGCTACTTTCTTCATCAGCCCGCGTTGCGCTGGATGGGCCGTGCTCTGGTCACCGATGATGGTCCCGGAAACGGCGAGCTGATTGTTCTGCTGGCGGGTGACTATAAAGGCGACAGGCTGCGGCACGCCGTCGAACTCGTCCGGCGCGGCTACGCACCAAAAATCCTGGTGGACGGGCCTCCGGGCTTCTACGGCTTCCGGGAAAGCGATCTGGCCATGCGCTACGCCGAAACTCAAGGCTGGCCCGCCGGCTGGCTGGACAATTTCCCCATCGACGCTGACTCCACCCGCGAGGAGGCCAGGCTGGTGGCCTCCGAGCTGCGCCGCCGCGGTGTGCGGCGCTATCTGCTGGTCACCAGCAACTACCACACCGGCCGCGCGGCTCGGGTCTTCAGGGAAGCCGCGCCTGACATCGCTCTCCGCGTGGTCGCCGCGCCGGACCGCGATTTCGACCCGGAACGATGGTGGCAATCCCGCCGCTCCCGCCGCATTTGGCTGCTTGAGACCACAAAGACGGTAGCCTATTGGTTCGGACTGTAGCCGCCTTGCCGGGAACCTTCAAAGAATCCTTGGCCGCCGCGTGGCCCTATCTCTGGAGCCACCGGGCCGGACTTGCGCGCGGCTTCACGGCCCTCATTCTCAAGGACGCCTGCGCCGTCTGCCTGCCGCTCGTCATCCGGCAGGGCGTGGACTCCTTGACCCAGGGCTTCCGCGTCGAAACCGTGCTCTGGCTGGCCGCCGCCCTCGCCGGCCTTTCCGCCGTGAAGGGCTTCTTCCAGTACTGGATGCGCGTGATCCTCATTGGCATTTCGCGCGACATCGAATATGCCCTGCGCAACGATCTGTTCGCGCACCTGGCGCGCCTCTCGCACGATTTCTACGCCCGCTTCCGCACCGGCGACATCATGGCCCGCGCCACCAACGATCTCAACGCCGTTCGTATGATGCTGGGGCCCGGTGTCATGTACTGGTTTGAAACCGTGCTGATGTTTCTACTCGCGCTGGCGGTAATGCTCAGCGTCGATTGGCGCATGACGCTGCTGGCACTGGCCCCGGCCCCGCTGGTGAGCCTGGTGGTGGTCTACTTCGGCCGGCAGGTGCACACGCGATTCGAAAAGATTCAGGAGCAGTTCGGCGAGATCTCAAACCGCGTTCAGGAGAACCTGGCCGGCGTCCGCATCGTGCGCGCCTATGCCCGCGAAGAGGCTGAGATGGCGGCGTTTGAAGCCCTGAACCGCGACTACATCCGGCGAAATCTGGAGATGGCCCGGAAGACCGGCGTCTTCTGGCCGCTATTGCAGGCGCTGGCCGGCGTGACTTTTCTCATCGTCCTGTGGGCCGGCGGTCTGCGTGTGATGGATGGCGGCCTCACCATCGGCGCGTTCGTGATGTTCCAAACCTACATGGGCATGCTGATCTGGCCGATGATCGCTTTCGGCTGGGTCATCAACCTCACCGAGCGCGGCAAGGCTTCGTTCAAGCGCATCCTGGAGATTCTGAACACCCAGCCTGGAATCGCAGCGCCAGCCGATGGCGCCGCGCCCATGCCCGCGCGCCTGCGGGGCGAAATCGAGTTCCGCGATGTCACTCTGGACTACGGCGGCGTGCGGGGGCTGGACGGGGTCACACTGCGCGTGCCGGCCGGCGCCACCGTGGCGCTGGTGGGTCACACCGGCAGCGGCAAGAGTTCACTGGTGAATCTGGTGCCCCGCCTGCTGGACCCCACACAGGGCCAGGTGCTCGTTGATGGCGTGGACGTGCGCCGGTACCACCCCCAGGAGTTGCGCCGGCAGATCGGTTTCGTGCCCCAGGAAACCTTCCTGTTCAGCACCACGCTGGCCGGCAACATCGCATTCGGCGCTCCGGACGCGACGCCCGCGGAAATTGAACGCGCCGCAGGGATCGCGGGCCTGGGACCCGATGTGGCCGCCTTCCCGGAAGGCTACGCCACCATGATCGGGGAGCGCGGCCTCACCCTCTCGGGAGGCCAGAAGCAGCGCACCGCCATCGCCCGCGCCATCCTTCGCAATCCCGCCATTCTGATTCTCGACGACGCCCTGGCCAGTGTCGACACAGTGACGGAAGAACGCATTCTCACCGCGCTGGCCGATGTGACGCGGCAGCGCACAACCATTCTGATTTCACACCGTGTGTCCACTGTGCGCATGGCGGACCGCATCCATGTGATTGAGCACGGACGCGTCGCCGAAGAGGGTACACACGACGAACTCCTGGCCCTGGGCGGCTACTACGCCGATCTCCACCAGCGGCAGTTGCTGGAAGAAGAGATCGCCGGGCTACAGGGGTAGAATCTCTTCGCGGTCCGGATCGAACTTCAGGCGGCGCTTCTGCAGATACGCGATGTTGCCCAGATGCGAGGCCTGCGCCGACCGATGGCCGATGTACACATCCCCATTGGGCAGCTTGCGCGAGCGGACGCAATCCAGGAAGTTCTGCACGTGCTCAATCGTCTGGTCGCGCGGAGACTGCACCACCACCGGCGGCGCGCCGCGCTCCTTGGACTGGAACTCGAAACGTCCACGTGTGATGAACAGTTTGCCTTCCGTGCCGCACATCTCGACGCCCGCGCCCGTGATCCCCGGCGCAAGCGTCGCCTCAAACGTGGCGGTCCACTCGGCCGGATACTCCAGCAACACATTGATGGTGTCGGGCGCCGTGCGGCCGTCTTTGTAGTGATACACGCCGCCGGAGGCAACCGCCGCCGTCGGATTGTCCTGATCCATGAACATGTGCACCACGTCGATCCAATGCGTGAACAGGTCCGTCACCTGGCCCCCGCCAAAATCCAGATAGGCGCGGAAATTCCAGAACTGTTGAGGATCCCAGTCCCGCCACTTCACCGGCCCCAGAAAACGGGCCCAGTCCAGATTCGAAGGCTGCGTGGCCAGCGCCGCGGGCGCTTTCTGAAGATGGGCCCCGTTGCCGTGCCACCACGTGCGGGCCATCGTGATCTTGCCCAGCTTGCCGCTCTTGATGTACTCTTCCCTGGCTTGAAGATAGTGCGTGCCGGAGCGCTGCTGCATGCCCACCTGGCAGATGCGATTGTTCACCCGGGCCGCCTTAACAATCTCCGGCCCCTCCTCAATGCGAAGCGTCAGCGGCTTTTCGACGTACACATCCTTACCGGCGTTCATGGCGTCAATCGCCGTGCCGCCGTGCCAGTGATCGGGCGTGGCGATCAGCACCGCGTCCACGTCCTTCTGCTCCAAAAGCTTGCGGTGGTCGTTGAAGCCTCGGGCTCCGGGGGCGCGGGTGATCGCGCGGTCGATGCGGTCCGCGAAGACATCGCAGACGGCGCGGACGTTCACCTGATCCGTCTTCTGGAACGTGCCCATCACGCCCGTGCCGCGGCCGCCCGCGCCAATCAGGCCCAGGTTGATCTTCTCGTTCGCGCCCAGGATGCGCGAATACGACGCGGCGGTAAAGCCCATCGCCGCGCGAAACAGTCCCCGGCGTGTGGAATTCATCATTGTCATTCTCCTGAATCTAGTTGTTTTCACGCTCTTCGCCCGTGCCCCGGCCCACCGGCGCGTTCGGCTCATTGTGCGCCGGCAGCCAGCGGGCCAGTTCCGCCTTGCGCGCGGCCTGCGCGGGTGATGCGGCCAGGTTGGTCCATTCGTTCGGATCCGCCGTGCGGTCGTACAACTCCTCACCGCCGTCGTTGTAACGAATGTAGCGCCAGCCCTCCGTGCGCACAGCGTGGTTTCCGAATCGAAATGTGGTGAGCGCCGGCTCCGTCCGCCCCGCCGCGGGATTGCGCAACAAAGGCATCAAGGACTGGCCGTCCATCGTGCCCGGCGCCTTAAGCCCGGTCATGTCCATCAGCGTCGGGTAGAGGTCCACCATGCTCACCGTGCGGTCGCACGTGGAACCGGGACGGCTCACGCCCCGCGCATTGATCATCAACACGTTTCGGGTCGAGCGTTCCCAAAGCGTGAACTTCCGCCAGTGGAGCTTTTCCCCAAGATGCCAGCCATGGTCGCTCCACAACACGATCGAGGTGTTGCCGGCATGCGGACCATTCTCAAGCGCCCGCATCAGACGGCCCACCATCGTATCGGCGAACGTGATCGACGCCAGGTAAGCCTGAACCGCGCGCTTCCAGGCATCGTTCTTCGTGATGCGTGGATGGTCGTTGTTCTGCCTGGCCATCCGGCGGCCGGTTTCCGGCACATCGTCAAGATCGTCTTCCTTCACCACCGGCAGGCGGATGGCGTCAAGCGGATAGAGATCGAAGTACTTCTTCGGCACATACCACGGCAGGTGAGGACGGTAGATGCCGCAGGCAAGGAACATTGGCTGCGTTTGCTTCGCGGCCAGGTGGCGCGAGACCCAATCCACCACATGGTAGTCGTTCATGGTTTCGTCGCCGCCCTTGACGGCGCCCCAGTCCATGTTCGCCAGCCCCACGGGACCGGCCAGCGGCAGAGGTCCCGGAAGTTCCGGGGCGCCTTTGGGGTCGCCGTATTCCGTCCAGCCTTTCATGTCGGCGAACGCGCCGCGCGTGCCGTGATAGATCTTGCCCGCGCCGAACGCGAGATAGCCGTTGTCCACCATGTGCTGATTCAGCGTCACGGCGCCCTTCAACACCTTGGAGCCGTGATAGGGCTGATTGTTGTCGTAAACGCCCGTCGAGGCCGGGCGGCGCCCCGTCATGATCGCAGTCCGCGCGGGGTTGCACAACGGCGCCGCGCAGTGGGCGCTGCGGAACAGCGTGCCGCGCGCCGCCACCTTGTCCAGATTGGGCGTCAGCACACCGGGATAGCCGTTAAGACACCCGATCCAATCATTGAGATCGTCGATCGCGACAAACAGGATGTTCTGCCGCGGCTGGGCCGCCTTGACGAACGCGGCCGGGGCCACGCCAAGCAGGCTTGTGAATACACGCCGGTTCATGCTTGTCTCCGCATGTTAATCTCCGTTAGATGAACTTGTACTTGCCGGGCTCGGGCGGCGCCGGGATGCCGAGTTTCGGGTCGCTCTCAAGTGCTGCGGGCAGCAGGTCGAGCTTCGACGCCATGATCATGTTCCACGTGATCTCGATGCCGCTGTAGGCCGATTCCCGCGCCATGATCGCCGTCATCGTGCTGCGGGCCACATCGTGGGCGAGGTTCATGTAAGGGCCCTGGCCGCGAATGCTCTTCACCAGATTCACGTGTTCCTGCACCTTCGGCGGCAACGGACCCTTGGGCGCCAGATCCTGGCAGTTGCTCCTGCCCCGCGTGCCCACAACCAGCTCACCGATACGATTCGTGGCCCCCGCCGGAAAGTGCCGGCACTGGCTGATGCTGATCACTCCGGTTGGGTACTCGAAGGTGGCCGTAAGATTGTCGTAGTTGTTGCCATGCCGCCGGTCGAGCGGCATCCAGGAACGGCCTCCGCTGGCCGTCACCTTCACCGGCGGCCCGCCCATCACCCAGTTGATGACATCGATGTTGTGAAGGTGCTGCTCCACCACCTGATCGCCGCTCAGCCAGAGGTAGCGGTACCAATTGCGAGTCTGTGCTTCCACATCACCCATGGACGCCGTTGTGTCCCGAATGATCGGTCCGCCCTGCCACCACGCGTACGCGGCCACCAGTTCGCCGATCGCGCCATCGTGAATTCTGCGGATGGTCTCGACATACTCAGGCTGGTTGCGCCGTTGCGCGCCAACGCCAACCGTCAGTTTCTTCTTTTCGGCCTCGACGGCCGTGGCCATGATGCGGCGGGCGCCCACCGGATCCACCGCCAGGGGCTTTTCGGCGAAGACGTGCTTGCCCGCCGCGATGGCGGCTTCAAAGTGGATGGGCCGGTAGATGGGCGGCGTGGTCAGAATCACCAGGTTGATGTCGCTGGCCAGCACTTTCTTGTAGGCATCGAAACCGGTGAACCGGTGCTCCGGATCCACCTTCACCTTGGCGGCAATCGCCGCGTTGGCGCTGGATGCGGCCAACGCCTTGTCCAGATTGTCGCGATAGAGGTCCGCGGCGGCCACAAGCTCCACGTCGTCGTTGCCGGAAAGAAACTCGCGAATGGCGGCGGTGCCTCGTCCCCCCGTGCCGACGATGCCGGCGCGGATCTTCAGGCCCTGGGCCTGCACCTCGGCAGGCTTCCCGATGAGGAAGGCGCCGGCGCCGGTGCCGCCAAGGAAGCGGCGGCGGGAAGATACGGAAATGCCCGGGTTTGCCATGTCTGGGTTCGTCCTGTCCGGCTTCTTCATGTCTGGCTTCGTCATGTCTGGTTTCGCCATGTCTAGTTCAAGATAGCGGGTCGCGGGGCGGGCCGCAAGGTCAGCGCCGGGGTCCCGGCGGCTGCCTGCTACCATGAGAGTTTACCCCCTCCCATGGCTGAAGTCGATCTCAAGAAGACTGTCAATCTGCCCCAAACCGCCTTCGCCATGAAGGCGAATCTGGCACAGAATGAGCCCAAGCTGCTGAGCCGCTGGCAGGAAATGGACCTCTACGGGCAAATCCGGCAAGCGCGCGCAGGCAGACCTCTGTTCGTCCTCCACGATGGCCCGCCGTACGCCAACGGCAACATCCACCTGGGTCACGCCTTCAACAAGTTGCTGAAGGATTTCATCGTCAAGTCCAAGGTGATGGCCGGGTTCGATTCTCCCTACGTCCCGGGCTGGGACTGCCACGGGCTTCCCATCGAGATCAAAGTGGATTCCGAGCTTGGCGGCAAGAAAACCAGGATGACTCCGGCCCAGATCCGTCAGGCGTGCCGCGCCTACGCCCAGAAGTACGTCGACCTTCAGTCGTGCAGCTTCCAGCGCCTGGGCGTGTTCGGCGATTGGGCCAATCCCTACCTCACCATGACCGCGGGTTATGAGAGCGTCATCGCCCGCGCCTTCGTCGACTTTCTGCACCAGGGCTATGTCTATAAGGGACTCAAGCCCGTCAACTGGTGCCTGAGCTGCCGCACCGCCCTGGCGGAGGCTGAAGTGGAGTATGAGAACCACACCAGCCCGTCCATCTGGGTGCGCTTCCGGCTCACCTCCGATCCTGGCGCGATCCACCCGGATCTCGCCGGCCACAGCGTATCGGGCCTCATCTGGACCACCACACCCTGGACCATTCCCGCCAACATGGCCATCGCTTACCACCCGCGGTTCGACTATGTCGCCGCGGAGGTGAATGGCGAAGCCTACATCGTGGCGGAAGCGCTGCTGGAAGAAACGGCCAACCGGTGCGGCTGGGCCGATCCGAAGGTGGTGGCCCGCTTCAAGGGGTCGGCTCTGGAGGGCGCGATCTTCAGGCACCCGTTCCTCGAACGCAACTCCCCGGGGCTGCTGGGCGAGCATGTCACGCTGGAACAGGGCACCGGCGCCGTCCACACCGCGCCCGGGCACGGCCAGGAAGACTACGCGATCGGGCGCCAGTACGGAATCGAAACCTACTGCCCGGTGGACAACGCGGGCCGTCTCTACCACGCCGAAGGGGGCGGGGGGCGTCTGCCGGAAGAACTCATCGGCAAGACAGTCTGGGACGCGAACCCGGTTGTCATCGGGCTGCTGCGGGAGGCTGGAGCGCTGCTGGCCGAAAAGCGAATCGACCATAGCTATCCCCACTGTTGGCGCTGCCACAAGCCCACCATCTTCCGCGCCACCGAGCAGTGGTTCATCGGCATGGAGCGGAACGGGCTTCGCCAGCGCGCCCTGGAAGCCATCAAGCAGGTGAAGTGGATGCCGTCCTGGGGCGAAGAGCGGATCTCCAACATGATCGCCACCCGCCCGGATTGGTGCATCTCCCGCCAGCGCATCTGGGGCGTGCCCATCACCGTCTTCTACTGCGAAGGCTGCCAGGAACCGTTCACCGATCGAGCTGTGCTCGATCGCGTCGTGGACCGTTTCGCCACCGAAACCGCGGACGCCTGGTACTCCCACACCCCCGCCGAACTGATGGGTCCCGAAGCGCGCTGCGGCAAGTGCGGCGGCGGCGAGTTCCGCAGGGAAAACGACATTCTCGATGTCTGGTTCGATTCCGGCGCCAGCCACCTCGCCGTGCTCCATCCGGAAAGCGGCCTGCCATGGCCTTCCGATGTTTATCTGGAAGGCGGCGATCAGTACCGCGGCTGGTTCCACTCATCGCTGCTCGTGGGAACCGGGCTGAAGGGCGGCGCGCCATACCGCACTTGCGTCACCAACGGCTGGACCCTCGATGGCGATGGCCGCGCCATGTCGAAGAGCGTCGGCAACGTCGTTGAGCCCGAAAAGATCATCAACCAGTACGGGGCGGAAGTGCTGCGCCTATGGGTGGCTTCGGTCGAATACAGCGACGACGTCCGCATCTCCGACACCATTCTGGCCCGGCTGGCCGAGGCGTACCGGAAGCTGAGAAATACGTTCCGCTACGCGCTTGGCAACCTTGCGGATTTCAACCCCGCCACCGATGCCGTTCCGGCAGCCGCCCTGCGTGAGATCGACCAGTGGATTCTCACCCGCGCCGAGGATCTGGTGCGCCGCTGCCTCGCCTGGTATGGCGAATTCGCCTTCCACCGTGTGTATCAGGCCCTCTACAACTTCGCCATCGTCGACTTGAGCGCCATCTACTTCGACATTCTCAAGGACCGGCTGTACACCTCCGCGCCACGCTCCGAAGCCAGGCGCTCCGCACAGACCGCGCTCTACCGCGTGAACCTCGCGCTCACCCGCCTTCTGGCGCCGGTGCTGGCGTTCACCACGGAGGAAGCCTGGGCCCAGATGAGACTGCCCGAAGGCGCCCCGGCCAGTGTCCACATGGCCGAATTTCCAACGCCCGGGGAACTAACCGCCGGGCTGCCCGAAGCGCGCCGCGAGCGGCTTCGGAACTGGGACCGGCTCATCGAAGCGCGCGATCATGTGCTCAAGAGCCTGGCCGCAGCGCGCGACCAGAAGTTCATCGGTGGATCGCTCGAAGCCAAGGTCACCATTGAGGCGGACCCCGAGTGGTTTGCGCTGCTCGATGAGTATCAAGAAGAACTGCCGTCGCTCTTCATCGTCTCGGAGGTTGTGCTGGAAAACAGCGCCGCCGCCCTCAGCGTCCACGTGGAAAAGGCCGGCGGCGTGAAGTGCGAACGCTGCTGGAAATTCACCACCGACGTCGGGCAGGACCCCGAGTTCCCCACCGTTTGCATGCCGTGCGCCATGGCCGTTCATGAGATCCTGAGAGGCTGATGAACGCCATGCCCGCCGCCGCGCGCCGAAGGCTGATCGATTTCGGAATCGCCGCGGGGATTTTCGCGCTCGATCGCGCCACCAAGGTGGTGATCGAGCGAACCGTGTCCATCTGGGATTCGCACACCGTCATTCCCGGCCTGTTTAACATCGTCTACACGCGCAACCCCGGAATGGCTTTCGGCCTGCTCGCCGACGCCCCGCCCATGGTGCGGAAGACGGCGCTCCTCACGGCTTCGGTGAGCATCCTGGTGTTCGTCGTGGTGCTTCTCTGGCGCGCCAGCGCGCCAGCCGAACCCTCCCCCGAACGCCGCGCCCTGGTGCTGGTTCTGGGCGGAGCGCTCGGCAACATCTATGACCGCGCCGTCTACGGCAGCGTCACGGACTTTCTTCAGTTCTTCATCGGACCGTGGGAGTTTCCCAGCTTCAACGTCGCCGATTCAGCGATCAGCGTGGGTGCCGCGCTGATGGTGCTCGATCTCATTCGATTCAATCGCAACGCGGTTCCGGCCAACCATGTTTCCAAAGCTGATTGATCTCGGCGGCTTCTATCTTCCCACCTATGGCCTCCTGGTGGCCACGGCGTTCCTGGCGGCGTTGTGGGTGACGCAGAAACTGGCGCGGCGCGCAAGCCTGAACCCGGAGCTGATCTCGAATCTGGCCGTCTCCTGCGCACTGGCCGGCCTGGCCGGCGCCAAGCTGATGATGCTGCTCTTTGACTTCGATCACTACGCCCGCAACCCGCGCGATATCTTCTCGCTTTCCACCCTGCAGGCGGCGGGTGTCTATCAGGGCGGCTTCCTCCTTGCCGTGGCCACCGCGTGGTGGTACATGCGGCGTCATCACCTCCCCGGGCTCGCCACGGCGGACCTGTTCGCGCCGGGCATCGCCCTCGGGCACGCCATCGGCCGGCTGGGTTGCTTCGCCGCCGGCTGCTGCTGGGGCATCAAGTGCGACCGGCCATGGGCCGTCACCTTCGACAATCTGGACGCCTATCAACTGGTCGGCGTGCCCTTGAATGAGCCCCTCCACCCCACCCAGTTGTACGAATCGGGCTCCGAACTCCTGATCTTCGGACTGCTCTGGTGGATGGCGGCCCGGCCCTACCGCACCGGCGCGTTGATCGGCTGGTATCTGGTTCTGTACTCCGCCGCCCGCTTCACCGTGGACTTCTACCGCCACCATGAACAGCCCCACCCATTCGGCTGGGCGCTCTCCAACACCCAGTGGATTTCAGCCCTCATCTTCCTGGCCGGTGCCTGGATTCTCATGCGCCTCGGTTCCGCCGAGCCCCGGCAACTGAGCGCCGCCGCCCGCTGACCGGCCCGCACGCTCAGTCCACCCCAAAGCTCAGCTAGACTGGTCCGCATGCCGAACCTTTCCCGCCGCGAAGCCCTCGGCGCCTTGGGCGCTCCAGCGATCCTCAAGTCTCAGCGGCGAGGCCGCCCCAATTTCCTCTTCCTGATCGCCGACGATCACGCCGGCTACGTCATGGGATGCGACGGCAACCCGCTGGCGGAAACTCCCAACCTCGACCGGCTGGCCTCCCAGGGCACTCGGTTCGCGCGCCATCACTGCAACTCCCCGGTCTGCACGCCGTCGCGCCAGAGCCTGCTCACCGGCCTGCTGCCGCACGCCGCCGGCGTCACCCGTCTGCCCACGCGGCTGGACCGCAACAAAGCCACACTGGCCAAACAGTTTCAAACCGCGGGCTACGCCACCGCCGTCTTTGGCAAGATGCACTTCAACCAGCCCGCCGAAGCCGGCCTGCATGGCTTCGCCACCATGCTGACCGAAGCCGAACTGCAGAAGCAGTGGATGGCGGAAGTGAAGCCGCGCGAGATCCCCTCCACCATTCGCACCAAGCCGCAATGGCGCCCGTTCCGTGACCCGTCCAGAATCTGGCTGAACGCCGAAAAGCTGCCCTTCCCCCGGCACCGGGAAGCGATGAAGTCAGCGTTTCTGCTGCGCCAGGGCGATGCATTCCTCGAAGCTCATCGCGACAAACCGTTCGCGCTGTGGTTGAGCTTCCAGGAGCCCCATTCGCCCTATGACTTCCCGGTGGAGGATCGCGATGCCATCGCCCCGGCCAGATTCACGGCGCCGCGCGTCGGGCCCGAAGACGCCTGGCAGATTCCCAAAATCTTCCGCGATCTCACGGATGCCGAAAAACAGGGAATCGCCGCCGCGTATTACACCTCGGCACGATACCTGGATTCGAACATCGGCCGTGTGCTGAGGCGCCTCAGTGACCTCGGCCTCGACGATAACACCTACATCGTCTATCTGGCCGACCATGGCTACTGCCTGGGCCAGCACGGGCGGTTCGAAAAGCACTGCGGCTATGCCCCCGCCTTGCACGTCCCGCTCATCATGCGGATGCCCGGCCGTGTCCGCCACGGCGTCGTCCGCGATCTGACGGAACATCTGGACGTGGCCCCCACCATCACCGACATGCTCGGCCTTGACCCCCTGCCCGGCGCCCAAGGAAAGTCCCTGCGCCCCTACCTCGAAGGCCGCAAGACCACCGGCCGCGATCACATCTTCTCCGAGTACCTGGAGAACGAGGAGGCCTTCATCCGGACGGACCGCTGGAAGTTCATCTTCTGCTCGGGACGCCGCGCCCGGGGCGACGGCTACGATATCGACACCCCCACCCCGGGGCGCTACACCCGCCTCTACGACCTGAAGTCCGACCCGGGCGAATTCACCAACGTTGGGGCAAAACACCCAAAGGTGGTGGAAGCCATGGAGGATCTGCTCCTCACCCGCTTCCGCGCCACCCACCCCGAATCCCAGGCGGAACCCCAGCGTTTGTCGCGCGAAGAAGCCCTGGAATGGTACGTCCGGCCCCGCGACGTCTAGGCTTCCGGCAAGCTCAGGACTTTGGCACGACGCGTGCAGCCCCCAATCCTTTATTAGGAGGTGGGCATTTTGGCGCGGAAGCGAAGAGACGTATTCAAGGTGCTGGCGGCCGGGGCCGCTGCGTCGCTCGTGGAACAGGCCGCACCCGCGGCGGAAACCAGATTGCCGGCCGGGACGGTGTGGAAGAAGACCCCATGCCGCTTCTGCGGCACCGGCTGCGGGCTGCTGGTGGGCATCGCGAACGGCAAGGCCGTCGCCGTGCAAGGCGACCCGGCCAGCGCCGTGAACAAGGGCCTCTGCTGCGTCAAGGGCTACCACTCCGTCATGGCTCTCTACGGCGAGGACCGTCTACGCCAGGCACTCATCCGCAAGAACGGCAAGCTCACCCCCGCGCCCATCGAAGAGGCGCTCAATCTGGTGGCGTCGCAGCTCAAGCAGACCATCGCGGCATCGGGCAAGGACTCCGTCGCCATCTACGGCAGCGGCCAATGGACCATTCCCGACGGCTATGTCGCCTCGAAACTCTTCAAAGGCGGCATCGGGACCAACAACGTGGAGGCGAACGCCCGGCTTTGCATGGCCAGCGCCGTCACCGGTTTCATGACCACCTTCGGCATGGATGAGCCCATGGGCTGCTACGAGGACATCGATCATGCCGATGTCTTCGTGCTCTGGGGCAACAACATGGCGGAAATGCATCCGGTGCTCTTCTCACGGATGCTGGAGCAGCGCGACAAGCGGCCGGACGTCGAGATCATCGATCTGGCAACTCGATCGACGCGCACCTCCGCGGCGGCGAACCGTCTGATTCTTTTTCAACCAAATGCCGACCTGGCCATCGCCAACGGCCTGGCGCGGGAGATCATCCGCCTCGGCGCCGTCAACCGCGCCTTTGTCGAACGGCACGTCAGCTTCCACCAGGGAAAGACGGAAATCGGCTATGGCGTGGAAGACAAATTCGCGTTCAATGATCAGGCCACCGCCATCACCTTCGAACAGTACCGGGAACTGGTGGACGAATACACGCCCGAACGCGTTGAGGCGCTGAGCGGCGTGAGTCCACGGGATCTGCGCTATCTGGCGTCGCTCTACGCGAATCCCGGTAAGAAGGTGGTGAGCTTCTGGTGCATGGGCATGAATCAGCACACCCGCGGCACCTGGATGCAGAACCTTGTCTATAACCTGCATCTGCTGACAGGCAAGATCTCAACACCGGGCAATAGCCCGTTCTCCCTGACAGGGCAGCCTTCAGCCTGCGGCACCGTGCGTGAAGTGGGCACCTTGACCAACCGCCTGCCGCACGGGGACGTGACAAACGAAGCGGACCGCAAACTGGCAGCCTCCATCTGGAAAGTGCCCGTGGAGAAAATTCCCGCCAAGCCCACCTTCCACGCCGTGGAGATGTTCCGTGCGCTCGATCGCGGGGAAATCCGCTTCCTGTGGATTCAGGTCACCAACCCCATGGTGACCATGCCCAAACTCCGCCGGTATCGCGACGCCGCGAAGAAAGACGGGCGGTTCATCGTCGTCTCCGAGGTCTACCCCACTCCAACCACGGACATCGCCGACGTCGTCCTCCCATCAGCCATGTGGATCGAGCGCGAGGGCATGTTCGGAAATTCCGAACGGCGCACCCAGCACTTCGAGCAGATGTTGCAGCCGCCCGGCGATGCCATGAGCGACACCTGGCAATTGATCGAGGTGGCGCGGCGGGCCGGCTACGGCCATCTGTTCCCCTGGACCCGCGAAAATCACATCGCCGCCATCTGGAAGGAATACAGCGAGTTTCATCACGGCGCCGATCACTCCATGGCGCCCTACGAGGTGCTCAAGCAGCGCCCGGGGGTCCAATGGCCCTACGTCAACGGCCGGGAGACCAAGTGGCGCTACCACGCCCGCTACGATCCGGCGGCCAAAGGTGACTCCTGGGATTTCTACGGCAAGCCCAACCGGCGCGCCTGGATCTGGTTCCGTCCCTACGAACCACCGCCGGAAAAGCCCGACAAGGAGTATCCGTTCTGGCTCTCCACCGGACGCGTGCTGGAACACTGGCACACCGGTTCCATGACCCGTCGCGTGCCCGTGCTGCACCAGGCCGTGCCGGCCGCCTACGTCGAGATCAACAGCCGCGATGCGGCGCGTCTTCAACTCCGCACCGGCGATGCCGTGCGTCTGCGCAGCCGCCGCGGCGAAATCGTGCTGAAAGCCAAGGTGGGCGGACGCGGCCAGCCCGCGCCCGGCCAGGTGTTCGTGCCCTTCTTCGATGAATCGAAGCTGATCAACGAACTGACGCTCGATGCGTTCTGCCCCATCTCCAAGCAGCCGGACTACAAGAAATGCGCCGTGCGCGTGGAGCCCGCCCGCGCGGAGCTGGGCTAAAGCCGTGACCATCGCACCCGCACGAATCTGGCACATCACAGGCATCTCCGCGCTGATGCTGGGCGGGGTGTTCGTGCTCGGCAGCCAGGCGCCCCTGCCCGGCACACGGGACTCCGGCGCGCTTAAGGAACGGACGCAGCCCCCTCCTCCAGCCCCGGACTCACTCAAACCCGAAAGCTACAGCAAGGTGCCCGCTCCCGGTGCGCGCACCCTGGCTTCCGCCGGCCGGCTGCGTGCCTATCCCGGTGCTCCCCCCGCCATTCCGCATCGTCTCCTGGACTCCGCGGCATGGGGCGGCCGCGGCTGCCTCATCTGCCATCGCGACGGCGGCTTTGTCCCTCTGTTCAAGGCCATGGCGCCAGTCACACCTCACCCGGGCTTCACCTCCTGCCTGCAATGCCATGTGGCAAAGGAAGAGAACGCCGGCCTGTTCCGTCCCACGTCATTCACACCCGTCCCGCCGCCAGAGAATGGCCCCGCACTGCCCGGCAGCCCGCCGCCGGTTCCCCACGAAACGGACACCCGGACCAACTGCCTGGCTTGCCATAGCGGCCCGGGAGCCGTACGCGAACTCCGAATGTCACACCCGGAGCGCCACAACTGCTCACAATGCCATGTGGCTCGCGAAGTCAACGGCGCCGTCTTCCGCAGAGGGCCCGAATGAGATTCGCACTCGCGGGCGCAAGCGTTGTTTCAATCTTCGTGCTGGCCGCCTGTGGAGGTTCACCCGGCAGGCCGCCGCGCCCCATGAGCGCCCTCGACATCGTGCCCGCGCCGCCCGGTGTGGTCGAGCGCGCAGCGTTTATGGAGAAAGCTCCCTGCACTCGCTGCCACACCGTACCCCTCGCGGCCATGAGCCCGGTCCATCCCGCGGCGCACTGGGGGGTCGCTCAGCGCCACGCCCCCAACGAAACCATGCAATGCCAGACCTGTCACGCCGACCCGGTCCGCGGCGAACTGCGAATGCTCGGCGGCGCACCCGTCGGCTTCGATGAATCGCACCGCCTCTGCGGCCAGTGCCATGCCCGGCAACAGAAGGACTGGGCCGGTGGAGCCCATGGCAAGCGGGCCACCGGTTGGGCCAGCGCTCGCGTCGCCATCGGCTGCACCGGGTGCCACAACCCGCACTCGCCCGGCTTCGGCCGGCGGCTGCCAGCCATGACACGAAAGGAGGCTGCCGGCGAATGAAGAATGGACTCGTTCAGATTCTCTCCCAGCCAATGGACCGCCGCACCGCCATCACCGTGGCTGGCTGCGCCGTGGCTGGCGCCGCCACCGCCGCGGCTTCCGTGGCCAACGCCATCAATCCCTTCGCTTCGCCGGAATCCCGCGAAGCGTCGCGGCTGGAGTGGCAGCGGTACTTTCAAGAGAACTACCGGCTCATGTCGGAAGAAGAAAAAACGGAAGCCCTTCTGCGGCTGGAACGCCTCCACCAGCTTAAGCACGGCGGCCGGATCTCAGTCAGCGGCGCCGAACCCATCGAGAAAGTGCTGTTCGGCTACGCCTTCAACGTCTCCAAGTGCCGGGGCTACCTGGAGTGCGTAAGCGCATGCATCCGGGAGAACAACCAGGATCGAGCCTCCGGCATGGCCTACATCCGGATCCATGAGCACCGCAACGGCGAGTTCGATTTCTCGAAAGCCAGCGATACCTTCGATCATCCGGTGCCCGCCGAGGGCCACTTCTATCTCGGAACCCAGTGCTTTCACTGCCAGAATCCACCATGCGTCGACGTTTGCCCCGTCAAAGCCACCTGGATGGAGCCCGACGGCATCGTGGTGGTGGACTACGACTGGTGCATCGGCTGCCGCTACTGCATGGCGGCATGTCCCTACGACGCACGGCGGTTCAACTGGCAGGCGCCGGAAGTGCCGGAGGCCGATCTCAACCCCAACCAGCACTACCTGGGCAACCGGATGCGCCAGAAAGGCGTCGTCGAAAAATGCACCTTCTGCATTCAACGCAGCCGCGATGGCCGCAACCCCGCCTGCGTCGAAGCCTGCCCCACCGGCGCGCGCATCTTCGGCAACCTCCTGGACCCCCAAAGCGAGATCCGCTGGGTGCTCGCCAACAAGAAGGTCTTCCGGCTGAAGGAAGATCTCGGAACCGATCCGAAGTTCTGGTACTTCATGGACTGATCCTATGACCGCACTGCGATCCTTCCTCCGCTACGGCATCGGCGAAGCCACCCGCGGCGGCCCCGCCTACCATCTCTGGATGGCCCTGCTCACCCTCCTCATGTGCGTGGGCCTGTTCGCCTATTGCGTCCAGCTCGATCAGGGGCTCGCCGTCACCGGCATGCGCGATCAGGTCAGTTGGGGCTTCTACATCTCAAACTTCGCTTTCCTCGTGGGCATCGCGGCCGCCGCCGTCATTTTGGTCATGCCCGCCTACGTGCTGGAAGAGATGGATTTCAAACGCGCCGTGCTCATCGGTGAGGCGGTCGCCGTGGCCGCCGTGCTCATGGCCATTGCCTTCGTCGTCGTGGATGTCGGTGGCCCGGCCCGCCTTTGGCACGTTCTGCCGGGCCTGGGCCGGATGAACTTCCCCCGCTCCATGCTCGCCTGGGACATCCTGGTGCTCAACGGTTACCTCGTCCTGAACCTGGGCATCCCCTTCTACCTGCTCTTCACGCGCTTCCGCGGACACACGCCGGACCGGCGCCGCTACGTTCCCTTCGTGTTCCTGTCCATTCTCTGGGCCGTCTCTCTACACCTGGTGACCGCGTTCCTGTTCGCCGGGTTGCCGGCGCGGCCATACTGGCACTCGGCTCTGCTGGGGCCGCGATTTCTCGCCACCGCCTTCACCGCGGGCCCGGCCCTGATCATCCTGATCCTGGTTGCCATCCGCCGCCATACCGAAATGCCCGTGGCGGACCGGACCATCGAAAAACTCGCCATGATCGTCACCGTCGCCGCCCAGGTCTGCTGCGTCATGAGCATCTCCGAGATCTTCACCGAGACGTACCGCTCCACCCACCACTCGCATTCCGCCAGGTATCTCTTCTTCGGGCTGGATGGCCACAACCGCCTCGTCCCGTGGATCTGGTCCTCCCTGGCGCTTCAATTCGCGGCGGCCGGGGTGCTGTCCGTCCACCGCTGGCGGCAGCGTCTGCCCGTCTTGCTGGCCGCCTGTTCCGCGCTGGTTGTGGCCATCGAAATCGAGAAGGGCATGGGCACCATCATTCCGGGCTTTGTGCCGGAACCGTGGGGCAAAGTGGTGGAGTATGCGCCAACGTGGGTCGAATTCGCCGTGGGCCTCGGCATCTTCGCCATGGGAGCCTTCGTGTTCACCGTCCTGGCCAAGGTCGCAATCCCGGTCGAACTCGGAAAGGTACGCTACACCGGGCCTGTCTAGACTTGTCCCGCCACGGCGCTATTCATGCGCCGCCGCCGCGGCTGTCAGACTGAGCTGGCCATGGCGCACACCCTTGGTCGCGATCAGACGGTCCGCAATCGCCCGCACATCGCGCGCACGGCCCCGCACCACCAGCACTTCCAGGCACGCATCGTGGTCCAGGTGCACATGCAGCGTGGAAATAATCGCATGATGCACCTCGTGCTGAAGCCCGGTCAGCTTCTCGTTCAACTGCCGGTGATGATGGTTGTAGACCAGCGTGATCGTGCCCACCACCGGCTGGTCGGGCGCCTCTGCCGCCTCGCGCACCAAGCGGTCCCGCACCATGTCGCGGAACGCCTCCGACCGGTTGTCGTAACCATGCCGCGCGATGAGTTCATCGAACTTCTCAAGAAGTCCCGCCTCAATCGCAACGCCAATGCGGGCCAGTTCGCTCATGCAATCCAATGAGTATAACGCGGCGCGGCACTATACTTGGTACCAGGGGGTTCGATGGTGTTTCGTGGTTTCGCGTCCCTGGCCGTTCTCACGGCCGCGGGTCTTCAGGCCCAGTTTGACAGCGCAAGCGTCCTTGGCACCGTGCGCGATTCGGCGGCGGCCAGTGTCGCCGGTACAGCGGTGACACTTCGCAATGTCGCCACCGGCATCACCGCCCGGCAGGAAACCGACGGCGAAGGCAATTTCCAGTTCTTCAACGTACGCCCCGGCGGATACACGCTCCGCGCGGAAAAGGCGGGCTTCGCGCCGGCCTCCGCGGCGCAGTTCACGGTCACCGTGGGCACCCGTCAACGCGTCGATCTCACGCTCCAGGTGGCCACCGTCAGCGAAGCAGTCACCGTCACCGGTGAGGTCAAAGCCCTGGAGACCGACACCAGTTCGCGCGGCCATGCCATGCAGGCCCACTGAGATCGTCAACCTGCCGCTCAACGGCCGCAGCTATGCGGACCTCGCCCTTCTGGCGCCGGGCGTGCGCCGCTCCACCCTCAACGTGACGCCCGATGGCGGCTCCCTGCGCGATGCCTCCTACAACATCAACGGCATGCGCAGCGCCCTCAACAACTTCATCATCGATGGCGTCGACAACAACGCCTACGGCACCTCCAATCAGGGCTTCTCGAATCAGGTGGTACAGCTCTCGCCCGATGCCGTGCAGGAGTTCCGCATTGAGACCAACAACTTCAGCGCCGAATTCGGCCGCGCCGGCGGCGGCGTCATCAACGCCACCGTGAAGAGCGGCACCAACCAGTTCCACGGCGCCGCCTGGGATTTCGTCCGCAACACCAACCTCAACGCCGTCGGCTTCTTCAAGCCGCGCGAGAACAGAAAGCCCACCCTCCAGCAGCATCAGTTCGGCGTAACCTTCGGCGGCCCCATCCGCAAGGACAAGATGTTCTTCTTCGCCGACTATGAGGGATACCGCCGCGTCCGCCGCGCTCTCGTCCTCTCCACCCTGCCCACCATGGAACAGCGCGCCGGCGCCTTCGGCATCCCCGTGGCCAATCCGCTCACCGGCGAAACGTTCCTGAACGGCGTCATTCCGCAATCCGCCATGCTCCCCTTTGCCCGCAAGGTGCTCAGCGAACTGCCCGCCGTCAACAGGCCCGGCATCGCGAACAATTTTGAAGCCCTGCCCCGCCAGACGGATCAGAATGACAAAGGCGACATCCGTTACGACCACTATTTCTCGGAAAAACTCACCTTCTTCTTCCGCTACTCCCATCGCCTGGCCAATAACTTTGAGCCGCTGAACAACAGCGTGATCGTCAACTACCAGCAGCGGATGAACTTCTGGTACCTTCAGGACGACTTCAAGGTGTCGCGCAAACTCACGCTCAACCTCGGCCTGCGCTACGAATACGCCACCCCGCAGTGGGAGCGCGACAACATTCTTTCGAACTTTGACCCGGCCGGCCGACGCCTCATCCGGGCCGGCAGCGGGTCCATCTACGATCGTTCGCTGGTCAATCCCGATCGCAACAACTTCGCCCCGCGCCTCGGCCTGGCCTACAACCTCACACCGCGCACCGTGCTGCGGGGCGGCTTTGGCGCCAGCTTCGTGCACTTCAACCGCCTGGGCGGCGAGAATCTTCTGGCGTACAACCTTCCGGGCATCATCGGCGTCGGCGTTGACCAGTTGGTCAGCCAGCCTCGCTGCCGCGACGGGCAACTGCCCACCACCTGCTTCCGGCCCACGCAGGACGGCTATCCGTCGAACCTGCTCAGCCCGCAACTGGCCAACACCCTCACCTCCAGAACCAACTTCCTCCCCGCCGATACCCGCACCGCGTACATCATGAACTGGCACTTCACCATTCAGCGCGAACTGGGGCGCAACGTCGTCCTCGACGTGGCCTATGTCGGCAACCGGGGCAACAAGCTGGTCGTGCTCAGCGATTACAATGAAGCCCGCTTCAACGGCCCGGGCGAGAACCTCACCATCAACGCCCGCCGGCCCGTTCAGGGCTTCGGCCAGATTCAGATCGCGCACCCGGCCGGCTTCTCGAACTACCATGCCCTGCAGGCCAAGATCGAACGCCGCTACCGCGCCGGCTTCCTGCTGCTCAACACCTTCGTCTGGTCCAAGGCCATCGACAACGCCTCCGGCCACCTGGAAACGGCGGGCGGCGATGACTCGCGCATCAGCTACACGCGCCGCCAGTCGTACCGCGGCGTGTCGGGCTACAACCAGCCGCTGAACAACACCTTCACCGTCATCTGGGACGCGCCCTTCGGCCGCGGCAAGAAGTTCGGAGCGTCCCTGCATCCCATCGCCGACGGCGTGCTGGGTGGCTGGAGCATCAGCCAGACCACCACCGCCAATAGCGGCCTTCCCGTCAACCTCGTCTACAGCCCCGTCGCCCGCCTCCAGATCGGCTCCATCGGGAACATCCGCGCCAACGTGACCGGTGACCCGCTGGTGCCCGAAGGCCAGCGCGGCCCCGCCAGCTACCTCAACCGCGCCACCGTCCTCGAAGTCACCGCCGCCGCCAACCAGACCGCGGACCCCTACGGAAACATCGGCCGCAACGTCGTCCAGGCCCCCGGCTACTTCTCCACCGATCTCGGCGTCCACAAGAACTTCATGCTGCCGCGCGAAGGGATGAAAGTCGAGTTCCGCGCCGAATTCTTCAATCTCTTCAACCGCACAAACTTCCTGGCGCCGGACCCCAACCGGTCCAGCAACACCTTCGGCCAGATCAACGGCACCTTCCCCGCCCGGCAGGCGCAACTCGCCCTGAAGCTGATCTTCTGATAATCACCACTGACAGAAACAGAGAACGCGCGGCGCCCGGACGGGGAGGAGTTGCTTCAACATCGAACCGCCCGGTGCTCGTGGCATAATGAGATCGTACGCTCCTTCGGCTGAAGAAGCGTGGAGACCATTTATGAGTGGAATCCCGGCGTATTGCGAACATTGCGGCGCCCTCTTTTCGTCTCGTGTGTTCGGACAATTTCGAGGGGCGCACATCACCCTGAAGGGCAACAAAGAGACTTGCGTTATTAATGAGTGCATAAGTAGGTAGACATCTGGTAAAATGGATCATGCCCAAGCGAGATGCCCGATCTCTTGATCACAAGACCTTGGAAGAGATCCGCATCCGCGCCGTCGAGCGAGTGCAAGCGGGCGAGAGTCCAGAGGTGGTGATCCAGGCACTGGGTTTTGCCCGGGCCTGCATCTACAACTGGCTTGCAGCCTACCGGGCAGGGGGATGGGGAGC